>CALWTQ010000080.1 GCA_944384505.1 uncultured Mediterraneibacter sp.
AGCGCCGCTTTGTATTTAAACATCTCTTCGGCCTGCTAGATTTTCCGGATTCTGGAACGGAACATCGCACGGCTGTCTCCTTTCACAGAATACGTATCGCAAACTATCCGCTCCGCTTCCGGACACATTTCGTCAGGAACTGTTAGTGCGCTAAATAGCCGATGCTATTAAAAAAATGTTGAAACGGTGTTGACAAAAGTAAATCTCAGTGCTATCTTTATATACGGAAGGTGTTAGCACTCAAAAGAAAGGAGTGCTAATAGCGAGAAAGGAGGAAAGGATGTGGCGGTCGATACATCGTTAAGTGAAAGAAAACTTATCATTCTGAAAGCGATCATACAGAATTACCTTGAGACCGGAGAACCGGTTGGCTCGCGGACCCTTTCAAAATACACGGAGCTGAACCTAAGTTCCGCTACGATCCGGAATGAGATGGCGGATCTGGAAGATCTGGGATATATTTTCCAGCCTCATACATCAGCGGGGAGAATTCCTTCTGACAAAGGATACCGCCTGTATGTGGATATGCTGATGGAAGAGAAGGAACAGGAGATTACCGAGCGTGAAGATGCAATGCTTCAGAAGGCTGACAAGGTCGAACAGGTATTGCAGCAGGCCGCGAAGGTGCTCGCGTCGAATACGAACTATGCGACAATGGTTTCCTCCCCCATTAATAATCGGAATACTTTAAAGTTTATCCAGCTCTCACAGGTGGATGAAGAACAGATTGTAGCGGTGATTGTTCTCGGCGGGAACGTGATCAAGAATAAGATCATTGAAGTTGGTGAAACACTAAGTAATGAGACTCTGTTAAAGCTCAATATGCTGCTTAACACTACGTTAAACGGAATGCCGATTGATCAGATCACATTGGGGCTGATCGCCAGACTGAAAGAGCAGGCGGGAATTCACAGTGAGGTTGTCGGGCATGTGCTGGACGCTGTAGCAGAGATCATTCATGTGGAAGATGATATGAAGATCTACACCAGCGGGGCGACGAATATCTTTAAGTATCCGGAGCTGAGCGATAAGCAGAGCGCGCAGGAGATCATAAGTGCATTTGAAGAGAAGCAGCAGCTTGCCGATCTGGTGACAGAGACACTTGCCAGTGAAGACAATCACGGAATTCAGGTTTACATCGGGGAAGAGGCCCCGGTCAAAACGATGAAGGACTGCAGCGTAGTGACAGCGACCTATGAGCTTGGTGAGGGTATGAAGGGTACGATCGGTATCATTGGCCCGAAGCGGATGGATTATGAACATGTCATGAAGACGTTGAAGACTCTGCAGAATGAGTTGGATGCGATATACAATAAAGATCCGAAAGAATAGAAAGGTGGAAAGCTGGTGAGTGATAAGATGAGTAAGGAAGATATGGTGAAAGAGGCTGTCGAAGAAGCAAAGGCAAACGCCGCGGAAGCTGCGGCGAAAGAAGAGGCTGAGGCGGAAAAGACAGCGGATACTGAATCGGCGGATGAAGCCGGCGAAAGCGAAACGGCACAGGGGGATGCAGACGCCGCAGAGTCAGATGAGTCTGACAAAGAGGAAGATGCATCGGAAGAATCCGCAAAGACAGAAAAGAAGAAGCTTTTCGGAAAGAAGAATAAGAAAGATAAAAAAGACGAAAAGATTGAGGAACTGACAGACCGTCTGACCCGTCAGATGGCAGAGTTTGATAACTTCCGCAAGCGTACGGAAAAGGAGAAATCCCAGATGTACGAGATTGGCGCGAAGGATATCATAGAGAAGATACTTCCGGTAGTTGATAACTTTGAACGGGGACTTGACACTGTGCCGGAAGAAGAGAAATCCACTCCGTTTGCAGAGGGGATGGAAAAGATCTACAAACAGCTTATGACCACGCTGGAAGGCGTCGGCGTAAAGCAGATTGAAGCAGTGGGAAAGGAATTCAATCCGGATTTCCACAATGCAGTAATGCATGTGGAAGATGAGGAGCTGGGCGAGAATATCGTAGCAGAAGAATTCCAGAAAGGCTACACATACCGCGACAATGTTGTGAGACACAGCATGGTAAAAGTAGCGAACTAAACATCATTAACGACCTTTTCAAATATTAGAATATAAAATAATCTTATTAAAGGAGGAGCATTACTATGGGAAAAATAATTGGTATTGACCTTGGTACAACAAACAGCTGCGTGGCTGTTATGGAAGGTGGACAGCCGACAGTCATCGCAAACACAGAAGGCGCAAGAACTACACCGTCTGTTGTGGCGTTCACAAAGACAGGCGAGCGTCTGGTAGGAGAGCCTGCAAAGCGTCAGGCAGTTACAAACGCGGCAAGAACAATCTCTTCAATCAAAAGAGAGATGGGAACAGACTACAAAGTAGACATTGATGGAAAGAAATATTCTCCGCAGGAGATCTCCGCAATGATCCTTCAGAAGTTAAAAGCAGACGCAGAAGGGTATCTCGGAGAGAAAGTAACAGAGGCTGTTATCACAGTTCCGGCTTACTTTAACGATGCTCAGCGTCAGGCTACAAAGGACGCAGGAAAGATCGCGGGACTTGATGTAAAGCGTATCATCAACGAGCCTACGGCTGCAGCTCTGGCATATGGCCTGGACAATGAGAAAGAGCAGAAGATTATGGTATACGACCTCGGCGGCGGTACATTTGACGTATCTATCATCGAGATCGGCGACGGCGTAATCGAGGTTCTTTCCACAGCAGGAAACAACCGTCTGGGCGGCGATGACTTCGACCAGAAGATTACAGACTACATGCTGGCTGACTTCAAGGCGAAAGAGGGCGTTGACCTGTCGAACGACAAGATGGCTCTCCAGAGATTGAAAGAAGCGGCAGAGAAAGCAAAGAAAGAGCTTTCAAGCGCAACAACAACAAATATCAACCTTCCGTTCATCACAGCTACAGCTGAGGGACCGAAGCACTTTGACATGAACCTGACAAGGGCGAAATTCGATGAGCTGACAAGAGACCTTGTTGATAAGACAGCAGAGCCGGTTAGACGTGCGCTTTCCGACGCGGGAATCACAGCGGCAGATCTGGGCCAGGTACTTCTGGTAGGCGGATCTACACGTATCCCGGCAGTTCAGGAAGAGGTTAAGAGACTGACAGGCAAAGAGCCGAGCAAGTCACTGAACCCGGATGAGTGCGTTGCCCTCGGAGCTTCTGTACAGGGCGGAAAGCTTGCAGGAGACGCAGGCGCAGGCGATATCCTTCTTCTGGATGTTACCCCGCTGTCACTTTCTATCGAGACGATGGGCGGCGTCGCTACAAGACTGATTGAGAGAAATACAACAATCCCGACAAAGAAGAGCCAGATCTTCTCTACAGCGGCCGACAATCAGACAGCAGTAGATATCAATGTCGTACAGGGTGAGAGACAGTTCGCTAAGGACAATAAATCACTCGGCCAGTTCAGACTGGACGGAATCCCGCCGGCTCCGCGCGGAGTACCGCAGATCGAAGTTACTTTCGATATCGATGCAAACGGTATCGTAAATGTATCCGCTAAGGATCTCGGCACAGGCAAAGAGCAGCACATCACAATCACAGCGGGCTCCAATATGTCCGACGCCGATATCGATAAGGCAGTGAAAGAGGCTGCTGAGTTCGAGGCTCAGGATAAGAAGCGCAAAGAGGCAATCGATGCGAGAAACGAAGCGGACGCTATGGTATTCCAGACAGAGAAAGCGCTGAAAGATGTAGGCGACAAGCTGGATGCAAATGATAAAGCGGCGGTTGAGGCTGACGTTCAGGCGCTCAAAGACGTACTTGCCAAATCTACTCCGGAGACAGCGGCAGACGCTGATGTAGGGGAGATCAAAGCGGCGAAGGAGAAACTGATGGAGAGCGCTCAGAAGCTGTTCACTAAGATGTATGAGCAGGCAGGTGCAGGCGCGGCAGGCGGCCCGGATATGGGAGCAGGCGCAGGCCCGAATCCTGGAGCAGGCCCGGCGCCGGAAGGATACCAGGGGGACGACGTGGTAGACGGAGACTACAAGGAAGTCTAAATAACGCAGGCTGCGGTTTTATGAATGGCGCGGACTGAACTGTAATTTTTTAAGAGGACGACAGACAGCTGAAACTTGACAGACCGGACGTTCCTCTGATATGATAACAGGATTCTACGGGGCTGTGTAAGAACAGCTCCGTAGAATCTTGTATGTATGGCTGAACACCGGGGCTGCTCTGAGAGAGCAGTTCCGCGGATGAAGAATGAAAGGTAGAGTATTGTGTTATGGCAGAGTCAAAGAGAGATTATTATGAGGTGCTGGGAGTAGGCAAAGATGCCGATGACGCGGCGATCAAAAAGGCATACCGTGCGCTGGCGAAAAAGTACCACCCAGATATGAACCCCGGGGATAAAGAGGCTGAGAAGAAATTCAAAGAGGCTTCCGAGGCCTATGCGGTCTTAAGTGATCCTGACAAACGCCGTCAGTATGATCAGTTCGGCCACGCAGCCTTTGAAGGAGGAGCCGGCGGCGCCGGAGGATTCGGTGGATTTGATTTCAGCGGCGCTGATTTCAGTGATATATTCGGAGATATATTCGGCGACCTGTTTGGCGGCAGGAGAGGCGGCCGGGCGAACAACGGCCCAATGAAAGGGGCGAACATCCGCAAGAGTATCCGCATCACATTTGAGGAGGCGGTATTCGGATGTGAGAAAGAGCTGGATCTGATCCTGAAAGATCCGTGCGATGACTGTCACGGAACGGGCGCAAAGCCGGGGACATCTCCCGAGACATGCCCGAAGTGCGGCGGCCGGGGCCAGGTTGTCTATACTTCCCAGTCCTTCTTCGGAACTGTGCAGAATGTACAGACCTGTCCGAACTGCGGCGGCTCAGGAAAGATTATAAAGGAAAAATGTCCGAAGTGTTCCGGAACCGGATATACTTCCAGCAGAAAGAAAATCCAGGTGTCCATCCCGGCCGGTATTGACAACGGCCAGAGCGTGCGGATCCGCGAGAAAGGCGAGCCGGGAGTAAACGGCGGCCCGAGAGGTGATCTTCTTGTAGAGGTTAATGTATCGAGGCATCCGGTATTCCAGAGGCAGGATGTTCATATCTTCTCAACGGTGCCGATCTCATTTGCCGTGGCTGCGCTGGGCGGCAATGTCCGTATCCCGACAGTGGATGGGGACGTGATCTATACTGTAAAGCCGGGGACGAAGACAGACACGAAGGTGCGCCTGAAAGGAAAGGGTGTTCCGTCGCTGAGAAATTCCCAGGTGAGAGGCGACCATTACGTTACGCTTGTGATCCAGACGCCGGAGCGGCTGAGTGCGGAGGCAAAAGAAGCGCTTAAGCGGTTTGACGAACTTACTGGAAATACACTGCATCAGCACGATGATGCGGGTGATAAGGGAGAAAAGACCGAGAAGAAGAAAAAGAAGGGCTTCATGGAAAAAATGAAGGAAGCCTTTGAGGATTAGATTTTACCATGAGTAAAAACAGTGATAAAACGAATGTAATGCGCATACTCGATCAGAAGAAGATCAGCTATGTGAGCCACAGTTATGTTGATACCGGGGCCGTGAGCGGCACAGAGGTCGCCGCGGCGCTTGGGGAAGATCCTGACACGGTATTCAAGACGCTGGTGACAGTGGGAAAGTCAAAGGCAAACTATGTTTTTATTGTCCCGGTGAAAAAGGAGCTGGATCTAAAGAAGGCTGCCAGAAGTGTAGGGGAGAAGAGCATCGAGATGATTAAATCAAAGGAGCTGCTTCCCCTGACCGGATATGTGCATGGGGGATGTTCTCCGATCGGCATGAAAAAGCAGTTTGTCACAACAATAGACCAGTCTGCGGAGAGTCTTGAGCGGATTATCTTCAGCGGCGGAAAGATCGGATATCAGGTAGAGATGAGCCTTGAGGATTTAAGGAAAGTGATCAGGGTTCAGGCGGCGGATATTACGGAAGATGACAATGAAGAGTGATTAGTAACCAGATTTTCAGGCTGACAGGGGCCCGATGGAATTGTGTGTGATAAGACACACGATTTCACCGGGCTTTTTCTGTGCACAGAGATTCCAGGATATCAGGGATATTTTTCGACCGTGCGTAGATCTGATATTCCGGCTCGTGTATGTCACCGAGGTAATGGGCGTCGGAACAGCAGATCACATTACATTTTTCAAAATAGGGGTGCTCCCGGCGCAGGCGGTGCAGATTTTTAAAATCGTGAAATTCTGCGCAGGTAAACGTACTGTCCGGGGGGACAAAACCGAGATTGGAGATTACGCTGGTGGAGGTTTTGTCCACATGGGCCGGGTAGGCCACGCCTCCCCGGGATTCCACCAGAGAGAATACTTCGTCAAATGAGATGGAAGTCGCGTTGATCAGGAGATATTCCGCCATCCCTGTAACCTCGTCGTTCTTATTCATGATCTGCTGTTTCCCGAAGATATCCTCCCGGTTAGGTATGGGCATAAGCCGTTCATACACATAGGAGTCAAACTCAAGCGCTTTCTCAAGAGTGGGAAACAGGCAGACCACATGCACTTCCTCCTCTGTGGTCAGCTCCATGCCCGGAATTACTGTTACGCCGTAATTCTCTCCGTGATACATGGCGGCAGGGCAGTTTTGGCAGCTGTTGTGGTCAGTAAGGGCGATAACGTCAAGCCCTTTGACTGCCGCCATTCCTACAAGATTTGCCGGAGTCATGTCATCATCCCCGCATGGGGAAAGGCAGGAATGAATATGCAGGTCATAATAAAGGGGAATCATGACTGTCCCGCCTGATAGATCTTAAGCGCCATATCAAAGACGGGAAGTCCGGTGGATGCAACGGCGATCCCTTCATCCCGGGCTTTGGCAACAGTGCCCTCATCAAGAGTCACGCCTTCCGCCAGGACGATGCAGGCCGTGTCCGTGAGAGAGGCCACGGCGAGCGTGTTCTTATTCCCCATTACAGTCACCCATACACCGTCTGCCGGAGCCTTCCCCATGGCAATGCTTAGCAGGTCACAGCAGAAAATCTTTGAAATCTCTCTGTCAGGATTCCCTTCCGCGAGAACTTTCAGTTCGGGAAGTTTTAGAATTGTTTCCAGTTTCATATTTATTTTTCCCTCCTTTGCCGCGAACGATCCGGGACGCCGAAAGAAGCCAGCTCCTCAGTCAGCGTCCGGATGTATGAATCAAAAAGTTCGGCATCCGGGTCATCGCCGTCAGCGGACTGTCTCCGTTTTCCCGCCAGTTCTTCTATCTTCCGGGAGAGGTCTGCAATATTTGCCCGGAGCACATAGATGCAGTCGTTAGGAGTGGCATCGCCGCGCACGATGTCCTCTGCCAGCGTCTGGCAGGTGGGCGCTCCGCATGAGCCACAGTCCAGCCCGGGGAATCTGGCTGTGAGGTTTTCGACATCGCTCATCATTTTCAGACTTTCCTTAAATGTATTCCCCAGACGGAAGACAGGCTCGTATTCTACATTATCCGCCCAGAAAATATTTTCCACTTCCGGATTGTCTTCCAGGTGGTTTTTGGAGACGGGCTGATATTTTACAAGGCGTTTTGTCTTCGTAGTGGCGATGTAGGCATTTTCCACTGTCAGAGTCCCCCCCACACACCCGCCGTTGCAGGCGTTCAGCTCGACAAAGGTAAGGCCGTGGAGCTTTTCATCCTCCAGCTCCTCCAGCACGCGCAGAATATTGACGATCCCGTCTGCCGCCAGGTAATTTTCCGCCAGAAGCCCGCCAGCCTCCCCGCCGGCATTGCTCCAGCCGATCCCGATCCTGCCGGAATGGGACAGAGGCTTTAGCTGGCTCTCATCATGTTTCATGTGAGGAAGCAGCAGAGGGTAGACGTCTTTGATGGCCACTACATTGTCGATATTGCTCTTCTCGATCCCAAGAGGCGACTTGGCGTATGAAACCTTTGAAGGGCAGGGGGAGATGAAGATGATGCCGATCTCTTCCGGTTTCAGTCCGGTCTTTTTCATGGCCCTTGCCCGCGCGATCTCAGCCGCCACTTCAACCGGAGCCTTGATCGGGAGAAGGCGGGAGATCAGGGAGGGAAACTTTACACGGATCAGCCGGATCACAGAGGGGCAGGCTGAACTGATAAAGGGGGCCTCCGCCTCGTGATCTTTAATATACTGGCGGGACGCCTCTGACACCAGTTCTGCCGCCGCGCTGACTTCATATACATCGTCGAACCCGAGCTTTAACAGCGCGTTTAAGACAATGTCCACATTTGTCAGGTTATTATACTGCGCGTAGAGAGTGGGAGCGGGAAGCGCGACTGTGTACTTGAAATTATTGATTACGGACAGCGGATCATATACCGGGATTTTCGCGTGGTGCGGACAATACCGGATGCACCGGCCGCAGTCGATACAGAACTTGTCGATAATGTGAGCCTTTCCGTTATGTACGCGGATTGCCTGTGTGGGGCAGTGCTTGATACAGTTGATGCACCCCTGGCAGGCTGACTCCTTTAACCGCACGGACCGCATGAACTTATTCTTTTCCGGGTTATACTTCTCCATACTATTCCTCCATTTTCTGCCGCCGGGCGGGTACTACAGGTAAACTTTCATAGTGATTGTCGTACCCTGGCCGATGACAGTGTCAATATTCATTTCATCTGTGAAGCGCTTCATATTCGGCAGTCCCATACCGGCGCCGAATCCCAGGGAGCGCACTTCTTCTTTCGCGGTAGAATAGCCCTCCTGCATCGCTTTCTCGATATCCGGGATCCCCGGGCCGCTGTCAGAGAGAACCATGGTAATATCATCGTCGGAGACGGAGACAGTAATCGTTCCTCCGTCGGCATGGATTACCATGTTAATCTCACCTTCATACATGGCGATGGCGACTTTGCGGATGACATCGCTGTCAACCCCGAGCATTTTCAGTTTGTTTTTCACAGAGCTGCTTGCCTCGCCGGCACGGGTGAAATCGTCGCCGTCTACAATGTAAGTAAAAATAAGCTGATCCCCCATTTAAGCACCTCCCCTTAGCCCGTGCTCATACAGAATGCCGCACGCCGTAAACATAAAGTGCTTTGTCGCCAGGATGGCGATCCCTTTGCTCATGGCAAGTGAAAGCATATTTGCGTCCGGCATTTTGCCGCGGACGAAGATAATACAGACAATGTCCAGCATCTCCGCCGTGCGGACCACCTGCGAATTGCACAGGCCTGTCATTAGAATGGAACATTTTTCGCCGTATGCGAGTACGTCGCTCATCATGTCGGCGGAAAAGACGAAATCTGCGTCAAGATCTGAAAGTTCCTCGCCGTAAAGGAACTGCGCGTCCAGGACCCGCTGTATTTCTCCGATCGTCATAAGGACCTCCTCTGAAAATGAAAAATATTAGTTTACATATCGACAGTATAACATTTGACAAATTAAAAAGCAATAAATCGGTTTTTTGTGGGAATTTGATTAAAAAAGAACCGGTGTAAAGCGGGATGAGAAAGATAATTGGTAAAATATTAACAAAAATGAGTAGTAATTTGAGCTTTCCTATGATATTATATATACAATGAGCGCAAAAACAGGCTTATTGGCCATATGGCCAGACATGGAGAGAAATGGAGGTTGAAGAATGGCAGCTAAGAAAGGAACAGTTCCATTTTCCGGGACAAAAGAACAGGAAGAGGCACTTATGAAAGTGATCGCTGATCTCAAAGATGAAAAAGGTGCCCTTATGCCGATCCTGCAGAAGGCACAGGATATATACGGTTATCTTCCGATTGAAGTTCAGAAGATGATCTCGGATGAGACAGGAATTCCGATGGAAAAGATTTACGGTGTCGCGACGTTTTATTCGCAGTTCACCCTGAATCCGAAAGGCAGATACAGGATTTCTGTCTGTCTTGGCACAGCGTGTTATGTAAAAGGTTCGGGAGATATTTATAATGCTCTTATGGAAAAGCTGGGGATTGTCGGCGGAGAGTGTACGCCGGACGGTAAATTTTCGCTGGATGCCTGCCGGTGTGTCGGCGCATGCGGACTTGCTCCGGTTATGATGATCAATGACGAGGTCTACGGACGTCTGACAGTGGACGATCTGGACGGCATTCTGGCGAAGTACGAGTAAGCCTATGATGCCGGAGATCTCTCTGAATATTCTGGATGTTGCAGAGAATTCTGTGCGGGCGCAGGCGTCTCTTATCGAGATTACAGTCTCCGTAAAACCTGAGGAGGATACGCTGACCGTGTGGATCAGGGACGATGGCTGCGGGATGACTCCGGAGCAGGTGTCAAACGTACAGGATCCCTTTTACACGACGCGGACCACGAGAAAGGTAGGGCTTGGAGTTCCGTTTTTCAAGCAGGCCGCGGAGAGTACGGACGGCAGTTTCCAGATCAGTTCAGAGCTGGGAAAAGGGACGGCGGTCAAAGCGGTGTTCACTCTGTCCCACATTGACAGAATGCCGCTGGGGGATATCAGTTCAACAATCCACACATTGATCGTTTTTAATGAGCAGATTGATTTCAGATATACATATGAGTATGGGGACAGAAGTTTTGTGCTTGATACCCGCCAGATGAGAGAGATGCTGGGAGAAGGGATATCTTTTTCGGAGCCGGAAGTGTCCGCGTTTATCAAAGAATATCTGGAGACAAATAAGTCAGAGACAGACGGAGGGGCGGATATCTGAAACAAATAAATCAGAGCAGAACAAAGCAAACAGAAATGGAGGAAATATATGAAATCTCTTGAAGAATTACGTGCAATCAGAGAGAAAATGCAGGGCAAGGTCGGTGTCCGGGCGGAGAATGAGAATCAGATCCGTGTGGTAGTCGGCATGGCTACGTGCGGGATCGCAAGCGGCGCAAGGCCGGTGCTGACAGCGCTCTCTGACGCAGTGCAGGAACAGAACTTAAGCGAGAAGATCAGTGTGACCCAGACCGGGTGCATCGGCCTGTGCCAGTATGAGCCCATCGTTGAAGTGATGGAGCCTGGGAAAGAGAAAGTGACATACGTGAAGATGACTCCTGAGAAAGCGCTGGAGGTGCTGCGTCTTCACCTTTTAGGCGGTCAGGTTGTAACAAAGTATACACTGAGCGCAGCACAGAAAAACAACGCATAAAGAAAAGGAGGCTTGAAGAATATGTATCGTTCACATGTACTTGTCTGCGGCGGAACCGGATGTACCTCCTCCGGCAGTCAGCGGATCAGGGAAAGACTGGAAAAGGAGATCGCGGCCAACGGGCTTTCGGACGAGGTAGGCGTTGTCAAGACCGGATGTTTCGGACTCTGCGCGCTGGGACCGATTATGATCGTATATCCGGAAGGAACCTTCTATTCCATGGTACAGGAGGATGACATCCCGGAGATCGTATCCGAGCATCTACTTAAAGGAAGGGTTGTGACCCGCCTTCTCTATGATGAGACGACGAAGACGGATAAGATCATCCCGTTAAATGAGACGAATTTCTATAAGAAACAGCACCGTGTGGCGCTGAGAAACTGCGGTGTGATCAACCCGGAGAATATTGACGAGTATATCGGAACCGGCGGCTATGAGGCGCTTGGAATCGTGCTCACGGAGAAAACGCCGGAGGATGTAATTCAGATCCTTCTGGACAGCGGACTGAGAGGAAGAGGCGGCGCCGGATTCCCCACAGGACAGAAGTGGAAGTTCGCCGCGGCAAATCAGGCGGATCAGAAGTATGTCTGCTGCAACGCGGATGAAGGCGACCCGGGCGCGTTCATGGACCGTTCGATCCTGGAAGGAGATCCCCACGCAGTGCTGGAGGCAATGGCCATCGCGGGATACGCTATCGGAGCGTCCCAGGGATATATCTATGTCCGCGCAGAGTATCCGATCGCTGTAAAGCGTCTGGAGATCGCCATCGGACAGGCGAGAGATTACGGACTGCTGGGCAAAAATATCTTTGACAGCGGATTTGACTTTGACATTGAACTAAGACTTGGCGCGGGAGCGTTTGTATGTGGTGAGGAGACGGCCCTTATGACCTCTATCGAAGGAAACAGAGGAGAGCCCCGTCCACGCCCGCCGTTCCCGGCTCTTAAGGGCCTGTTTGAGAAGCCGACGATCTTAAATAACGTGGAGACTTACGCAAATATCCCTCAGATCATTGTGAACGGACCGGAGTGGTTCGCTTCCATGGGAACCGAGAAATCAAAAGGAACCAAAGTGTTTGCCCTGGGAGGAAAGATCAACAATACAGGTCTTGTGGAAGTGCCTATGGGTACAACCCTCCGGGAGATCGTAGAAGAGATCGGAGGAGGCATCCCCAATGGGAAGAAGTTCAAGGCAGCCCAGACCGGAGGCCCGTCCGGTGGATGTATTCCGGCGGAGCACCTGGACGTGCCGATTGATTATGACAATCTGACGGCCATCGGCTCCATGATGGGATCCGGCGGACTGATCGTCATGGACGAGGATACCTGTATGGTGGATATCGCAAAGTTCTTCCTCGAGTTTACAGTGGATGAATCCTGCGGAAAGTGCACCCCGTGCCGGATCGGTACGAGACGGATGCTGGAGATCCTTGAGAAGATCACAAAAGGTCAGGCGGATATGGAGGATCTGGATAAGCTGGAAGAGCTGTGCTATCACCTGCAGTCCAATTCCCTGTGCGCTCTGGGCCAGACAGCTCCGAACCCGGTGCTCTCTACCCTGAAATATTTCAGAGATGAATACATTGCACATATTGTGGATAAGAAATGTCCTGCCGGAGTCTGTAAAGACCTTCTGCAGTATAGGATTGACCCGGATAAGTGTAAGGGATGTACGCTCTGCGCGAGAACCTGTCCGGCGGACGCAATCATCGGCAAGGTAAAAGAAGTGCATATGATCAACCCCGAGAAGTGCCTGAAGTGCGGTGCCTGCATGGAGAAATGCCGGTTCGGCGCGATCTACAAAGAATAAGGGAGGGCAGTGAAAATGGAAAATGTGAATTTAAAGATCAATGGCTTGAATGTAACTGCGCCCGCAGGTTCTACGATTCTCGAGGCGGCGCAGGCGGCGGGAATCCGTATCCCGACGCTGTGCTACTTAAAAGATATCAACGAGATCGGCGCCTGCCGTATGTGCGTTGTGGAGGTAAAGGGCGCGAGAAACCTGGTGGCAGCGTGTGTTCACCCGGTTTCCGAGGGAATGGAAGTATTGACAAATACAAAGAAGCTTCTTGATTCCAGGAGGCGGACGCTCCAGCTTCTTCTCTCCAACCACGACAAAAAGTGCCTCTCCTGTGTGAGAAGCGGGCACTGTGAACTCCAGGAACTGTGCCAGGAGTACGGCGTGGAGGACGAGAATTACTTCGACGGAGAGATGCCCCACTACGAACTGGACGAGAGCGCGGTGCATATGGTACGCGACAACAATAAATGTATCCTCTGCCGCCGCTGCTCCGCAGTGTGCGAGAAGATACAGAGTGTGGGCGTAATCGGACCGAACAACAGGGGATTCGCCACATTTATCGGATCTCCGTTCGAGATGGGACTGGGAGATACGAGCTGTGTGTCCTGCGGTCAGTGTATTTCGGCATGTCCCACAGGGGCGCTCTATGAGAAGAGCAGCATAGATGAAGTGCTGGAAGCAATTGCGGATGAAACAAAACATGTAGTTGTCCAGCCGGCTCCGTCTGTCCGCGCGGCCCTGGGCGAAGAGTTCGGATATCCGATGGGTACGGATGTGGAAGGCAAGATGGTTGCCGCGCTTAGAAGAATCGGTTTCGATAGAGTGTTCGACACGGATTTCGGCGCGGATCTTACGATCATGGAGGAGGCTCATGAGTTTATTGACCGCGTCAAGAACGGCGGTGTGCTTCCAATGATGACTTCCTGCTCGCCGGGATGGGTTAAGTATATGGAGCACTATTATCCGGACCAGCTTGCGCACCTGTCGAGCTGCAAATCCCCGCAGCAGATGTCGGGAGCAATCACAAAGACTTACTATGCGGAGAGGATGGGCATCGCTCCGGAAGATATTGTCTGTGTCAGCGTGATGCCGTGTACGGCAAAGAAATTTGAAATACAGAGAGACGACCAGTATGCGGCGGGAGTGCCGGATGTGGATATCTCCATTACTACAAGGGAGCTGGCAAGGCTGATCCGCAAGGTGGGAATCAATTTCCGCAGCCTGCCGGACGAGGGATTCGATGATCCGTTAGGCGAATCCACAGGAGCGGGCGTGATCTTCGGAGCTACAGGCGGAGTTATGGAAGCGGCTCTTAGGACCGCAGTGGAAGAGCTGACAGGCGGGACGCTTGAAAAAGTGGACTTCACAGAAGTGCGCGGTACAGCCGGCATCAAAGAAGCAGTCTACCATGTCGCGGGAATGGATGTGAAAGTGGCTGTGGCTTCCGGGCTGTCCAACGCGAAGATTATCATGGACAAAGTGAGAGCCGGAGAGGCGGACTACCACTTTATCGAGATCATGTGCTGTCCGGGCGGATGTGTAAACGGCGGCGGCCAGCCGCAGGTACATGCAGACGTGAGAAACTTTGAGGACGTGCGCGCGATCCGCGCCAAAGCTCTGTATGACAATGATGCGGCGAAGACAATCAGGAAATCTCATGAGAATCCGTCCATCAAGAAGGTATACAGTGAATACCTGGGCGCGCCGGGAAGCGAGAAGGCGCATCACATCCTGCATACCACGTATGTGAAGAGAACTGTGAACTAAGAGGAGTTATGTTTTGAAAAGCAGCAGGGCAAATGGAAATGTTCCATTTGCCCTGTTAGTTTTAATTTATTCAGCAATCTTTACCCGCGGATAATCATAATGGCTTCCATCCGTATTGAAGAAACCCAGGTATGCGTTATCAATGTTATCCTCATCTACTACAAATGCGAAGGTGCATTCCAGTGTCTCTCCGCCCTTGAGGTAAGCATAGTATACGTCTTTCTTCGAGTTTTCTGTGAACTGCTGTACGCTCTGGTAGAACGGGGAACCGTCAACGCCTACTGCATAGTATGCGCTTGTGGCTTCCTGATATTCAAGCAGACTGTAACTGCCGTCACCTGTATCATTCAGAAGAGTAAGCTGGGGAGCAATGTAGAACTCTCCGCCTGAGTCTGCCGTATTGGTAATATCAACAGTTGCCAGCACAACTTTTGGCTGGGCGCTTTCAATATCTCCTTTCAGGATCACCCCGTCTATAACCGGATAGCGGTCATGCGTCTTAAATGTTCCGTCTTCATTGAGCAGCGGCACAATTTCGGAATCGTAGTCGGGAACATAATTCTCCTTCGGGTACTGGTCAAGCGGAAGGGAATCTGCGATCTGTATATCCTTAACCGTGTACTGTACATCTGTCATATTAGTACTTCTGTCCGGATCTGAGTCCATGTACTCCGGAGCGGATACTGTGTCGCCCACTGAATAGATGCAGGAAGAATCAATGGATGAGAGCGCTGCTTCCTGCACGGCCTTGTCGGTTTCGCTTTTTGAGATCTCTTCCTGAATCTCTTCATCGGATGCGTATGTGACTGTCTCATCCAGAACCTTTACTTCAATGCTTTCAGCCACTTTCATAGCCTCGCCGTCCGGAAGGTCAGGACCGCTTACATGCACCCATATGACATATCCTTCCTCCTCGTTGAAGAGATAGACATTCTGCATGACCGTGCTGTCGTCTGTGTAGATGGTATCGTCCTGGAAAATATTTACAGTCATGCCGTTTGTCTCAGTAGTTCCTACAAAAGCATCTTTATCTTTCACGATGTCAAGCATGGGATTTCCCACAGAAGTGTACCAGTATACAGCCGCTGCGTCGAACGGGACGATGGTCATACCGCCGCCTGTGGCGTCGTTGTGATATTTCCCGGCGCGGGGGCCGTCTTCGTGGTAGACGTATCCCTCCGGAATATATCCCACATTGCTGATTTCGATCTTGTGCGCTTCCTTCGCAGTCGGATCAACAGTGACTTTCTGAGCCACTTTGCCGTCCTCCTCGGTGACTTTAACACTTAAAAAGTGAGTAGCTGCAACGGCTGTAATGCTTAAGCCGGCTACAATGACCGCGGCCGCGGCGATGGATACCCAGGCTTTGCGGCTGCGCCTTTTTACGGTGCGCCGTCCGGCAGTATGCGCTGCGCTGCCTCCTGTCAGGCCTAGCTTCTGATAAGTGTCCTGGATCCTCTGGTCAACGGACGCGGGGATCTCTGTATCATTTTTTAAGATGCGTTCCACATCTTCCTGAGAAAAATTTCTGCTCAAGTGATCTCCTCCTTTTCTATAAACGAGTTTAAAATCAAAAGTTTCGTTTCAGTTAGACAGACTATGTCCGGCAGGCAGCGCTCTGTCCGGTCCAGATCTGCCGGAACTTCTCTCTGCCTCTGGAAAGTCTTGATTTCACAGTGTTTTCTTCCATATCCAGAAGCTGTGCGATCTCGCTGATCTTGAATCCCTCACTGTAGTAGAGAAGAAGGACTGTGCGGTACTTTTCGTCAAGAGACTGCATCAGCTCCTCAAATTCACAGTTTTTAAGTTCGATGCAGGGAGCGCCCTGATCCGGGAAAATTTCAACCGGACTTTCCTGCTTCTTCTTGCGGATAATATCAATACATTTGTTAATCAAAATCCGGATCAGCCAGGTATGGAAATATTCCGCTGACGTTAAATTCGGGAGAGAGCGATATGCCGCCTCGATCGTATCCTGAATGGCATCGGCAATGTCCTCCTCGTTGGAAAAATAACTTCTGGCTACTTTGTACATTCCCTGTTTGCTGGATTCCATCAATTCAACGAATGCTCTGGAACTTCCATTCTGGGCTTTCTTCACCAGATACTCCATGCTGATCCCCTCCTTTTTGTTTCGGTTACTCACTGAATAATATCCCTCCCCTCTGATGGAAAAATGTTCGCCGGCTTATGCAGGATCGTGAGATTAGGTGGTGCTTGTGATCCTTACAACTATTAGACGGAGCAGGGAGAGAAAAAAGTTGCATTCATTTTACAAGTTTCAGTTAATTAGTGCAACAGCTATTTAGTTCACTAACGTCCTTTTGTAAAACGTCCGAAAACAGAGGCTATTTCTGAGACGTATTCTGCGGGGATGAAGGATAGCTCTGGATTCCGCTCCAGGG
>CALWTQ010000081.1 GCA_944384505.1 uncultured Mediterraneibacter sp.
TTGTCTTTTTCAACAATCTTTCCTCGACTATGTACAATAAGATCGCATATAATAGTCACTACTTTTAAATCCTCATTTTCAAAGTGATCCATGGCTATTATTTCTCCTCTTTGCGACAAATTTTCTTCGCATAATCCTGCAATTCAGTTTCTGTATAGAATCCTGCTTCCTCTGCTGCACCAGAAAAGGCTTTTTCGACATTCTGAAACGCCTGAGTCACTTTACTTTGATGCCTAATGTCTTCTCTCACACTCATCAAAATTTTTCCCAACAGATTCTGGCCTCTCCATTTATCAATGCTGAGTCTGTTCTCATCTTTCATAGAAAGACCAATCCCCCAGATTCTATCTTTTACAGCACACTCCGCAATTATCTCTTCACCTGTCTGCTCCAGTTTTTCAGCAAGTTCAGGATTCTGATGGAATTTTTCATGCACACCCCTGTAAATAATTTCTTCTCTTGTCTTTATCCAGATCTTATCATCAAAATACCGAACAGCTCTGCCTAACGCTTTTATTTCTGCCACATTATCTGTCTGTAAAATTTTTTCCGCTGTTTCCTGATCTTGAAACAGCAATGCCTTTTCATACATCATATACTGCTCCATTGAAGAAAAGGTAACGCCAGCAACTGTAAATTCAGATAAATACCAGTTACTCAAATATCCATTCTCTTCTTCTGGATTATGAAAACAGATCATATTTCTTTCCTCCCATAACTATCAGCAGCTTGACGGCACATTAAGTCCACATTGCTCTCCCACTTTACAGACAGCCACCTGCAGATTAAAATCATTTGCATCTACCCCTGCGTCAAATCTCATGGTTCGTTCCTCTTGTTTCTCAGATTATAGTCTTTTTCCTATGGCTGTGTCCATGCATGTGTATACTGTTCCACTCATCCTGTACCTAAGTTCCGCCGACGCCTCATTCTTTTCAGCGCTCATACTCTGCCCGTTGGTATCTCCGCTTATCTCTGTCACTACCGTTCGGGCGCCGCGCAAGAACAAACGTTCTTTTTTTGCTATTGTATCCCATATTATTTCATGTGTCAATCGCCAAAAGCTTTCTGTTGTCCTTCCATTTCTTTATTCAATTTTAGATAATTCTTCTTCCATTTTTCTTGTATTTTCTCGATATCAGGAAAAATCAAACGGATTCCTCGTTTATACATAGCCAATACCTCTCTCAAGTTGATTGTAAACTCTCGATCTAATTTTTTATGTATGGTAATCGGCTTATTCTCAATCGTATGCACATGATCAAAGTATTTTTCTAAAATAGGAAAAGCATTTTGGATTAAAAACGCATTATCCTTTCCCGCAAATTTGCCTATTATAATTGTATTGCATTTTCCGTATCTTTGTTTTTCTTTTCTATAATGACTTTATATTTTTCAACCTGTGAACTAATGGGAATCATCCAATACAAATTCTTACTATCTTGAATTGCAAGAAAATGTGGACGATAGTTTTCCACTTTTTCTCTTTATGAAAAATCCCCATCATTGACTGACGGGGATTTATTTGCACACTATACTATTTGTATCCCACCTGTATAGCAAGTGGCAATCATTTACATACCGACTCATTTATATCCCACACCATCGGCAAGCGGCAAAATTACTCGTTATACATCTTGTACCCCGTCGTATAACAAACGGCAAACATT
Organism: uncultured Mediterraneibacter sp.; assembly: GCA_944384505.1. Classification (GTDB taxonomy): domain Bacteria; phylum Bacillota; class Clostridia; order Lachnospirales; family Lachnospiraceae; genus Mediterraneibacter. Next base: position 1,671 of record CALWTQ010000081.1, read on the forward strand.
TACTTCTATGCACAGTATAGCAAAAACTCTAAAAAAAGCAAATCAGAATTTTTCCTGCAAAAAGTCACAAAATCATTTTGTCCGCCTGGTATCACCCAGTCCGTTTAGTCCTATTCTATCCACAAAATCTGGACGAAGCAACACGAAAAACCACCAGATACACCCCATTTTCCGCCCCGGCACACCAACTCACAAAATATCCACTGCGTTATCAGGGAGTATCTCCTTGAATTCTCCATACAACTGAGCGGCCAGCGTTTTATTATGGTCAATGACCAGTGTGTGTTTCTGCTGTTCGATCACATTGGCCATCGCAAACGTCTTTCCAGGGCATAATGGTATACCCGCAGGGTGCTCCTTTGTGACCTTCGATATGTTTAATATCAGCCATCCTCAAAAAATTCATTCGTAACGAAAATGTCAAAATAATAGCCTTATAGAACTACATTACAAATCCAGGAAGTCAAAAGTTACAAAATACTTTTTTGAGAACTAAATAACACAAGATAGCATTAACGGACATGGCGGTCTGCTTTGCATATATCTGTCCCTGTCCTACCTTCTGATCAGAGTAATCTTAGTATTTCTCACTATTTTCAAAAATCATTTATATTGTAGATACAATAAAGGCAACGAAACTAAAAATAAAGGCAGCAAGCATCCATCCAAAATAAACCAATAACTTTCTGTTGTTATTTTGCTTGTATAATTGACCGATTTTAGTTTTATCCATATCCTTCATCCCTTATATTCAATCTATCACTATGGTTTACTTAAAAATTCAATTTTTTATTTGTATTCGTTCCCAATTTTTCCTTTTACTCAATGTTCTCTTCCTCTACAAGTATTCCGTTTTCTATAACAATTATTTTATCCCGAAATTCTATCGTCCATCTGCAGGGATCATCTTCTGTCCCTATCTCATCCTCCCAGCTCATTCTGTCTTTACGAGTACCCCCGATTTCCCTTACGGACAGAATTTTTAAATTTGAATCATTGCCGCTTACCCCTCCTGATATCCACAGCTCATATCCCGGCTGAGATTCTAATGTTAAATATGCTTTGTCCCCACGCACGCCATAATCCATCTGCACATCCTCGAACTTTGCGCTGCTGTTTGTCCTCGAAAAAATAAGTGCCAAAAGGATCACAGCCGCCAAAATCCCACCGGTCAAAGAAACAATAAACTTCCGTCTGTTTTTCCTTTTCACTTTCTTAATCAATTCTACATCTTTTAACTCTTCATCACTTATGCGTGCCGGGCTCTGTATTTCCCCTGTCATTTCCTTATAATATAACTGACATTCTTTACAAGATTTCAGATGTTTTTCTATTTCTTTATTACTCTCCTCACTTGTCAGCCCATCTATATATAACGGCAGTAAATCTCTGATCATTTCACATTTCATAGTGGCTCTCCTTTCTTATTCTCAGTTTTCCGCGATAAAATGTAACTCTGGCCCAATTCTCATCTTTTCCCATTATGTCTCCTATCTCTTTAAATGTAAAATTTCCATTCAGTCTTAAATACATCACTTCTCTTAGCGGTTCTTCAAATGAATGTAATATTTTATACAGTTCAATCACCTGTATTTTTTGAATTGCCGAGTCTTCTGCATTTGTATCCGCAGATATAATGTCTTCTTTGGCACCCGCCGGCTTTTCCCTGTCCTTTTTTCTCAGCTCCTTATACCATAAACGCTTCGCTATGGAACAAAGCCAGACATACAATTTGCAGTCGCCGCGGAAATTATCAATGGATTTCAATGCCTGAAAGAAGGTTTCCTGTGTCAGCTCTTCTGCCAAATGGGAATCTCTGCAGAGGCTAAATAAGAACCTGTATACCTGCGGCATATATTTTTTATAAATTTCCTCCATATCTTTCATCACCGCACCTCCTCTCTGCTCATTTGTTCCCTGTAAGCCTGTTTCGTTACAAAAAGAGTATCATTCACAGCCTTAAGAAATTACTCCTCCAAACACACAAAAAGAAAGCCGGGCGCCCTCATTTCAGGGCTTCCCGGCTTTCCGCATCTTATTTCATTACAATATTCACAATCTTCTTCGGAACATAGATCTCTTTAATCACATTTCCTGTCAGCTTATCTGCAACCGCCGCCCTTCCGGCCTCAATCGCTTCCTCTTTGGACGCTTCCGCGGAAATGCTGATGACTGCTCTTGTCTTTCCGTTGATCTGCACCGGAATCTCCACTTCGTCATCCTTCATAGCACTCTCATCATAAGTCGGCCACCCTGCCTTAAATACGGTTTCGGTATGTCCTAACTGCTCCCACATTTCCTCTGCGAAATGCGGCGCAAACGGTGAGATAAGCACGGCAATGGTCTCCAGTGTCTCTTTGTCGATACCGCCTTCTTTTTTCGCCAGATCAATGAATTTATTATTATACTCCATAAATCCGGAGATTACTGTATTCAGGCTGAAGCTCTCCAGACGGGTCGTGATATCATATACCATTCTGTGGCGAAGCTTGATCATATCTTTTGTGGCAGCAATATCTTTATCCTTGCTGTCCATCAGAAGCGTCCAGAGACGTTTCAGGAAACGGTTTACACCGTCAATTCCTCTGTCGTCCCACTCTGCGTCCAGTTCCGGAGGTCCTACAAAGAGTTCATACATTCTCAGAGAATCGCACCCATAATCACGTACAAGATCATCCGGGGAAACTACATTTCCCTTGGACTTGCTCATCTTGATTCCATTCTTTCCTGTGATCATTCCCTGATTGAACAGTTTGTGGAACGGCTCGTCAAAATCGATCACTCCGATATCATACAGGAACTTTGTATAAAATCTGGAATACAGCAGGTGGAGAACCGCGTGTTCCACTCCTCCGATATACATATCCACCGGCAGATATTCATCCGCCTTTTCTCTGGATACCAGCTCTTTGTCGTTGTGATTGTCAACATAACGGAGGAAATACCAGGAGGAACCAGCCCACTGAGGCATGGTGTTTGTCTCTCTCTTCGCCGGCTTTCCGCACACCGGACACTTGCAGTTCACCCACTCGTCGATCGCTGCCAGCGGGGATTCTCCTGTCCCGGTCGGTTCATAGGACTCTACATCCGGCAGGCGGAGCGGAAGCTCCTCCTCCGGCACCGGAACACATCCGCAGTCCGGGCAATGTACAATCGGTATCGGCTCGCCCCAGTAACGCTGACGGGAGAACACCCAGTCACGGAGCTTGTAATTTACTGTGGCACGTCCGATTCCTCTCTCCTCAATAATATGAGGAGCCTCTTTCTTAAGAACAGCAGACTCCATACCGTTCCACTCTCCGGAGTTAATCATTGTTCCGGAAGCTTCTGTATAGGCCTCTGTCATGTTCTCGATCTCTTTCCCGTCTTTTGCGATAACCTGTACAATCGGGATGTCAAATTTCTTCGCGAACTCAAAGTCACGGTCGTCATGTGCAGGCACACACATAATCGCACCCGTACCATAATCCGCAAGTACATAGTCAGACAGCCAGATCGGCGTCTTTGCACCGTTCAGCGGGTTAATCGCATAGCTTCCTGTGAACACACCTGTCTTCTCTTTGTCCTGCATACGGTCTACATTGGACTTCATGGAAGCCTCATAGATATACTTCTCAACCGCGTCCTTTGTCTCAGGAGTCGCAAGAGACTTTGCCAGTTTATGCTCCGGAGCAAGGACCATGAAAGTCGCGCCGTAAAGAGTATCCGGTCTCGTTGTATAGACCGTGATCTTCTCATCGCTTCCATCCACAGGGAAATCTACCTCTGCGCCGTAAGATTTTCCAATCCAGTCTGTCTGCATCTTCTTAACTTTCTCCGGCCAGTCCAGCTTGTCAAGGTCATTTAACAGACGATCCGCATATTTCGTAATACGCAGCATCCACTGACGAAGATTCTTCTTCGTCACTTCCGCTCCACAGCGCTCACATTTTCCATTTACAACCTCTTCATTGGCAAGGCCAGTCTTACAGGACGGACACCAGTTAATGGGGAACTCCTTCTCATATGCAAGTCCTGCCTTGAACATCTTCACAAAGATCCACTGAGTCCATTTATAAAACGCAGGATCCGTTGTATTTACCTCCATGTCCCAGTCATAGAGAGCTGCAATATCATTAATCTGTTTCTTGATATTCGCCACGTTCTCCGCAGTGGATTTCGCCGGATGAACACCCATCTTAATGGCATAGTTCTCAGCCGGAAGTCCAAAAGCGTCCCATCCCATCGGATGAATGATATAATATCCCTGCTGAAGTTTATAGCGGCTCCATACGTCAGAGATTACATATCCTCTCCAGTGGCCGACATGGAGACCGTTTCCTGACGGATATGGGAACATATCCAGACAGTAATATTTCGGTTTTTTCTTTCCATTGTCATCCAGCTTCGGATTAACCGGGCTTTCCTCCCATCTCTCACGCCATTTCTTCTCAATCGCTCTGTGATTGTACACAATCTTAGTGCCCATGTGATGATTCCTCTCTTTCAAATAAAACTCTCTGCCATGCATCCGCCCCCGGTTTCCCGCAGGCTGTGCATAAAGAAAAGCCTTTCCACTCTCAGAAAAAACAAGAGACGAAAAGGCTTCATTCCGCGGTACCACTCTTATTCATCCATCTAAATCGGCCAAAAACATCTTAAAATTTCCTCTCGCACACATCAGACAGATGCACTCATTTAATTCTGTAACGGGAATTCCCGCTCCTACCTACTATCGCTCTTTCAGCTGCACTTCAATAAGAGAACTCCAAGGCCAGTTCAAAGCTTACGCTGCTGCCTTGCACCGCCCGGCAGCTCTCTTCAAACGATACGCTCCTACTATTCCTCTTCTGCGTCTTTTTAATATACTCATTTATTATATGAAGAGCCTTAAAATAAGTCAAGAAATTTTTGAACTTTTCAGCTATAAAGTTCACTAACAATTCCTATGACTTACGTCCGGAAGCGGAGCGGATATTTTGCGATACATATTCTGTGAAAAGGTGACAGCCGTGCGATGCTCCGTTCCGGAATCCGGAAAATCTAACAGGCCGAAGAGCTGTTTAAGGGCAAATCGGCGCGCAGGGAAACTCGCTTTGCTCAGACAAGTCCCTGCGCGCCGCTTAACAACATCTCTCCGCCCTCAAGATTTTCAGCGGATTCCTCCAAAGTCACATCTCCCGGCTGTCCCCTTCCCCAGAAAGTATGCTCAAACCATCCGCTTCGCTTCCTGCGTATTTCCAAACGGAAGTGTTATTGCCCTAAACAGGCTGAAATGCACAACTGGCGCGGCTTGGAGGCTTTCCTCTGCGAAAGTCTTCCGGCCGCGCCTGTTTCTTGTGGCAGCTATATATTCACTGACTTCCGGCCTGAAAAAGCCCAGAAAACAGCCCCATTTCGAGAAAGATTCTGCGGGGATGGAGGATGGCGGAGGGCGCCTTCGGAAGGAGATTAGTGAAAGTTGAAGCTGCGGCGACAGACGTTAGGGATGACGGCGGACTTGTCTGAGCGAAGCGAGTTGTCCGTCGGCAGACCTTGTATTTAGTCTGTCGCCGAAGCTTTTAGTTTCACTTATCCCCTGGAGCGAAGCCCGAAGCCGTCCTCCATCCCCGCAGAATACGTTTTCGAAATATTCCCTGTTTTCGGACGTTTTGCATCCGGACGCTAGTGAACTTTATAGCTGAGCTTTAACTTTCTGCAACCAAACCATTGCTTAATCAGTCTAACTAATGTATACAAAAAGAGAAGAGGCCTCTTTTCTGAAAGGAGAACTACGAATGACTGACACTACTGAACACCTTCGCCTGGTTCGACGGGCCGTCCGCGGCAATCCTGATGCCTATGGGATATTGATTACGGAATATCAGGACTATCTTTACAAAATGGCGTTTCTCTATATGAAAAATAAAGAAGACGCCCTGGATCTGGCAGGTTCTGTCATACTGAAAGGCTGGCAGAACATCCACAAGCTGAAAAAACCGGAATGGTTCAAGACCTGGCTGACCCGGATCCTGATTAATCTTGCGAAGGATCAGCTCAAAAGCATGGCTGTACACAGTGATATTGCTGATCTTCAGCTGGCCCAGGAACAGCCGGGCATATCCATTGAAGAGCGATGTGATCTGGACTCTGCGATCCGCAGGCTTCCTGAAAAATACCAGACTCCTGTCGTTTTAAAATATTTCAGCGAACTGTCTGTCAAAGAAATCTCATATATCACCGGATATCCTGAAGGTACCGTCAAAGCCTGTTTGAGCAGAGGGCGCGGCGAACTGAAAAAGATATTAAAGGAGGACTATTTTTATGCAGATTAACTTAAATGAAATAGAAATTCCCCGGGAAGAATTGCAGGATGTTGTGAATAGAAGTATGGCTTCCATCCGGAAAACCCATCGGAAAAAGAAGATTTTTAAAACAATATCCCGCCTCGGCGCCGCTGCTGCGTCCATTGCGGTCATCGCAGGCATCTTTGCCGTTAATCCTGCTCTGGCTGAAAATCTTCCACTGATCGGACATATTTTCGAAAGGATTCAGGATAAACAGTACTATCCGGGCGATTACAGTTCCAGGGGCGAACAGCTCACCGGAACAGCTGTATCCGAGTCTCAGGGAATCACCGTCACTCTTTCTGAGATTGTATGTTCAGACGAGTCCATGAATGTATCCTTAATAATGGAATCCGATGATGCGTTTCCTGAGAGCCTTCTGGCAATGGAGGAGAATCCTGACAGGGACGGCAGCGCGCATTTCTATATGGATGCGGATCAGCAGATAAGCGTCTCCGGGAAGGCGGTCCTTGATAAACAGACCGGTGTGGAAGATGTGCTAGACGCAAAAGGAACATTCACAGACGCTCATACTTTTATCGGGATGTTTCGGATTGATTTTAACCTGTATCCGTTTGCAGATATTGAGATACCAGATCAATTTATCTGGAATCTGGATATCAACAGTATCTCTTACTTCCCGTCCTCTTCCGGGGGCTCATCAGAAGCCGGTCTGACCAGACTGGCAGACGCCGGAGAATGGAACTTTTCTAACGAGGTGGTAAAACAGGATTTGGAGGAGAAAATCATCCAGGTTAACAAATCTCTGCCTAATGGCAGCGTCATCTCTGACATCAGCATCACGCCCTATGAGGTAACCGTCAATTACTTTTATGATAAAAGCCGAATCCAGCCGGGTTACGAAGCTTATGACTCCATAAATCCTGTCATGCTGGACGGCTCGGGAAAGGTCATTGAAGACAAAATAGGGCTGTTTCCGGCAAAAGGATATGATCTTTCCAAGATCACAGTGTACGCTCTGGAGACACCTGATGAAAACTCCTGGATGAAATACAAGAAAAAATACACAATAAAAGCTTTGCCGCTCAGCTTCCGGAATGGCTGGAGGAAAACGCAGCCGCAAAGATTGAGATTCCTCTTGAAAACTAACCGATGAACTGCAGCCGTAACTTCAAAACCTGAAAAACTAAAGTTTTAAAAGAGAGCAGATCCCCGATAACGGACAGCATCTGCTCTCTTCTTACATCATTTTCTCTGTATAATTCTTTCTCAGACTATTCCTCTCTTAATCTTCTGATCCCAGAGTACAATCTTTCCTTCCTCCAGGCTCTTCTTCACGTCTATCACCCGCTGATTCGACGATCCCCGGAACACGAGCGTGATATCTTTTAAACTTTCCACAAACCGGCCGTCCACAAGGATATCAATCATGGAGACCATCTCATCCGTATACTCACAGCGGGCACGGCTCTCATTCTGGAGTTCCCTGTCAAAGAGATATCCGGTATAACACCAGACGTCTTTCTGCGGAAATCTCTCCCGGACTTTCCTGAGCAGCGATACAAGCACTTCCTGGTTCTGAGGTTCAAAAGGCTCTCCTCCCAGAAGCGAAAGGCCGTTGATATACTCATGATCGAGAGCATTCAGTATCTCTTTCTCTGTCTCTTCTGTATATTCCTTACCATAAGAGAAATCCCAGGTTTCCTGGTTAAAGCATCCCGGACAGTGATGGGTGCATCCGGAAACAAAGAGGGAAACTCTTACACCCTCACCGTTTGCGATATCGCATTTTTTTATTTCTCCATAGTGCATTCTGACACAGCCCCTCTCTTCTGATCTATTTTAGTCTCCGGCCTTTTGTTTATACAGGCCGGTCTGTATAAGACCGGCCCGGTAATTTACAATATCTTACAAGTGAAGCACCCTCTCCTTAATCTCCTGGGTTCTTCCCTGGTTCCAGAACTGCGTGCCGATGTAGCCGCATGTTCTTCTTGCCACATTAAGGGTATCCTGATTGTGGTTGCCGCAGTGCGGGCACTCCCACTCAAGCTTGCCGTCCTCAGTCGTCACGATCTGGATCTCCCCGTCATATCCGCACTCCTGGCAGTAGTCGCTCTTTGTGTTCAGCTCCGCATACATGATATTGTCATAGATGAAGCGGATCACCTGGAGCACCGCCTGGATATTGTCCTGCATATCCGGGACTTCCACGTAGCTGATCGCCCCGCCGGTTGAAAGCGCCTGAAACTGGGATTCAAATTTCAGCTTTTCAAACGCGTCGATCTCCTCAGACACATGCACATGATAGCTGTTCGTAATATAGCTCTTGTCCGTAACTCCCGGGACAATGCCGAATCTCTTCTGGAGGCATTTCGCAAACTTATATGTTGTGCTTTCAATCGGGGATCCGTAAATACTGAACCCGATGTTCGTCTCAGCTTTCCATTTATTGCAGGCCTCGTTCATATGCTTCATCACATCCAGGGCAAACGGTGTAGCTGACGGATCTGTGTGAGATTTTCCTGTCATGTATTTCACACACTCGTACAGTCCGGCATATCCCAGAGAAATCGTGGAATATCCGCCGTAGAGCAGCTTATCAATCGTCTCTCCCTTTTTCAGGCGTGCCAGCGCGCCGTACTGCCAGAGAATCGGAGCCGCATCAGACAGAGTGCCTTTCAGACGATTATGTCTGCACATCAGCGCCCTGTAGCACAGATCCAGTCTCTCATCAAAGATCTTCCAGAACTTATCCATATCTCCGCCGGAAGAAAGCGCCACGTCCACAAGATTGATTGTGACAACGCCCTGGTTGAAACGGCCATAGAATTTATAGTTGCCGTTCTCATCCTTCCACGGGCTCAAAGCGCTCCTGCAGCCCATAACCGGGAAGCAGTTGCCCTCTTTTAACTCTTTCATCTTCTTCTCGGAAATGTAATCCGGCACAAGTCTCTTGGACGTACATTTCGCAGCCAGCTCCGTCAGATAATAATACGGAGTTCCCTCATCTATATTGTCCTCTTCCAGCACATAGATCAGCTTCGGGAACGCAGGTGTCACCCATACGCCGGCCTCGTTCTTCACGCCCTGATAGCGCTGTTTTAATGTCTCCTCGATGATCATAGCGAGATCCTTCTTCTCTGCCTCTGTCTTCGCCTCGTTCAGGTACATAAACACAGTGAGGAACGGAGCCTGTCCGTTGGTTGTCATAAGTGTAATCACCTGGTACTCTATCGTCTGAACACCCTTTGTGATCTCCTTTTTGAGACGTCCCTCCACAATCTCGTTGAGCATATCCGCAGGACAGTCAAACCCGATCAGCTCCATCTCTTTTATGACCTCTGCGCGGATCTTATCTCTGGACACCTGTACAAACGGCGCAAGGTGCGCAAGGGAAATACTCTGTCCGCCGTACTGGTTGCTGGCCACCTGGGCAATAATCTGAGTTGCGATGTTGCATGCCGTTGAAAAGCTGTGCGGCTTCTCAATCATAGTCCCGCTGATCACAGTACCGTTCTGGAGCATATCCTCCAGGTTCACCAGATCACAGTTATGCATATGCTGCGCATAGTAATCGGAATCGTGGAAATGAATGATTCCGGCTTTATCCGCCTCAACAATATCTTCCGGAAGGAGCATCCTCTGTGTCAGGTCACGGCTGACCTCGCCGGCCATATAGTCCCTCTGCACACTGTTTACAGCCGGATTCTTATTGGAATTCTCCTGCTTCACATCCTCATTATTGCATTCAATCAGAGAGAGGATGCGGTTGTCCGTTGTATTCGCCTTCCTCACGAGGGAGCGTTTGAAGCGGTATCTCACGTATTTTCTGGCCAGATCAAAAGCCCCTGTAGCCATGATCTGGTTCTCTACCATATCCTGTATCTCTTCCACAGATACCGCCCGGTTCAGTTTATTGCATTTAAACTCAACAAACTCTGCTATATCTTCGATCTGTGCGTCTGTCAGGCTTCTTCCGTCAGATGACGTGTCAGCTTTTGTCACAGCGATTATAATCTTCTTAATGTCGAATCCTTCTTCTGCGCCATTTCTTTTTATGATCTTCATCCAATCCACTCCTTTTTTATTCTATATCGGCAACGGCTCTGCCCGGCAGCGCCATATATCCGTCTGAAGACCATTCTAATACAAAATATAGTATAATGCAATCCCCAAAACACATGATCCTGTATTTTCAGAACAACAAAAAAGTTTTCGCAACATTATCAAGTAAATAAAATCTTTTCATTTCTTTGTTATACAAATACTGACAGCCCCTATTATTTTCAGTCTTTTTATTTTTATGCATCCCAGCTCTGCTCCTCCGCCCAAAAACTTTGGATTGGAACAGTAAAAACCGAAGCCCTGACGCTCCGGTTTTCATATTTTTCTCTCTTTATTTCTCCGCTTTCAGCCTCGCGAAATAATCTTTTGATTCCCGCACAACCACGCCGTTGAGGGCGAGGAGGGCCACCAGGTTCGGGAAGGCCATCAGTGCGTTGAAGATATCCGCGATATTCCACACGGCGGCCACCGTCATAAAAGGTCCGATAAAGACTGCAAGAATATACAGCCAGCGGTATCCCTTTACCACGCCCTGCTTCCGATTGAAAAGGTATTCCACGCATCTCTCGCCATAGTAATTCCATCCGAGAATCGTTGTAAACGCGAAGAATACAAGGCAGAGCATCAGACAGAACGACGCCACCGCCGGCGGGAACGGAAGCCCCTTCTGGAACGCGTCCATAGTGATCGCCACACCTTCCAGGTCCGGGTTCTCCCAAGATCCCGCGATCACAACCGAGAGTCCTGTCATCGTACAGATAATGATCGTGTCAATAAATGTACCCGTCATGGACACAAGTCCCTGACGCGCCGGCTCTTTCGTCACTGCCGCTGCCGCAGCGATCGGAGCGCTTCCGAGTCCGGATTCGTTGGAGAAGATACCGCGGGCGATTCCCTGCCGCATGGCCATCATCATTGTCACTCCCGCAGCGCCTCCTGCAATTGCGCTTCCCGTAAACGCAGACTTAACAATTGATACAACTGCCGACGGAACCGCTTCAAGATTCGTTAAGATAATAATCAGTCCGAGTACCACATACAGCACCGCCATGAAAGGAACAATAAACTCAGATACCTTTGCAATTCTCTTAATTCCACCGAGCACTACCAGACCGACACAGAACGTCAGCACGATACATGTGATAATCGTTGACCAGGAATAACTTCTTCCGAACAGGGAAACCGTATTTACTGTCTCCGGGTCAAAGAAGTTCGTAACCGCAGATGAAATACTGTTTACCTGCGTAAAAGTACCGATTCCAAAAAGTCCGACACAAGCGCCGAAAAACGCGAAAATCTTCGCCAGCCATCTCCAGTTCCTTCCCATACCGTTCTCAATGTAATAAAACGGGCCGCCAAGCACGTGTCCGTCCGCATCCACTGTCCTGTACTTTATCGCGAGAAGTCCTTCCGCATACTTTGTCGCCATTCCTAAAAACGCAGCGACAATCATCCAGAACAGCGCTCCCGGACCGCCTGCCGCGAGAGCAGTTGCAACCCCGGCGATATTTCCCGTACCGATCGTAGCTGACAGCGCAGTACACAAAGCTCCAAAACTGCTGACTTCGCCATGGCCTTCTTCTTCATTTTTTATCATGAATTTGAGTGCTTTGCCGAGATGCCTTACTTGTAAAAACCCCAGCCTGACTGTGAGAAGAAATCCTGTAAACAGGATCAGAATAATGAGCGGAAGCCCCCACACAGCCCCCTGAATCACCGTAATGATTTGATTGATTTGATCTAACATTCCTTTTACCTCCATCCTTTTGCCTGAGAGACTCACGGTAAAACGCCGGTTTCCCCGGCCATACCGCTTACACCTTCGGCGCTCTTCCTGCGCGGAGTGATCAAACAGACTCCACGGGAGAGACTCTCCTGAGTTTATATATGTCGGCATTTTTAAGCTGCCGACATTTTCGTGCTTTACCACGACATAGAAAAGGATATCACGTAAAAGATATAATTGCAAGAAAATCCTCACTATTCAGATGTTCAACTATAAAGTTCAATAACACTTTCCGGCAAAATGTGTCCGGAAGCGGAGCGGACGGCTTGAGGGCTTTTAGCTGCGAAAGTCTTCCGGCCGCGCCTGCTTCTTCTGACAGCTATATATTCACTCACTTCTGGCTTGCCCCCAGAAAACAGCCCCATTTCGAGAAAAATTCTGCGGGGATGAAGGATGGCGATGGATGACTTCGGAAGGGTATTAGTGAAACTTAGAGTTCCAGAGAGGGACGTTAGGGCTGACGGTGGAATTGTTTGAGCGGATACGCGAGTTGTCCACCGTCAGTCCTTGCATTTAGTCCGTCACTGGAACTCTTAGTTTCACTTATATCCCTGGAGCGGAATCCAGAGCCATCCTTCATCCCCGCAGAATACGTCTCAGAAATAGCCCCTGTTTTCGAACGTTTTGCATTCGGACATTAGTGAACTTTATAGCTGAAATTAATCATTATACCCATTCGGATTCTGGCTCTGCCATCTCCAGGAATCTTCGCACATCTCCTCCAGGCCTCTTTCTGCGACCCAGTGAAGTTCCTCTTTCGCCTTCGTAGCATCGCAGTAGCATGTAGCGATATCTCCCGCGCGGCGCGGTTTGATCTCGTAAGGGATCTCTTTTCCACAGGCTTTGGAGAATGCCTTTACCATGTCAAGCACGGAATATCCGTTTCCGGTTCCAAGATTATATATGGATACGCCTGCTTTTTCTTTGAGCTTCTCTACTGCGCGCACATGCCCGACAGCCAGGTCTACCACATGGATATAGTCACGCACTCCTGTTCCGTCCGGTGTGTCATAATCATTTCCGAACACACCGAGACATTTCAGTTTTCCGATGGCAACCTGCGTGATATATGGCATCAGGTTATTCGGGATTCCCTTCGGATCCTCACCGATCAGGCCGCTTTTGTGCGCTCCGATTGGGTTAAAGTATCTCAAAAGCACCACATTCCATTCCGGATCAGCTGTATGAAGATCTGTCAGGATCTGCTCCAGCATCCATTTTGTCCAGCCATAAGGATTCGTGCAGGTTCCCTTCGGACACTCTTCCGTAATCGGAATAAACGCAGGATCCCCATATACTGTGGCAGAGGAACTGAAGATAATATTCTTCACGCCGTGATTTCTCATGACATCACAGAGCGTAATTGTTCCGCCGATATTGTTTTCATAGTATTCCAGAGGTTTCTGCACGGACTCTCCAACTGCTTTAAGTCCTGCAAAATGGATAACTGACTCCACTTCTTCCTTATCGAACACCTCATTTAACGCCTCTTTGTCGCGGATGTCCACCTTGTAAAATCTGAGATCCTTCCCTGTGATCTGCTTTACCCTCTCCAGGGCCTTCTCCGAGGCATTGTACAGATTATCAACTACTGCCACATCATAACCTGCATTTAAAAGTTCCACACATGTATGGCTGCCAATAAATCCGGCTCCGCCTGTTACTAAGATTGCCATGATACATCCTCCTTTTCATTGTCCTGTGCTTTGTGCACATCCTAAATATCTGCTTTGTACCGCCAGCGGCATATCACCGCCGCTTTCTTTGTTTAGTATAGCACCCGGCCATGAAAAAATCTTTATATTTTTAGCTCATAAATTGGTAAAAATGTTGCACATTATCCCCACAGTTTCTGAGGATAAAGACCTTCATCTTTTAAAGACTGGACCGCAGCCACTACGACAGGCTTATCTTCCTTATATGTAACGCCGTACCATTTGTCCTCGGATTCCAGCACTTTTACCGCCGCCCGTCCTTCCGCGAGCAGACCGCTTACCACGGCCGGAAGGAAATATTCGCATTTCAGCGGATTCTCTTTCAGCCCTTTCTCAAGGAATGCCGGGAATCCCGCCTGGATCTCCTCAAGGATACTGTGGGTAAAGCCCCACATATTCATGGACACAAGAGTGTCTCCGTCAATCGGAGTCCATGTCTGGCCGTCATCATCAGAATATGCTATTCCTCCGTTCCTCTTCTCGATCCGGGTCCGCTCGGTCACGCTTACCAGCTCATTTTCCGTATTCAGTTCACACACGCCGCGCGCCACATGCCCGTTGTCCGTCACTGTATTTTTCAGGCGGTATCCCACCATTGTATAGCGGTATTTCTCATCATCCTTATGAGTTGTAAGATAATCATAAATCGTCTGGAATGCGTGACGGCCGTAATAATCATCCGCATTAATCACAGCGAACGGTCCATCAATCTCATCAATAGCGCTTAAAACCGCATGAGCAGTCCCCCAGGGCTTCACGCGTCCCTCAGGAACCTCAAATCCTTCCGGGATATTTTCAAGCTCCTGGAATGCATAGGCCACATCCATAACCTTTTCAATACGCTTGCCAACAGCTTCTTTGAAATCAGCTTCATTTTCCTTCTTAATAATAAAAACCACTTTCTCAAATCCGGCGCGCTTCGCGTCATAGATAGAGAAATCCATAATAATATGTCCTTCCTTATCCACCGGGTCGATCTGTTTCAGACCGCCGTATCGGCTCCCCATGCCTGCCGCCATGATGACTAAAACCGGTTTGTTCATTTTGATATCCTCCTGAAAACTAACTTGCCCCGCTTGGGGTTTTCCTGTTTCATTGTATGATAAACAGGCATGTTTTTCAAGATTTAACTTGACTGTGTATGTGTCAAGTAATCATGGGCACTTTTTTTCATTTATTAATGTCAGTTTATTTCTTTAATTTTCAGATAAT
>CALWTQ010000082.1 GCA_944384505.1 uncultured Mediterraneibacter sp.
TGGTTGAAGCGTAAGTTCTTGGAGAGGGGCGTGTGGGGACTGTGACTTTGGAGGAATCTGATGGAAGATCTTAGAAGCCGGAGAGCTGTTGTTAAGCGGCGCGCAGGGATTGTCTGAGCAAAGCGAGTTGCCCGGAGCGCCGCTTTGCGCTTAAACAGCTCTCCGGCTTCTTAGATCCTTCCCGGATTCCGAAACGGAGCAGTACACACACGTCCCCTCTCCAAGAACACGTTTCAACCATCCCCTCCGCTTCCGGACATATTTTGCCGGAAAGTGTTATTGAACTTTATAGCTGTAACGGTTTTCTCCTGTGAGTACGATCACAGACCGCTCTCCGAGCAGCAGCGTTTTCCCGGCTTCGGGCATACTGTTTTCTTCGAAGATCTGCTGATGCGGATCCCCTGTGTTGACTGCGATCTTCCAGCAGTATTCTTCCGGCAGGTCGGGGAGTGTCATCCAGGCTGCATGCCAGTGTGCATTGACTGCAATATAGACCAGATCCTCGCGCCGGCTTTCTTCATCGTATCCCGCGAAAAGTACACAGGATACATATTCGCTTTCGGGAGCATCCGGCTCCCAGGGAAGAATCCCGTGAAGGCTCATGGACGGAAAGCCGATATAGCTTGGTTCCAGATCCTTGCGGATGGCCGGATGGCTTTGACGGAAACGGATCATATACTGGAAAAATTTAAACAGTTCTTTTCCACTTTCTGTCTCCAGGCGGGACCAGTCGAGCCAGGAGATCAGGTTATCCTGACAGTAGGGGTTGTTGTTTCCATAGCGGGTATCGCCGAACTCGTCTCCGGAGAGAAACATGGGGGTTCCCCTGCTGCACATGAGGACAGCGCAGGCGTTTTTCATCATTTTCATACGAAGCTTTAGGATCCCCGGATCGTCGGTATCTCCCTCCTCACCGCAGTTCCAGCTGTTGTTGTCGTTGTATCCGTCTGTATTATTCCAGCCGTTGGCTTCATTGTGCTTCTGATTGTAGCTGTACAGGTCATACAGAGTAAATCCGTCATGACAGGTGATGAAGTTGACGGATGCATTTCCGCCCCGGTAAACCGGGTCATACAGATCGGGAGAACCTATCATTCTCTGAGCCGCAATCCGCGCCATGCCTTCATCGCCTTTCAGAAAGCAGCGCATATCGTCCCTGTAACGCCCGTTCCACTCTGCCCAGCGCTTCCAGGACGGGAAAGAGCCAACCTGATAAAGTCCCCCGGCGTCCCATGCTTCAGCGATAAGCTTGACATTTCCGAGGATAGAGTCAAAGGCCAGGCTTCTAAGAAGCGGCGGCTGATTCATAGGAGTGCCGTCCTCATTACGGCCGAGGATAGAGGCAAGGTCAAAGCGGAAGCCATCCACCCGGTATTCTATAACCCAGTATCGCAGACAGTTGAGGATCATCTCCTGTACAACAGGGTGATTGCAGTTCAGTGTATTTCCGCATCCACTGAAATTATAATATTTCCCATCGGGAGTCAACATGTAGTAAATATTGTTGTCAAAGCCTTTGAAGGAAAAACAGGCCCCTTCTTCATTCCCCTCGGCAGTGTGATTAAAGACCACGTCCAGAATTACGTCAATATTATTTGCGTGTAGTTCTTTAATCAGAGACTTTAGTTCCAGCCCTTCCCGGTTATACTCGATCGAGGAAGCATAGCTTGTGTTTGGCGCGAAAAAGCTGACCGGGTTATATCCCCAGTAGTCCAGAAGCTGGTTTTCATCGATCAGACGGGCGTCCCTCATCTCATCGAATTCAAATACCGGCATCAGCTCAACCGCATTGATTCCCAGTGCTTTCAGATAGGGAATCTTTTCTTTAAGGCCCTGGAAGGTGCCCGGACAGGCTGTGCCGGAGGAGGAATCCTTTGTGAAGCCCCTGACATGAAGCTCATAGATCACCAGGTCTTCCATTGGAATCTGAGCTTTTCGCTCGGTACCCCAGTCGAAATTTGAGCGGACAACTCTTGCCCGGTATCCGTGCTGGGCATTGTTCTTGTGTCCCCAGCGGCTCTGGCCTGTGACTGCTCTGGCATAAGGATCCAGAAGGATCTTGGTCTTATCGAACCTGAGTCCTTTCTTTTCATCGTAAGGGCCGTCCAGCCGGTACGCATACTCAAACTCTTCGATATCCAGACCAAAGACGATCATGGAATAACAGAACCCGATCCGATAGTTGTCAGGAAAGGGGATAACGGCGAAAGGTTCTTCCGCTTCCCTGTGGTAGAGGAGGAGCTCACAGGAGGCAGCGCCATGGGACTGGATGGTAAAGTTAACCCCTCCGGGGATAATAGTGGCGCCGAAATCCCGGAAAAATCCGGGGCGGACCTGAAATCCGGATATTGTGTCAATGGCGGTGAGCTGGCCGGCCGGAACTACCACCATATCAGGTGTGTGTGAAGTCATTGAGATCTCTCCTTTCCTAATCTGCATTAAGCGGAGTGTAAATCATGCTGTTCAGAACAATCCGTTTGCAGCCTTATTATTCCTTGTACATTAGCTTTGACGTTTTCCCAGGTAGAATACGGCAACCTGGGTGCGGTCGCGAAGCTGGAGCTTATCCAGTATCGTGCTCAGATAATTTCGAACGGTCCCTTCGCTCAGGCAGAGCCGGGACGCAATCTCGCGGTTGCTCAATCCTTCGGCGATGAGCTGAATTACTTCCAGCTCCCGATCGCTGATCTCATATTCCGCCCAGTCGAATGCGGGCGGAGCCTGGAGCAGGGAGGGGATGCGGTTCATGATTTCATCTCCGAATACGGTCTGACCGGAATATACGGCACGGATGGCCGGGGCGATATTCTGATAATCCTGTTTTAGCAGATAACCTCTCGCGCCCAGCTTCAGTGCTTTTATAATATATTCATCGTCAGAAAATGTTGTGAGAAGAAGGATCCGCGCATCGGGAAATTCTTCCAGTACAGAAGCCGCGGCTTTGAGTCCGTCAGTTTTTTTCATCCGGATGTCCATCAGAAGGACGTCGGGCATATATTCCCGGTAAAGAGGAAGGGCCGCGTCTCCGTCGTCCGCTGTGGCGGACACTTCAAAATCCGGCTGGGCTTCCAGGATCATCTTCAATGCGCTTACAACAAGAGAGTCATCGTCAATCAGAATCAGTTTCATACAGTAGTCTCCTTTGGTATTGTAACTAATATTTTAAATCCCCGGTCAGTAAAGATATGGAAATATCCGCCCAGACGCAGAGTACGCTCCCTTATATTAGAAAGCCCCATCCCGGCGTCCGGCTCTCCGTCCTTAAACCCGGCATTGGAGACAGATGTGCCGTTGTCCTCGATACAGAGCTGATAGATGGCGGGATGTTCCCGGAGGGTGACGACAGCTTTCGTGGCGTTGCTGTGCCTCATGATATTGGACAGGGCTTCCTTTGTAATGCTGATAAAGCTGTACTTTACCTCTCTGGGAACGCTGCGGCTGCAGTCATAGTGGTAATCGACAGGACAGAAAGAGAAGTTCTGGATCAGAGAGCGGACCGCCTCGTCCAGATCCACAGCTTCATCTCTGAGATCATGGACGCTACTGCGGATACTGTCCATTGCCTGGTTCAGGCTTTCGTCCAGGGAATCCAGAGTCCGGGAAATCCCTGCGTCCCGGCTGACGGCTTTGAGGGCCCCGGTCAGAAGAATGGAGCGGGACAAAAGGTGCCCTACATTGTCATGAATCTCCCGGGCAATCCGGTTCCGTTCTTTCAGTGTGGCCGTATAGACTTCATAATCCTGCTTCTCCAGGAGAGAGCGGTTCTTTTCCGTGAGTAGAAGATCCCGTTCCGAGCTGTCGTCCTGAATACGCTTTAGACTTTCTTCCAGCAGTTCAGTCCGGCTGGCCGTCCCTTCCAGCAGGAATGCCAGCAAAAGTCCAAAGAAGCACAAAAAGAGAAAGAAGGACGGCATATCAGGGGCGAATACGGCCCGTAATAAATAGAGGGCCGCTGCTGCTGCAGGAGGCAGAAAACTGAGGAAACGGCTGCTGTGGTCCGGCATGGATCCATATCTGCGGTTTCCGGCATGCAGGAGTCCATATACGGACAAAGGGCAGAAGAAAAGAAAGTCCGTACAGAGAAAAGCCGCTCCGCACATAAGAAAGCCCGGAACGGACAAAAGCAGAGGGCTTATGTCCGCCGCGATCAGGCAGCAGAGAATGAGCGCACATAAAAAAGCCAGTACATACCAGATGTCCGGCTGCACAAAAAGCAGAGAAAACATACATAAAATAAAAAGTACGCCAAGATTTGCCAGATGCCTCATGTTCTTCGATCCTTTCTCTATATGCAGATATTATACCTTATTCTTTCAGTAAGGGCAAAGAAAAACAAGGAAGAGATGACATTTTGAAGACATGACATTTGTCACCTGAACTTGTGACAGGAAACACTACAAGCCGAACGTGCAGGGCGGTATATTAAATACATAAAACAGATAAAGATCAGATACAGACAGGTATCGAGTATGGAGGAAGAAAATGATAATAAAGATTGAAAATCTTGTAAAACGATATGGGAGCCTTGTGGCTCTGGATCATCTGAATCTGGAAGTCAAGGAAGGAGAGATCTTTGGACTTCTGGGGCCGAACGGAAGCGGAAAAACCACAGCGATCAACTGTATGCTGGCGCTTCTTAAGTATGACAGAGGGAGCATCCGTATCTTCGGGGAAGAGATGGCCCCGGATAATTACCGGGTGAAGAGTCAGATCGGTGTAGTGATGCAGGATGTGGCGGTATTTGAGGAGCTGAATGTGCAGGACAACATTGATTATTTCTGCGGCCTGTACGTGAAAGACAAGAATAAAAGAAAGGAACTGGTCGAGGAGGCGGTCCGGTTCGTGGGCCTGGAGGAATATCGGAAGATTTACCCGAAGAAACTTTCAGGAGGACTTTTAAGAAGATTGAATATTGCCTGCGGCATTGCCCATAAGCCGAGGCTGATCTTTATGGATGAGCCGACTGTGGCCGTGGATCCCCAGAGCAGAAATAAGATTCTGGAAGGCATCTGCGAGCTGAACCGGCAGGGATCCACAATTGTATATACGTCTCATTACATGGAGGAAGTAGAACAGATCTGCAGCAGGATTGCCATAATGGATCACGGGAGATGCATTGCCCTGGGCACATCCGAGGAACTGAAAAATATGATCAAAACCGGCGAGACGGTGACCATAGAAGCTGTGATTCTCGAGGAGGAGGATCTGGCACGGATCCGGGAACTGCCCCATGTATTTGACGTTTCTTATAAAGATGGGACCCTGACTGTGCGATGCACCGGCGCCAGACATAACTTGCTCCGGATTCTGGAATATCTGCAGAGCAGGAAGATCCCGTTCGGCAGGGTGTTTTCCGAACTGCCTACATTAAATGACGTGTTCCTGGAGATCACCGGAAAGCAGCTCAGAGATTGAAAGAATGACTGCGAATAGTTATAAACAATGACAGGAGGAAATGAAATGCTGCAGCAGTTGAAATATGCGTTTGTGGTAAAAATCAGAAATTTCAGTATTGTATTCTGGCCTCTGCTCTTCCCGCTGGCGCTGACCACTCTGATGTATTTTTCGGTGGGACAGATGGATGAATCTGATTTTGATACGATAGATACAGCGGTTGTGTACGAAGAAGTACAAGACAGAGGAAATGCAGAGAATGCAGTGACCGCACAGAAATCCGGAAATGATAGGTTCCTTCAATATCTCACCGCCGTAGAAGAGGATTCGGATCTGATCCGCGTGCGGCAGATGGAGGATGAAGAGGCGGTAAAAGCCCTGGAAGAAAAAGAAGTGCGGGGCATCTATTATATCAAAGGGGAAGATCTGTCTCTGACCGTTAGTGAGAACAGCCTTTCCTCGTCCATCCTGGAGTCCCTGCTCACAGGATATGAGGAAGGACGGCAGACGCTGGAAAATGTAATGAAGTATCACCCGGAAGGACTGGACGAAGCGGTAAAGATGCTTGGGGAATATGGGACAGCTGTAGAATACGTGTCTCTCGGCGGAAATACAACAGATACAACGGCACAGTTTTTCTATGCGATGATTGGCATGGCCTGCCTCTACGGCTGCTTTATCGGCTTTGGGTGCGCGCTGTGGCTTCAGTGCAATCTGACGGCCCTGGCGGCCCGCAGATGTGTGGCTCCGGTGCACAGGCTGAGGGTGATACTGACAGAGTTTGCCGCAGGATTTGGCATTCACTTTGTCAATGTCATGATTCTGCTGGCCTATATGAAATATATTCTCCGACTGGAATTTGCCGGATCTTATCTCTCCATGGTGCCGGTGGCGTTTATTGGGGGCATGTTCGGCGTAGCCATGGGAATCTTTGTAGGCAGCATCGGAAAGATGGGGGAGGGCATCAAGATCGGAATCCTGATCGGTGTGTCCATGCTGCTGAGTTTCCTTGCAGGACTTATGAATCCCCAGATTAAGGTATGGGTGGATCAGTCCATTCCGGTCCTGAACAGAATCAACCCGGCGGCGGTGATATCAGACGCGCTCTACTGTATCAATGTCTTTGACTCACCAGAGCGGCTGGGGCAGGATATGATCATACTGACAGCAATGTGCATCCTGATGGTGGCAGGCGCTTTTCTGATTGTGAGGAGGGAACGTTATGACAGTATTTAAGGCATATATGAAGATCGCGAAGAAGAATCTGTGGCTGCTCTTTATGTATATGGGGATTTTCTTCATCCTGACAATTGTGTTTCAGGGAACAGCTCAGAAAAGCGAGAGTGAGGGATATCAGTCCAGCGGGGCAAAGATCGGCGTTGTGGATGGGGATAGGGGGATTCTGGCGGAAAGCCTGATCCGGACGCTTCAGGAGAAAAATGAAGTCCTCCTGCTCTCCGGCGACCAAGAAGAACTCCAGGAGAGCCTTTTTTACCGCAGTGTGGACTACATTGTGCGGATTCCAAAAGACTTCGCAGCCCGGTGTATTGAGGGGGACGAAAAATTAAAAGTGACGACCGTACCCGGTACATTTGCAGGTTCCTATGCGGAGCAGGCGGTCAGCAGCTTCATTTATTCTGCGCGCAGTTACCGGGCGGCAGGATTTTCCGATCAGGAGATCGCGGAAGCGGCCGTAGAACAGCCTGAGACAGAAGTGACTCTTATGGACTTCACCGGAAATAAGGGTGAAGAGCCGGCGTATGTGTATTATTACAGGTATCTGCCCTTTCTGCTTCTCAGCGTCATCTGCTATATGATGGGATATATCCTGATGGGATTTGGCAGAGGACATCTGCCTGAACGGATGAGAGCCTCCGCCATTCCCGCTAAGAGACAGACTGCAGAAGGGCTTCTCGCGGCGGGAGTGATCTCCTTTGGGGTGTGGACAATGAGTACCGCAGCAGTGTTTCTTTTGTATGGCCGGCAGATCCTTGCGGGGA
Organism: uncultured Mediterraneibacter sp.; assembly: GCA_944384505.1. Lineage (GTDB taxonomy): Bacteria > Bacillota > Clostridia > Lachnospirales > Lachnospiraceae > Mediterraneibacter. The sequence goes on from CALWTQ010000082.1 coordinate 7,395, forward strand.
ACAACGTGGGTTACTACATTTTGAATTCCATATCCCTGCTTGCCGTGTCGCTGACCCTTGCTTATCTCATCGGGACACTGGTGAAAGATTCCAATGCACTGAGCGGAATCGTCAATATCGCCGCTCTGGGAATGTGCTTTGTATGCGGAACATTTGTGGAGATGGATTACTTAAGCCCGGCAGTGAAAAAAGCGGCACAGTTTCTGCCTGTATACTGGTATGAAACCGTGAATAATCTTTTGGCAGGATACAGTACGATCTCCGGGGACGTCAGGATAGAAGTCTTGCAGGGAATTGGGATCCAGCTCGTCTTCGCCGCGACGTTCGCATGCGTGACACTGGCAGTATCACGGAAGCGGGCATAAAATGGTGCAGCTATAAAGTTCACTAATGTCTGGATGCAAAACGTTCGAAAACAGGGGCTGTTTCTGAGGCGTATTCTGCGGGGATGAAGGATGGCTCTGAATTCCGCTCCAGGGATATAAGTGAAACTAAGAGTTCCAGTGACGGACTAAATGCAAGGACTGACGGTGGACAACTCGCTTGCGCTCAGACAATTCCACCGTCAGCCCTAACGTCCCTCGCTGGAACTCTAAGTTTCACTAATACCCTTCCGAAGTCATCCATCGCCCTCCTTCATCCCAGCAGAATTTTTCTTGAAATGGGGCTGTTTTCTGGGCTTTTTCAAACCGGGAGTCAGGGAATATATAGCTGCTGCGAGAAGCAGGCGCGGCCGGAAGTCTTTCGCAGCCGAAAGCCTTCAAGCCGCGCCAATTCGCGCTTTACAGCTCATTTGGGGCAGTAACATTTCCGACTGGAAATACGCAGGAAGCGGAGCGGATGGTTTGAGTATACTTTCTGATGAAGGGGGCAGCCGGGAGATGTGACTTTGGAGGAATCCGCTGAAAATCTTTAGGGCGGAGAGATGTTGTTAAGCGGCGCGCAGGGATTGTCTGAGCGGAGCGAGTTGCCCGGAGCGCCGCTTTGTATTTAAACATCTCTTCGGCCTGCTAGATTTTCCGGATTCTGGAACGGAACATCGCACGGCTGTCCCCTTCATCAGAAAGTATACTCAAACCATCCGCTCCGCTTCCGGACACATTTCGTCGGGAACTGTTAGTGCGCTAAATAGCTGAAAGGTGCAACATTCTCTATTGACTTCTCTGGTGCTTATCCTTTATGCTGTAGATGCAGCGTCGGTACCCGCCGACGCTATTGGTGTGAGATTCATAAGGAGGCTGAAAGAAGAATGGGCGGATTTTTTGGTGTTGCATCAAAGAAGGACTGTATACTGGAACTGTTTTATGGAGTAGATTATCATTCTCATCTCGGAACAAGGCGGGGCGGCATGGCCGCGTATGGCGGAGGCGAGTTCTGCCGCGCCATCCACAATATTGAGAATGCTCCGTTCCGGACCAAGTTCGAGCGGGATGTGGAAGGGATGAAGGGGAATCTGGGAATTGGCTGCATTTCGGATTATGAGCCGCAGCCGCTTCTGATTCAGTCCCATCATGGCAGTTTCGCCATTGTTACTGTGGGAAAGATCAATAATGAAGAAGAGCTGTTACGGAGGGCGTTTAACGAAGGACATTCTCATTTCCAGGAGATGAGCGGCGGAAAGATTAATGCCACAGAGCTTGTGGCGTCCCTGATCTGCAAAAAAGGAAGTCTGGTGGAGGGAATTCAGTATGCGCAGAAGATTGTGGACGGTTCGCTGACGCTTCTGCTTATGACGAAAGATGGACTGTATGCCGCCCGTGACCGGTATGGAAGGACTCCTCTTGTGATCGGGCGCAAGGAGGATGCTTACTGTGTTTCTTTTGAAAATTTCGCGTATCTGAATCTGGGATATACGCATTATAAGGAACTGGGCCCCGGGGAGGTTGACTTTATCACTCCGGACGGAGTGGAGGTGCTTGTGGAGCCGGGAAAGGAGATGAAGATCTGCTCTTTCCTCTGGGTTTACTACGGCTATCCCACGTCATCCTATGAGGGAATCAATGTAGAGGAGATGCGTTATAAATGCGGAAGTATGCTGGCGAAAAGAGACGGGGATTCTGTCCATCCGGACATTGTTGCCGGCGTGCCGGATTCCGGTGTGGCCCATGCCATCGGCTATGCCAATGAGTCCGGGATTCCCTATGCAAGACCTTTTATTAAATACACGCCTACATGGCCGAGGTCCTTTATGCCTACGAGCCAGAGCCAGAGGGATCTGATCGCGCGGATGAAGCTGATCCCGGTGCAGGCTTTGATTGAGAATAAGAAGCTTTTGCTTATTGACGACTCAATAGTACGGGGAACCCAGCTCCGGGAGACGACGGAATTTCTGTATAAGAGCGGGGCAAAAGAGGTGCATGTGCGCCCTGCCTGCCCGCCGCTTGTGTACGGCTGTAAATTCCTGAATTTCTCCAGATCAAAGTCGGATCTAGACCTGATCACAAGAAGGGTGATCCAGGAGGCAGAGGGGGAGAACTGCCCCGGGGAAGTGCTTGAGGAATACACGAACCCGGATTCCTGCCGCTATGCAAAGATGGTGGAGGAGATCCGGAGAATACAGAACTTTACTACACTGCGTTTCCACAGGCTGGATGACCTGATCGCGTCCATCGGGCTGGAGCCATGCAAAGTGTGCACGTACTGCTTCAACGGGAAAGAGTAAAGAAAACGGCATATAAAGAACAGGCATTAAGAAGAAAAATATAAGAAGAACAGACAGGAAAGAGTTATCTATGGTTTTGAGAAGGGAAAGAGAAAAGAACAGCCTGGGGATTGAATGGGGAAAGTTTTACCGCACTGTCATTGCTCTTGTGATCCCGATGGCGCTGCAGAATCTGATCAATGTGGGAGTGACGGCGGCGGACGTCATCATGCTTGGAGCAGTCGGGGAGACGGCGCTTTCAGGCGCTTCCCTGGCGGGACAGGTGCAGTATATTATGACGCTGTTCCTGTTCGGGCTGACATCGGGGGCAACGGTCCTGACCGCCCAGTACTGGGGAAAAGGCAAGAAAGAAGTGATTGAGAAAATCCTTGGAATGGCGGTGAAAGCGGCGGTCTGCGTGACCGCTGTTTTTACCGTGGCCGCTCTTGTGATCCCGGAGTATCTGCTCCTTATATTTACAAGTGACCCGGCGGTCATCGCGGAGGGGGTGAAGTACCTTCGGATTGTGGCGTTTACCTATATTATGATCGGGGTAACCCAGGCGTATCTGTACATAATGCGAAGCGTGGAACGGGTGATCGTGGCGACGGTCGTGTACTTCCTGTCCCTGCTCTGCAATATTGTGATGAATTCAATTTTTATATTCGGACTGCTCGGCTGCCCTGCAATGGGAGTATCAGGGGCGGCTCTGGGGACGCTGTGCGCCCGGATTCTGGAAGTGGTGCTTGTGGCGGGCTATGCCAGGATTTTTAACCGGGATATTAAGCTTCGGTTTAAATATATCATGCACACAGACCGGGAACTGTTCCGGGATTTTATGAAATATGCTCTTCCGGTGGTGGTCAATGAAGTGATGTGGGGACTTGGAACCGCGGCGAATACGGCAATCCTCGGGCATATGGGGAGCGCAGCGGTAGCGGCAAACTCTGTGGCCCAGATAGCGAGACAGCTGGCCACGGTAGTCTCCTTCGGGCTTTCCAGCGCTGCGGCGATCTACCTGGGGAAGACCATCGGAGAGAAGAAGCTGGAGCATGCAAGGGCTTACGCGAAGCGGTTTATCATACTGAGCATTATAATGGGCGCGGCCGGAGGCACGATTATCCTTGCTGCGGCTCCTGCGGCGATACATTTCCTGTCCCTGACCGCAACGGCCAAAACTTATTTAAGGCTCATGTTTATTGTCATGTCATACTTTGTGGTGGGACAGGCATTTAACACTACGATGGTAGTGGGAGTTTTCCGCTCTGGCGGCGATACCCGGTTCGGACTGATCCTGGATGTGAGTACAATGTGGGGCTGCTCGATCCTGTGTGGCTTTCTGGCGGCATTCGTGTTCCATTTCAGCGTACCGGTCGTGTATGTGATCCTTATGAGCGATGAGATCATCAAGATACCGATCACATATAAGAGGTACCGGAGTTATAAATGGCTGAAAGATGTGACCCGGGAAGGGGAAACAGCTATTTAGTTCACTAACACCTTTTTGTAAAACGTCCGAAAACAGAGATTATTTCAAAAACGTATTCTGCGGGGATGGAGGATGACTCCGGGCTTCATTCCAGGGGATAAGGGAAACTAAGAAGTTCCGGCCACGGATTAAAAGCAGGGCAGACGGAGAGCAACTCGCTTCGCTCAGACAAGTCTCCCCGCCTGCCCTAACATCCGTAACCGCAACTTCGAGTTTCACTAATCCCCTTCCGAGGGCGCCCATCGCCATCCTCCATCCCCGCAGAATCTTTCTCGAAATAGGGCTGTTTTCTAGGTTTTTCAAGGCGGGAGTCAGTGAATATATAGCCGCTGCGAGAAGCAGGCGCGGCTGAAAAGCTTTCGCGGTTGAAAGCCTCCAAGCCGCGCCAGTTCTACGTTTCAGCCTGTTTAGGGCAGTAACACTTCCGACAGGAAATGCGCAGGAAGCGGAGCGGCCGATTTGAGCAGACTTTCTGGGGAAAGGTGACAGCCGGGAGATGTGACTTTGGAGGAATCCGCTGAAAATCTTAGGGGCGGAGAGATGTTGTTAAGCGGCGCGCAGGGATTGTCTGAGCAGAGCGAGTTGTCCGGAGCGCCGCTTTGCCTTTAAACAGCTCTTCGGCCTGCTAGATTTTCCGGATCCTGGAACGGAACGTCTTCCAGCTGTCTCCTTTCACAGAATACGTATCTCGAAACATCCGCTCCGCTTCCGGACACATTTTAACGGAAAGTGGCAGTGCGCTAAATATCCGGTGTCCATAATGGTCAAAATATGATATACTGTCAGAGAGTTACGGAACAGTAACGCCAGAGAAAACGGCCGCAGGGAAAGCCGGAGGGACTGAGCCCAGCCGGGCCGGATCCAGCGGCGAATAGAATCAGAGAGAAGGTAGAAGTGTTATGGCAGAAGAACAAAATACAAGCGGATGCACAGAGGAATCCTGCGCGGGCTGTGCCCATGCGGATTCCTGCAGCAGCAGGAAGACGGATTTCAGGGAACCGGCGAACCAGTATTCCGCGATCAGGAGAGTGATCGGAGTGGTCAGCGGGAAAGGCGGAGTCGGGAAATCGCTGGTCACGGCGTCACTTGCAAGGATGATGGTTGAAAAGGGGTATACTGTAGGAATTCTGGATGCGGATATTACAGGTCCGTCTATTCCGAAGATGTACGGAGTCCACGAGAAAGCGAGGGGAACAGAGGACAGTATCATGCCCTGTATCGCAAAGGACGGAACAAGGATCATGTCAGTAAATCTCCTGCTTGAGGATGAGTCTGCTCCTGTGATCTGGAGAGGGCCTATCATTGCAGGGGTGGTGAAACAGTTCTGGACAGATGTTATGTGGGGCGACCTGGACTATCTCTTTGTGGACATGCCGCCGGGAACAGGCGATGTACCGCTGACTGTTTTCCAGTCCTTTCCGGTGGATGGAGTGGTGATTGTTACATCCCCGCAGGACCTGGTGCAGATGATTGTGAAGAAAGCGGCTAATATGGCGGAGCAGATGAATATCCCGGTGCTTGGCATTGTGGAAAACTACAGTTATGTAAAATGTCCGGACTGCGGAAAAGAGATCAAAGTATTCGGTGAGAGTCATATCGATGAGATAGCGGCGGAAATGCATGTTCCGGTGCTTGGAAAGATGCCGATTGATACGGCTCTTGCGGAAGCAGTTGAGAAGGAACAGTTCTATGAGGCAGTAAACCCGTATCTTAACGAGGCCGAGCTGTAGGAGGAAAAAGAGTTGATCGGACAAAAGGTAAATATATGGAGAGAAGGAGAGTATGATTACCCGGCTGCTTATGGGTTTGTCCCCTTCGTGGTCAGCTATATACACGAGGATGAGCAGATCCGTCCGGGGATGCTGGTTGTCCCGGGAGGCGCGTACCGGTATGCGTCCCCCTCGGAGGGGCATATGGTGGCGGAGCTGTTTTATCAGAAGGGATATAATGTATTCGTGCTGGCATATACGGTGAATTATCTGGACAGCCCTTTAAAGACTCAGCCGTTAAAGGACATATCAAGGGCGGTGCGCATTATCCGGAAGCATTCTGCCCGGTGTCATATTAACCCGGAACAGATCGCGGTGTGTGGATTTTCAGCAGGCGGGCACCTCTGCGGAAGCCTGTGCGTCCACTATGAGGATATTATTGATCCGGCGGAGGATTATACGGAAATTTCAAACCGGCCTGACGCCGCGCTTCTGTGCTACCCGGTCATTACTTCCGGTGAGTATGCCAACCGAACGTCTTTTGAGGCACTGCTGGGAGAAGCCCCCGGGGAGGACGAGCTGGAATATATGTCGCTGGAGAAGCAGGTGACAGAAGATACGCCGCCCTGTTTCCTCTGGCAGACAGCAGCGGATACATCCGTACCGGTGCAGAACAGTTATCTTTTCGCCGAGGCCTGCAGGAACGCCGGAGTACCTTACGCCCATCACGTATTTTCTGAGGGGATTCACGGGCTTTCTATAGCGACACAGCGATGGCTGAACCAGGATTTCGGAGATATTTATACACTGGAACAGATCCGTATGCTCTGCAGTGCGATCCGTGATGGGAAGACGTCATACACTGAGGAGAAGGCGGAAGAGATTGAAGCGGAATTTGGCTTATACGGCAGGAAAAGACAAAAATGGTCACCGGAAGAAAAGGAACAGATCAGAAAAACCCTGCCCGAAGTTGAGATCTGGCCGGATCTGGCTGTCAGCTGGCTGGAACGTCAGTGGGAGCGCCTAAGGCGCAGGCTACAGGAGGAAGAGAAAGTATGAGACTGCTTTTTATCAGACATGGAGATCCGGATTATGTAAATGACACGCTGACGGAAAAAGGACGCCGTGAGGCGGCGCTTCTCGCGGAACGCGCGGAACAGCTGGGACTTGGAACCTGTTTTGTCTCTCCCCTGGGGAGAGCGCAGGATACCGCCGGATATAGCCTGAGAAAGACCGGGAAGAGTGCGCGGACGCTGGACTGGCTGAGAGAATTCCCGGCGCGTATCGACCTTAATTCTGCTGTGGATCTTCAGTGCGCTTATCCTACAGCTGAGAAAAAGGACGGAAAATATATACCGCGGATTGTGTGGGATGTGACACCGTCTTACTGGATGAAGCATACGGAGCTTATGGATGCTTCGGGATGGAGAGCATCAGAAATCAGCAGAAATTCTGATGTAGAAGAAGTGTACGACCGCGTGACGGAGGAGTTTGACACGTTCCTTTCAGAGCGTGGGTACGTCCGGGACGGCATTGGGTACTGCGTGGAGCGAGAGAATACGGAGACAGTGACATTTTTCTGCCATTTCGGCATTACGTGCGCACTCCTGGGACACCTCTGGAATCAGTCTCCGTTTGCCATGTGGCAGAACCTGGCGCTGGCGCCAACGTCTGTAACAGAGATTGTAACAGAAGAGCGGCAGCAGGGATACGCATGTTTCCGCGGACTGAAACTGGGAGATATATCCCATCTGATTATGGGAGGAGAGCCGGTTTCCTTTGCGGCCAGATTTTGCGAGGTTTACAGCGATATGAGCCAAAGACATTGAAGCAGTGATGGGCAGCCCGGCCCGCAGAAAGCGGAGAATCCTGCAAAGCAGGATTCTTTTTTAATTATGCCCTCAGGACGCAGTATATATAAGCGCTATTTCATCATCCGTGATAAGCGGATGTAGAAGACGCTCAGCGCTTCGCAATGCTTACGCGAGATCGGGCATACCATGGGGATGCGCCTGTCTAACATCTCTACATGGTCATATGCACAGACAACGTAATCATACATGTATTTTAAAAACTCTTTGTTCGTGGGTTTCTTGCTGCGATTAGCTTTGTTAAAAATGATTTCCAGCAATTCATTGTTTGGAGAATTCCAGACAGAATTCACGATTGTCCTCATATTTTTCTCCACACATGTCCAGGTGGTTCGGTAATTCCTGGCGATATCCAGGTATAGAGATTTTGTGATGCATTCCAAACGTTCCCGGTCCTCTATGATGAGCATAAGCCCGTGCACTACATAACCATAGCCGGTGTAGGAACGACTGACTCCAAAGGAGTCCAGTGTGTTGATAATAACCTTTTCATAATTCATCTGTATGCCCCTCTCTGATTTGAGACACCTGCCTTTTTGCACACCTATCATATCGTAAAATGTAGAAATTTTACATACAACAGAAAAAATTCGACTATTTTCGACCTCGGAAGTCGAACGGCATAGAATCAGCACCTGACGGCCGGCTTCGGACTTTGAAAAAACCAACCTGCCCGATGACCACTTCGATGTTGTTTGCCCAGAGAGCCGAACTTTTAGCGGCGGTCAGACTGTCGGACAACACTTTTAAGGCAAACGCAGGCAAGGACAGAAAAAATAAACTGCCTGAGCGACAGTCCAAAAAACATCGATTCCGTATAGTTACGAATTTCTTTATTTATCTTGACTTCCAAATGAAAAGCACCTCCTTTTGGGCATAAAAAAATCGCCGCCTGCAGTTCAAGTGACGATTTTTATTCTGATATTCTGTTGTTATTTGATAAGCCAACTGTAATCCTTGCGGCAGTCAAGGATATATTCTACATAGACCGTATCGTCTTGGATTTGATAAAGGACAAGATACCACTTCTCAATGAACATCTTGTGATATTTATTGGGTGTGATATACAGTTCCTCAAAGTAAGGGAAACGCTGCGGCATCTGCCTTAAAGAGCGCATCGCTGCCATAATCTCTTTTTTCTTTGCCGCCGCTGGCTCTTTATTGACCTGCGCCATAAAACGGATGTGCGTCCCTAACATTCTTTTTGCTCTGTCGGAAACAATGACTTTGTACTTGCTGTTTGCTGCCATACGCTATGCCTCTGCAATCACTTCATCAAGATAAGCGTCCAGTTCATCAAGCGTACAGCCAGTTCTTCCCGCCATTCTGTCCTCCTCAACCGCAAGCAGTTCCTCACGGAGTTTCAGCATCTTCTCCCTGCGGTT
>CALWTQ010000083.1 GCA_944384505.1 uncultured Mediterraneibacter sp.
ACAGAATACGTATCGCAAACCATTCGCTCTGCTTCCGGACACATTTTGACGAAAAGAGTTATTGCGCTAAATAGCTGTTGCATCTCAGTCTTTTAATGACCGTTTCATACTTGTTGTCACTTTTTCATCATAGCAGGTGAAGATTTCCTCCACTTTTTCTTTCTTAAGTTTCGGCGTAACCAGGCTCACAGCCGGAACTACAATCAGTCCCAGGACCATGGCCGCCGCTCCTGCATTAATCGAAGATTCGATGAAGCCCAGAAACATGTTTGACACGGTCAGCCCCACCCCGGCAATGAACCCTGCCCACACGCCGGCTTTTGTAACGCCTTTCCAGTACAGCCCATACAAAAACGGCGCCAGGAATGCGCCTGCCAGAGCGCCCCAGGAGATTCCCATGAGCTGAGCGATAAATGTAGGCGGATTCAAGGCGATCAGCACAGATACTACGATGAAAAACACAATCAACGCCTGCATGGTGATAATCTGCTTTTTCTCACTCATATTTTTCATCACATGATCTTTCAGCAGGTCCAGCGTCATCGTGGAGCTGGAAGTCAGCACCAGGGAGGACAGCGTGGACATGGAAGCGGAAAGAACCAGGACTACCACTATACCGATCAGTATATCCGGCAGTGAAGAAAGCATATAGGGGATGATGCTGTCATATACAACCGCGGTTCCTGTCTCATCGTAGATCGCAGGATTGTCGAAAAGACGCGCGAATCCGCCAAGGAAGTAGCATCCGCCTGAAACAACGATGGCAAACAGTGTTGAAATCACGGTCCCTGTGTTGATGGATTTCTCATCCTTGATCGCGTAAAACTTCCCGATCATCTGAGGCAGGCCCCAGGTTCCCAGAGAAGTCAGGAGCACAACGCCTAAGAGATTCAGCGGATCCGGACCGAAGAAAGAAGTAAACGCTCCGGGCTGGCCCCGGGTTATGGATACGTCGCTTGGGATCTGAGCCATTTCAGAAATCGCGTGCATGAATCCTCCCTGTCCGCTTAGCACCGCCGCAATCACAGCCACAATCCCTGCCAGCATGATAATTCCCTGGATAAAATCGTTGATTGCCGTAGCCATATATCCGCCTAAGATCACATAAAGAGCTGTAAATACTGCCATCACGATCACGCACCACGCATAGGGAATATTAAAAGCCATCTCAAACAGTCTGGAAAGTCCATTGTAAACAGATGCTGTATACGGAATCAGAAACACAAATACAATAACTGACGCCACGATTTTAAGGGCTTTGGAGCCATAGCGCTCTCCAAAGAAATCCGGCATTGTCCTGGATCCGAGATGCTGCGTCATAACCTTTGTCCGGCGTCCTAACACCACCCAGGCCAGAAGACTTCCAATCACTGCATTTCCGATACCGATCCATGTACTCGCAATCCCATACTTCCAGCCGAACTGGCCCGCGTATCCTACGAATACCACTGCTGAAAAATAAGAGGTACCATACGCAAACGCAGTCAGCCATGGTCCTACTGACCTGCTGCCAAGGACGAATCCGTCCACACTGGTGACATGCCGGCGTGAGTATATCCCTACTGCCACCATTACCGCAAAAAATACTACAAGAAGTATAAGTTTTACTGTCATTTTAATTCCCTCTTCTTTCCTTCACTTTCCTTTTCCGCCTGAAGCCTGCAGCTGCATGCATCAGACAGGGCGCACATGCGCCTTAACTTATATTCATACGGTTTGTTTTACTAACTCACGTTAAAGCGTTGCGCTTTAACGCATTAAAGCACTCTTGCTTAGAATAACACGGGCACTATGCCCGTGTCAAGCTCTTTTATTTTGCTGCCTGCTGCTCGTCCCCTCACTGTTCACAGCATCAATATTACACAAGCTGTTCCATTGTTTCAAAACGCAGGGATGCAAGTATCGCCATCCCCACCGTGATCAGCATACAATAAGCCAGCACAATCGGGAACACCAGCTGAGGATTCACAAAAATGCCGGCCAGAACCGCGGCTGTCGCCCCCAGCCCCAGAAGAGTAATCTGTATCACCATCCTCAGTAAATCCTGTCCTGTTTTCCCGAATACGTTTCCCAGGAGGCTCTGGGCGATCACTTTTGTATAAAGACGGTCAGCCTGGATGATCACATAGGTCAGAATACAAAAAACGATATATATCGGCCGGACATGCCAGAATATTCCGATGGGAATGCAGATAATGCATCCATCTGCCAGAGCCTTTATATGCTCCATTGCAGTTGCGTACCACAGTTTTTTCAAGGAACTGTCCGGGATCAGGAACAGATACGGATTCTTCAGCTCACTCTCCCATTTCCCCAGGTATCCGCTCATAATAAGAGAAATATAAGCTACAATCCCCAGAAGGAAAAACTCCGGCACTCCCGTTTCATTTACAGCCTCTCTGAGCGAATAAGAGCATACAACTGCAACTATCACACAGATCAGCGTTACCTTTGAGAATATGAAAAAACGTTCTTTCTTATATTCCAGGAGCTGACGGTAGAAAATAGCTTTTGCGCCTTTTGCTGTGATCTTATCCTTCACACGGCGGAACCGGCGCTTTTTCTCGTTCATGCTCAGAATCATCTCGCCATTTTTCTTTCTCTGTCTGATCTCGGCGTAATCATCCGCAAACTTTGCCGCCTCCTCATAGTATCCGCCGTCGCATTTCATCCGGAATACCGCTGTAATGAAGATTCCGGCAGATGCCAGATACAGAACCGTACAGATCAGATTCAATGTGGTGGGGCCCAGAAGGATCAGCCGGTACACAGCCACCTGCCATCCGATCACGGGAATCATCCGGAGAACCGGCCAGTCAATAAATGCGGACGCGCTTTCCACAGACAGACCGTTTTCCCTGAAATACAGCACAATCGCCAGAGTAAAAGCCACCAGAAATACTTTGATCCCCGCGCGGATGCCGCCCATCAGTTTCTCCGGAAGACGGTCGTTCGTGTAAAGAAATACCATAATGCAAAGCTCCACTGTCACTTCGAACACACATCCCACCAGAAAAAACAGAAGCACTTTCCATGCCGGCACCTGGAATACAGTAAGGCCGCCAATGGATAACACAGTCCACACAGCAGCGGATGTCAGATAATTCATCCAAGCGCTGCTGACAAGCACCAGCTTCGGGCTGATCGGAGCAGTGAATACAAAGTGCGCGTGCGCAGGGCGGAAGATTACCCCCTTTCTGCTGGAATAAGCCATAAAGTTGCCCAGCGTAATGTAGATCGTCCAGAGTGTCGCGATAATTACCAGCCCCCGGACGGAATCCAGTCGGATGCTGACTGCCAGGCTTCCTAAAGACGTCGCCATAAAAATCACATACAGCACCGCAAAAATCAGGGCAATCAGAGTTGTAGGCTTCCGCACCGCCTTCTTCAGATTATTAATGAGACTTCGTCTCGTCAGATAAATCAACGCTCTCATTACTTCTCACCACCTGTCATCTCAAAGAACAGCTCATCCAGATCTTTGCCCTGGGCATCCTCTCTGTTATAAGAGCCAATAATATGTCCTTTTTCCATCACAAACATAATGTCCCACAGTTCCTCTACCATTTCCAGCATATGTGTGCTGATCAGAACGGTCACTCCCTGATCTCTGAGCTTTAAAACCACTTCCTTAAGCGTCTTAATTGCGGCCGGGTCGAGACCGACCATCGGCTCGTCGAGAAGGATCACCTTCGGCTTTACCGCCAGGGCACAGCAGATGCTCACCTTCTGCATCATTCCCTTTGACAGTTCATTTCCAAGCTTATCCTGCTTATCCTCCATCTCAAACTCTTTTAGAAGTTCTTCCACTTCCTCATCTGAAATGCTGCTGCCATAGGCCATCCGTATATACTCCACATGCTCTCTCACCGTCAGGGCATCGAACATACTGGGGATCTCAGGGACATAAGCGAAAATCCGCTTCGCCTCAATATTCCGCGATGGAATCCCCTCAATCCGTATTGCGCCTCTATACCGCAGCAACCCTGCGATACTCTTGATAATCGTAGATTTTCCCGCACCGTTTGGTCCGAGCAGGATTCCCACACGGCCGTCCGGCACTGTAAAGCTTACATTATCCACTGCAAGGTTCTTTCCATATGACTTACTAAGCCCCTGTATCTCTAACATACTGCCTCCTGTCTGCATGACATTCTGCTGTCATGAACCGCGCGGCGGAAACAGAAAAAGTCACGCATCATTGTACTGTTTATTTAGTACAATAATACGTGACCAAATCCCATTTGTCAATACAAAACAGCTATTTAGCGCACTAACATTTCCTGTCGGAATGTCACTGCCCCAAATGAGCTGTAAAGCGCGAATTGGCGCGGCTTGTAGGCTTTCGACTGCAAAACCCTTCCGGCCGCGCCTGCTTCTCGTTGCAGCTATATATTCATTAACTCCCGGCTTGAAAAGCCCAGAAAACAACCCCATTTCGAGAAAAATTCTGCGGGGATGGAGGATGGCGACGGGCGCCTTCGGAAGGGGATAAGGGAAACTTGAAGCTGCGGCTGCGGATGTTAGGCCAGGAGGGGAGATTGTCTGAGCGAAGCGAGTTGCTCCCCTCCTGGCCTTGCATCTAATCCGCAACCGGAACTTCTTAGTTTCCCTTATCCCCTGTAGCGAAGCCCGGAGTCATCCTCCCTCCCCGCAGAATACGTCTTGGCAAAGGAACTGTTTTCGGACGTTTCTCATCCGGAAGTTATTGTACTTTATAGCTGAACCGCTACTCTTCTTCCGTGTATCTGTGTTCTTCATCATAGAACTTCATCAACGCCTGTGTCCCCAGATCTCCGTACCCTTCTGCTTCCAGTTCTTCATAATTGGCAAGCACCTGACTTAAGACATCGAGATCAATGCCGCTTCTATTTGCTTCTATAAGAGCCAGCTTCATGTCTTTTATGAAATGTTTCATAAAGAATCCGGGCGCATAATCTCCAGCGATGATCTTCGGAGCGAATGTGTTAAACTGTGTGCTCCCGGCTGCTCCGGTGGAGACTGATTGAAAGAATGTATCCAGATCCAGCCCCTTCTCTTTCGCATAGGTAAGCGCCTCGCAGACGCCGGAAAGCGTCCCTGCGATCATGATCTGATTGGCCAGTTTACAGTGCTGTCCGCATCCGGCTTTGCCTTCATAGTTGATATTTGTCCCCATAGCTTCAAAAAGCTTATGGCAGGCGTCATAGTCTTCTTTGTCGCCGCCCACAAGGATAGAAAGAGTTCCCTCCTTTGCTCCGGTATCGCCCCCTGTAACGGGAGCATCCAGAACATGAAAGCCTTTTTTCTTCCCCTCCTCATACAGCTTCTCCGCAAGCATAGGGCTTGTCGTTGTCATGTCAATAAGATAAGTCCCCGGCGCCGCGCTGTCCAGAATATTCCCGCTGTCAAAATAGACTTCCTCCACATCCTGAGGGAATCCTACGATTGTGATGACAGCATCCCTGTCTTTCACACAGTCTGCAATCGTTTCATGGAATACTGCTCCTTCGCTGATTACATCCTCCACTTTTGCCTTTGTGCGCGCATAGATATGGAGTCCATAACCTGCTTTCATAAGATTCCGCACCATCGATTTTCCCATAATGCCGACTCCGATAAATCCGATTTGTTTCATGATCTGTTCTCCCTCCATCCGGCTGTATTTCGATATGAAGCTTTCTCAGTTAATCCGCCCTCTTCTCCACTACTTCTCCCTGCTTTTTGTAGATGCTGCTGCCCGGCACGAATCCGCGCACGGAAGACAGAGGATAGATGTTGCTGTGGCTTCCTACGACAGTTCCCGGATTTAAAACGCTTCCGCATCCGACCTCCACTTCATCGCCAAGCATTGCGCCGAACTTCTTCATTCCAGTCTCAATATTGCCCTCCGGAGTTTTTACAACGACCAGCTTTTTGTCGGATTTTACATTTGAAGTAATAGAGCCCGCTCCCATGTGGGACTTGTAGCCGAGGATGGAATCGCCCACATAGTTGTAATGAGGAACCTGAACTTTGTTAAAGAGGATCACGTTCTTAAGCTCGGTAGAGTTTCCTACTACCGCGCCCTCTCCTACGATGGCATTGCCGCGGATAAACGCGCAGTGACGCACTTCCGCGTCCTTCCCAATAATAGCCGGCCCGTTAATATAGGCAGTGGGCGCAACCTTTGCGGATTTTGCGATCCATACATTCTCACCGCGCTTCTCATATTCATCGCTGCTTAAGGTGTTTCCCAGTTCAATGATAAACGCGCTGATCTTCGGAAGCACTTCCCACGGATAAGTCACTCCGTCAAAAATATCTTTCGCGATTGTCTGATCCAGTGTGTAAAGTTCGTTTACTGTTAATGCTTTCATTTATTAGTCTCCTTTTCTGCCGTCTGACGGCGTTTTTCTTTTTCATTTCCCGTCCCGCGGGTCTTCTTCCCCTTCTGGTAAAAGGCCGCTGCCCTGTCATAACATGCCCGGAGCTGATACTGATTGTTCAGGCCTTTCACGCCCACTGTTCTCCTGGTGATGAAGTCGTCCAGCTTCTTCATATATTCATCCGAGGTAATTTCGCCCTCAGCCACGTAAGTAAGCCCCTTTTCCCAGCTGGCCGTAAGTTCCGGATTCAAGAGGGGCCTGATAGAATTGTCCACCACATCATATACCATTTCTCCCTGAAGTGTAGGAGTGATAACCTGCGTCTTTTTATTCAGCGCCAGGTATTTGATGTGGATCAGTTTCTTTAAAATCTCAGCCCTTGTCGCGCTGGTGCCGATACCGCTTCCCTTGATCTGGGCGCGGAGATCCTCATCCTCGATAAGCTGGCCCGCATTCTCCATAGCCAGAATGATAGACCCGGAATTGTACCTTTTCGGCGGGGAGGTCTCTCCCTCTTTGATTTCCAGCGCTTTTACCGGAAGATGCGTCCCTTTCCTCAGTGTTTTTATGACTTCAAACAGAGCTGTATCCAGTTCCTGATCCTGACCGGCCGCCTGCTGCCCGCGCGGGACGCCCGCCACTTTCAGATAGCCTTCCTCCGCCAGCACCTTAAAGCTGGAAAAGAAGCTCTCCCCGCGTATCTTTGATATGATAGACACTTTCTGATAAACTGCCGGCGGATAAAAGATGCTTAAAAATCTTCTCACGATCAGATCATAGACTTTATGGGACGTCTCTGAGAGAGAGTTTAGCGCTCCCAGCCCCTGTCCCGTAGGTATAATGGCATAGTGGTCTGTGATCTGTTTGTCATTAACATACCGTGTTTTTGCCAGCCCTTTATGGCTTCCGAATGTCAAAATATCCTGCAGATAAGGCGCCGCCATAGGATATTTGGAAAGTCCGTTTAAATTTCTGCTGATTTCCTTCGCAACTGCAGCAGAGAGCACCCGGGCGTCAGTTCTCGGATATGTCACAAGTTTTTTCTCGTAGAGTTCCTGCACAATGCGCAGCGTCTCGTCCGGGCTGATCTTAAACCGCTTGGAACAGTCGTTCTGAAGCTCCGCCAGGTTATAGAGGAGAGGCGGGTTCTTCTTTTCCTTTTTCTTCTCCACAGACTCGATAATACACTCCATCGGCTGTTCCTGGGAGAGATAATCCACGAGCTCTTCCGCTTTCTTTCTCTCTTTGAAGCCGTTCTCCTTATAAAGGTCAAAAGACTCAAAATACCGGGAGCCTTTCACAGCCCTCCACTCGCCTTCAAAGCTGTGCCCCGAGGCGTCAATCGAACTGACTACACGGTAAAACGGAGTTTTCACGAACTCCCGGATCTCCCGCTCCCTGCGGACGACCATGCCCAGAACACAGGTCATAACACGCCCCACGGAGATCACCGCATACTTTGTTTTCAGATAATTTGAAATGCTGTTTCCGTATTTCAGGGTGAGAAGCCGGGAGAAATTAATTCCCATCAGGTAATCTTCCTTTGCCCTTAAATAGGCTGACGCGCTTAGGTTGTCATACTCGGACAGATCTTTCGCCTCCCTGATCCCCCTTAAGATTTCCTCTTCTGTCTGGGAATCAATCCAGACTCTGCGGCGCTTCTTTCCGGTCACATGCGCCTCCTGCTCCACCAGTCGATAGATATATTCACCCTCGCGCCCGGAGTCCGTGCATACATAGATCGTGTCCACATCGTCCCGGTTCAGAATCGAGCTTACAATCTGAAACTGCTTTGCCACAGCCGGAATCACTTCATATTTAAATTCTTCCGGAATAAACGGCAGCGTCTGGAGAGACCATTTTTTCAAAGCCGGATCATACTCCTCCGGGTAGCTCATGGTCACAAGGTGCCCTACGCACCAAGTAATGACAGCCTCATCAGACTCCAGATATCCGTCCTTTCTTTTTGTGTTTACTTTCAGCGCCTTTGCGAACTCCTGGGCCACGCTCGGCTTCTCTGCGATATATACTGATTTTCCCATTATTCTGTCAGAAAACGATATGCTGTATGTGTATCGTATTTATCTCCTTTTCTGCACAAAGGCTGCGGGAAATTCTCATGGTGAACCGCGTCCGGATAATACTGCGTCTCCATGCAGACAGCGCTTCTCTTTCCATAAACCGCGCCGTTCTTGCCCGGTTCATTGTCAAGGAAATTCGCTGAGTACATCTGGATTCCCGGAAGATCTGTGTACACTTCCATTGTGATCCCGCTCTCCTCTGAAATTACTTCTGCTACTTTATCAAATCTTCCGTTATTTTTCAACACCCAATTGTGATCATATCCACCGCCGAAACGTAGAGGCTCATAGTCTGCGCCGATCTCATCGCCCAGCGCTTTCGCGGTTCTGAAATCCATGGGCGTGTCCTCTACACCGGCGATCTCACCTGTCGGGATAGACTCAGCGTCCGCAGGCGTAAAACAATCCGCGTACAGAATTACTTTATGTCTCAGCGCCGTTCCGCTGTCATGTCCGTTCAGATTGAAATAACTGTGGTTTGTCATATTGATAATCGTATCCTGATCCGGCACTGCTTCATAGTGGATATCCAGCATATTTTCATCATCCAGCGTATAGGTCACATACATATCCAGGTTTCCCGGATAGCCCTGATCTCCGTCCGGGCTGTGAAGCATGAACCTAACATGGCGTCCGTCCTGTTCCTCTGTCTCCCAGAGGCGGTGATTATAACGGTTTGATCCGCTGTGAAGATTATTTTTCCCGTTATCATTTTTTTCAAGATCATAAGTTTTTCCGTCAATGGTTATCTGCGCGCCTCCGATTCGGTTTGCGTTGCGGCCCACAGTGGCTCCGAAGGAGGCTGTTCCTCTTTCATACGCCGCCGCATCATCATATCCCAGAACCACATCACGGGTTTTACCTTCCCTGTCTGGTATAAGAAGTCTGACAATTGCCGCGCCGTAATCCGTCACATACGCTTTGACTCCATTCTTATTTTCCAGCAGATACAGATGTGTTTCCTTCCCCTCCTTTGTCGCTCCAAATCCTGTCACTTTCTGTCCTTCCATGTTTTCTTACCTCCTACTGGTTTTACTTTATTTTCTTCTGCGGAACAGGCCGAATAGCCGTTCAGGCAGAGATTTTTTCTCCTTCTTATAAACATGCGCAGATGGTCTTCTGGCATTGAGCGCTTCTTTCATAAATGTCTCCTGGGCGTTCACACGCTCTCCTTTCACCGTCTTTTTCCGGTAAGCGCCTGTGCTGTCCATCTGACGGGCTTTCACGTTGTCGGCAAGCATTACTTTCAAGTCGTGCATGAGCCGCTTTTTGATTCCCTCGTCATAGACCGGGCATGCCACTTCCACCCTCTTCTCCGTATTTCTCGTCATCATATCAGCGGATCCGATATAGACCTTCGCTTCCGGACCGTCCCCGAACACAAATACTCTGGGATGCTCAAGATAACGGCCGACAATGCTGGTCACTCTAAGTCTCTCTGTACGTCCCGGAATTCCGGGGAGGATACAGCAGATTCCCCGCACGATCAAATCAATTCTAACTCCAGCCTGGGAAGCTTCTGCGGTTTTATTAATAAAGTCCAGATCCGTCAGAGAATTCATCTTCATAACGATCCGACCTTTCTCTCCCTTCTTAATCTCCTCATCCATAAGTGCGAGGACTTTCTGTTTCAAGCTTGTAGGAGATACGATCAGATGCTCATACACGCCGTCCAGGTTTCCAATAGACATGTTTTTGAAGAATACTGCCGCATCCTCTCCAATCCCCTGGTGTGCGGTCATCAGCGAATAATCGGTATACATCTTCGCCGTCTTTTCATTATAATTTCCTGTTCCGACCTGGGTGATATAACGGATCTCATTCTTGCTCCTGTATGTGATCAGACAGATTTTGGAATGGACCTTATATCCTTCAATGCCGTAGATTACGCGGCATCCTGCCTCTTCCATCCGCTCAGACCAGTCGATATTATTCTGCTCGTCAAATCTGGCCCTGAGTTCTATAAGAACTGTTACCTCTTTGCCGTTTTCCGCCGCTGCGCAGAGATACTCCACCAGCCTCGCTTTTTTCGCCAGTCTGTAGATCGTGATCTTGATCGTCAGCACATCCGGGTCTGTGGAGGCCTCTTTGATAAGCTGCAGGAAAGGATCCATGCTCTCATAAGGATAGGACAGCAGCACATCCTTTTTCTTGATCTGCTCCATCACACTGCCCTCTGCCAGAGAGGCGGACGGCTGGGGCGTAAACGGAGGATCTGTAAGGGACCGCTTCATAGAATCAGGAAGTTTATCTGCAATGGCAAAGATAAATCCCAGCTTCATCGGCATCTTTGTCCGAAAGATACACTCCGGCCTGATATGGAATCTCTCACAGAAATACTTTTCCAGATCTTTTCCCAGAGGGGATGCTGTCTCCAGACGCACAACAGCCATCCTCCGTCTCTTATGCAGAGTCTCCTGCATCACATGACGGAAATCGTCATTGTCTGCAAACATCTCGTCGTCAGGTGAAATATCCGCATTTCTTGTCACACAGATATAGTTTTTGTCCGACACCTCATACTTGTCGAATACCAGCTCCAGATATTCCATAATCACCTTTTCCATACGGATATAGCGGATATCGCTGCCCGGAAGATAGAGGATATCTGATATGTACTGCGGTACAGGTACGATTCCCAGCATAACGCTGCCATTCTGTTTAAGCTGAGCCACCACATAGATCTCTTTGCTCAGAAGATGCGGGAAGGGGTGATTCGCATCCACAATCTGAGGTGAGAGTACAGGGAGCACCTGCTCTTTAAAGTACTTCTTTACATACTTCTTCTCCTGCTGCTCCAGCTCCTTGAATCCCAGTCCGCACACTCCATACGGCTCCAGCTGCTTCTTGATCTCCGAATACGTCTTATCCCTTTCCTTATAGAGCGGAGCAACTGCCGCATAAATCGCAGAAAGCTGCTCTCCCGGAGTCATGCCGGATCTTTTATCCAGCTTTTTATTGTCCGTTGCGGCCATATCGTAAAGACTTCCCACCCGTATCATAAAAAATTCGTCCAGATTGCTCGTAAATATGGCTACAAATTTCATCCGTTCCATGAGCGGAACCGTCTCGTCCCGGGCCTCCTCCAGCACTCGCTGGTTAAACCGCAGCCAGGAGAGTTCCCGGTTCTGAGTATAGTGCGGAGCCTTTGCCATTTCTTCGGCCATTTTTTATATTCCCCCTTTTCCTGCAAAAAGTACCGCTATTTCTCAAGATATGCGAGCAGATCGTCATATCTTCTCTCCATATATTTATATCCGTGCTCGTAAAACGCATAGAGCGTCTCTTTGTTTCTCTCCAGCCTTGACACGGGCTTTACCTGCGGCCGCAGAATGAAGATTTCTCCCCGCTTTTCAAGCTGGTCCAGGTAATTCATGGTCTTATTGTACTCAAAGCTTCTGCGGAAGATCGTGCGAATCAGTTCCGGGTATGATTTATATGCTTTCCTGTAGATTTTCTGCATCGCAGGAGAAACCACCTTCTTGCGATACCCTCTGTTCTTCGTAAGGATCACTACAATCTTCTGATTCTCCATCTTCTGCGCCCGGCGGATAGGCACGGAGTCGGCCAGTCCCCCGTCCAGGTACGGCACATCATCGATATTTACAATCGGAGTCAGCAGCGGCATGCTGCAGGAAGCGCGGCAGATCTTCATAAGCCTCTCCCGGTCACTCTCCTCCGTCATGTACTCCGCCTTCCCGGTCAGGCAGTTCGTCGTCACCAGCTCGCAGTGAATGTCGGAACTAAAATACGTATCAAAATCAAAAGGAACCAGCTCATTTGGAAATTTGTCAAAGATCAGATCCATATTCATCAGACTCTTTTCCTTTACAAAATCCCGCAGTCCATAATAATAATTGCTGCTCTTATCTGTCGGAATCATGCAGTCCCGCGTGCGCCCCGGCTGCTTTGAGACATAGTCCACCGCATTGCACGCTCCCGCAGAAACGCCGATCACATGGGACAGGTAAAGATCCTTCTCCATCAGATAATCCAGCGCCCCTGAAGTAAAGACGCCCCGTGTTGCTCCTCCCTCCAGTACCAGTGTCGCTTTCTTTATTTCCATATATAAAAACCTCTCTTCTATGAAACTCTGTTTACATACATTTCCCTACAATAATATCCACGTCTTATTATATAACGTTTTGCCCGGTTCGTGAACCATAAAGTTTCGGCTTCAGCAGCTATTTAGCGCACTAATAATTCCTATGACTCACGTCCGGAAGCGGAGCGGATATTTTGCGATACATATTCTGTGAAAAGGTGACAGCCGTGCGATGCTCCGTTCCAGAATCCGGAAAATCTACTCAAATCGTCCGCTCCGCTTCCTGCGCATTTCCTGTCGGAAGTATTATTGCTCTAAACAGCTGAAACGTACAACTGGCGCGGCTTGGAGACTTTTGGTTGCGAAAGATTTCCGGCCGCGCCTGCTTCTTGTGGCAGCTATATATTCACTGACTTCCGATTTGAAAAGCCCAGAAAACAGCCCCATTTCGAGAAAGATTCTGTGGGGATGGAGGATGGCGACGGGCGCCTTCGGAAGGGAATTAGTGAATCTTGAAGTTGCGGTTACGGATGTTGGGACAGTCGGGGAGATTTGTCTGAGCGAAGCGAGTTGCTCCCCGACTGTCCCTGTTCTTAATCCGTGGCCGGAACTTCTTAGATTCCCTTATTTCCTGGAGTGAAGCCCTGAGCCGTCCTCCATCCCCGCAGAATACGTTTCTGTAAAGATACTGTTTTCGGCCGTTTTGAACAAGGACGTTAGTGAACTTTATAGCTGCTTCCCCTTGCCATCTCCTGTATTTTCATGCTAATATATGCGATAGCGCATAAAATTCCCTTTCGGGATGCCGGGCGCGGAAGACAGGTTTTATGATAAGGAGATAGGAAAATGATCAGTGCAAACAATGTGACGCTGCGGGTTGGTAAAAAAGCTCTCTTTGAAGATGTAAATATTAAATTTACAGAGGGCAACTGCTACGGCCTTATTGGGGCTAATGGCGCGGGGAAATCCACTTTCTTAAAGATTCTGTCCGGACAGCTGGAACCTACCAAAGGTGATGTTTCCATTACTCCGGGAGAGCGTCTTTCCTTTCTGCAGCAGGACCATTTTAAATATGATGAATATCCGGTTCTTGACACAGTTATTATGGGAAATGCAAGACTGTATGAGATCATGAAGGAAAAAGAGGTCATCTATGCTAAAGAAGATTTCACAGATGAGGACGGGATCAAAGCCAGTGAACTGGAGGCTGAGTTCGCCACGATGAACGGCTGGGAAGCTGAATCTGATGCAGCATCCCTCTTAAACGGCCTGGGGATTGAGACGGATCTTCATTATAAATATATGAAAGATCTGGCCGGACCGGAGAAAGTAAAAGTGCTCCTGGCGCAGGCCCTGTTCGGCAATCCGGACATCCTGCTTCTTGACGAGCCTACCAACCACCTTGATCTCGACGCAATCGCATGGCTGGAGGAATTCCTCATCAACTTTGACAACACGGTGATCGTAGTGTCCCATGACCGTTACTTTTTAAATAAAGTATGTACACAGATTGCGGATATTGATTATGGTAAGATCCAGCTCTATGCCGGAAACTATGATTTCTGGTATGAGTCGAGCCAGCTGCTCATCCGTCAGATGAAAGAGGCTAATAAGAAGAAAGAGGAGAAAATCAAGGAGCTCCAGGAGTTTATCTCCCGGTTCAGCGCCAACGCTTCCAAGTCAAAGCAGGCGACGTCAAGGAAGCGCGCCCTTGAGAAAATCCAGCTCGATGAGATCAAGCCATCCAGCCGGAAGTATCCGTACATCGACTTCCGCCCGAACCGCGAGATTGGGAACGAAGTGCTCACCGTAGAAGGTCTTTCCAAGACCATAGACGGAGAAAAAGTCCTGGACAATATCAGTTTCACACTCGGGCATGATGACAAAGTCGCATTTGTCGGAAGCAATGAGCTTGCGAAAACAGTGCTCTTTAAAATTCTGATCGGAGAGATGGAACCGGACGAAGGAACCTACAAATGGGGCGTCACAACATCTCAGGCCTACTTCCCGAAGGATTTTGGCGGCGAGTTTGACAGTGATTATACCATCACCGAGTGGCTCACTCAGTATTCTGAGGAGAAGGACGTTACTTATGTGCGCGGTTTTCTCGGGCGTATGCTTTTCTCCGGAGAGGACGGCGTAAAAAAGGTAAAAGTATTGTCCGGAGGCGAGAAGGTTCGCTGCCTGCTCTCCAAGATGATGATCTCCGGCGCAAACGTGCTGCTCCTTGACGAGCCTACCAACCATCTGGATATGGAGGCGATCACCGCCCTCAACAACGGGCTGATCAAGTTCCCGGGCGTGCTGCTCTTCACTTCCAGGGATCATCAGATCGTCCAGACGACAGCGAACCGGATCATGGAGATCGTGCCGGGCGGCCAGCTTATCGATAAGATCACCACGTATGACGAGTATCTTGCAAGTGATGAGATGGCGAGAAAGAGACAGACCTATTCTGTGCAGACAGAGGAAGATGATTAAATTGGGGCTTTTCTTTTACCCTCAAGTCTGATATAATAATAAAGCTGTGGATACAGATCCGCAGCTCAAATATGGAGACGTATCGAAGTGGTCATAACGGGGCGCACTCGAAATGCGTTTGCCCTCCGGGGCACGAGGGTTCGAATCCCTCCGTCTCCGTCAGAAAATCCAGTCCTCAAGCGGCTTTCCGTTTGAGGGCTTTTTTATTCCTACATTCCATAAGTATTGAGTTCTCTCCCAAAATCAATGAGTTTTCGGCAAAAACCACTTCTAATCGAACTCTCATTTACTATGTATCCGGCGCATCCTTTAAAGATACGCCATTATTTTAGGAAATGGCTTCCAAAGCTCCACTCAAACCGTTTACCATTGCGTCGGCAGAGGATAACTTTGGATTGTTTTTGGCAAGCAGCTTTGGAAAAGCAGAAGTGAGATAGTGGGGAGAGATAAGTGTCCCCATTTCGTCCACACAAATATATTCCAGATACCGTTTGTCATAGCACTTCCCACATACTCGTCTGCATTCCGCCTGTTTTTCTTTCAACTGCAGCAGCTTGTCTTTGAAAACAGGCACAAGGGGCAGTGTTCGCATACTGGACTTCGTCTTTTAAGCCAAGCACCCCGCTCCTTCGTAATCCATAACAAGCTCCAAGAAAAATAGGAATTTCAAGGCGTGTCCCTTTTGCTGCCGTGCATTGCTTACGGTGGACAAGCGTACCCTGCAAATTATCCTGCTGAAAATGCAGGAATATTCCCTAAAAGAGATTGCTCCGATGGTTGATTTATCGCCGGGTGCTGTCTATGCAAGGTTAGACCATCTGCGGAAAAAACTGAGAAAACTTTTGTAGTATCTAAAGCCCTGCTGTTTCCTGCGGGCTACTGGGTGAGAGGACAACCCCTCTCACCCATTTTTTAGCAG
>CALWTQ010000084.1 GCA_944384505.1 uncultured Mediterraneibacter sp.
CCAAAGTCACATCTCCCGGCTGTCCCCTTCCCCAGAAAGTATACTCAAACCATCCGCTCCGCTTCCTGCGCATTTCCAGGCGGAAATGTTATTGCCCTAAAAAGACTGTGAAGCACGAATTGGCGCGGCTTGTAGGCTTTCGGTTGTGAAAGCTTTCCGGCCGCGCCTGCTTCTTCTGACAGCTATATATTCACTGACTCCCGTTTTGAAAAGCCCAGAAAACAGCCCCATTTCGAGAAAAATTCTGCGGGGATGGAGGACGGCGACGGGCGCCTTCGAAAGGGGATTAGGGAAAGTTAAAGCTGCGGCGACAGACGTTAGGGCTGACGGTGGAATTGTCTGAGCGAAGCGAGTTGTCCGCCGTCAGTCCTTGCAGTTAGTCTGTCGCCGCAGCTTTTAGTTTCCCTTATCCCCTGGAGCGAAGCCCTGAGCCGTCCTCCATCCCCGCAGAATACGTCCTGGCAAAGGAACTGTTTTCGGACGTTTCGCATCCGAACGTTAGTGAACTTTATAGCTGTACTGCTACCGGGAATTGACGGATGGGAATTTCTTCACTATACTTGTTATCGTAGCGCAGTAAACACATTTGGCCGCTTTTTATTCGGCCGGATTTTGGATTTATGAGAAGGAGAGCTGGAATATGCTGTTGTATATTGTCAGACATGGGGAGACAGACTGGAATAAAATTCACAGGGTACAGGGATGCACGGATATTCCTCTGAATGATTATGGGCGTCATCTGGCCCGTGAGACAGCGGAGGGCATGAAGGATCTCAGGATTGATATGGGATATACAAGCCCGCTGATAAGGGCGAAAGAGACGGCGCAGATCATTTTGGCCGGAAGAGACATTCCTCTTTATGAGGATGAGAGAATTCAGGAAATGAATTTTGGCACTTATGAGGGTCTGAAAAGCGGGGGCGACGATAAAGATGAGCGCAGTGAGGCTTTCAGTCTCTTCTTTACGGATACAGCATCCTATATTCCCCCGGAAGGCGGGGAGAGTCTGGAAGAAGTCTATGAGCGGACGGGGAATTTTCTGCGGGAGATGTGTGAGAGGGAAGAACTGAGAGATAAAAACATCCTTGTCTCCACTCATGGCGCGGCTATGACGGCTCTGTTAAACCGGATCAAGGGGAACCTGTCAGCCGCGGACTTCTGGAGGAATGAGGTGCCGCCAAACTGTTCTGTGACCACGGTGGAAATTAAAGATGGCGTCCCGCGGATTATCACGGAAGGAATGGTTTATTACAAAGAAAAAGTGAAAAAGTGGAAAACGGTGTAGAAAGAGAACAGGAACTCTTCCTCGACAACCCATCTGCCCGGTGATACAATAAAAGAAAAGCGTAAAGGCTGGTGAGACTTATGAAGCTTACTTTTATCGGAGCGGCCCATGAGGTGACCGGTAGCTGCCATTATCTTCAGGCGGCGGGAAAGAATATTCTGATTGACTGTGGGATGGAGCAGGGGCCGGATCTCTATGAAAATCCGGGTCTTCCTATCCCGGAGACGGATGTGGATTATGTGTTTTTAACCCATGCCCATATCGACCACTCCGGCATGCTGCCAAAGCTTGCCAAGAACGGATTTAAAGGTCAGATTTTTGCCACATTTGCCACCGTGGACCTGTGCAATATTATGCTGCGTGACAGCGCGCATATCCAGGAGTTTGAGGCGGAGTGGCGCAATCGGAAAGGAAAGAGAGCGGGGAAGCCGGAGTATGAGCCTGTTTATACTACAGAAGACGCCCTTGCGGCTATTGAGCTTCTTGTTCCGTGCCAGTATGGAGAGAGAATTACTATATGCGACGGGATTCAGATCCGTTTTACAGACGTGGGACACCTGCTGGGATCCGCCAGCATTGAAGTGTGGGCCACGGAAGGGAATGTGACAGAGAAGATTGTATTTTCTGGAGATGTGGGAAATCTGGATCAGCCGATTCTGAAAGATCCGACCTACACGGCAAGCGCGGATTATGTTGTCATAGAATCCACCTACGGCAACCGGATCCACTCTGCAGAAAAGCCGGATTATCTGGGTGAGTTTACCAGGATTATGAAGGAGACGTTTGGCCGGGGCGGCAACCTGGTGATCCCTTCCTTTGCGGTGGGCAGGACCCAGGAGATGCTCTACTTTATCCGGGAGATCAAGGAGAGGAATCTTCTGCCGGACTATCCGGACTTTGATGTTTATCTGGACAGTCCGCTTGCCATTGAGGCGACCAAAGTGTTTACCCTCAATATGAGAGACTGCTTTGACCGTGAGGCCATGGATCTGGTAAATGCCGGGATCAATCCCCTGGTATTCCAGGGGCTTCACACTTCAACCAGCAGTGAAGAGTCAAAGATGATCAACTTTATAGAGAAACCGAAAGTAATCATTTCTGCTTCCGGCATGTGTGATGCGGGCCGGATCCGCCACCATCTGAAACACAACCTGTGGCGGCCGGAGTGTACGGTGCTCTTTGTGGGATATCAGGCAGCGGGAACGCTTGGGCGCAGACTTCTGGACGGGGAGAAGAATATTAAGCTCTTCGGGGAGCCGATAGAGGTGCACGCGCGGATAGAAAGTCTTCATGGCGTAAGCGGACACGCGGATATGAACGGGCTGCTGAAATGGCTGGAAGGATTTCATACCCCGCTGAAAAGAGTGTTTGTAGTACATGGGGAGGACAGCGTGACAGATGAATTTGCGGAGACTATCCGTCAGAAATTCGGATGCCCTGCATGGGCTCCGTATCCTGGCTGTGAAGCGGATCTCATTACCAACGAGATCATAAACGAGGGCGTGCGCATCCCCGTGAAGCCGAAGAAGGCTGCGCAGCGCAGGGCAGATACCGCGTTCGACCGCCTGGTGGCGGCAGGAAAGCGGCTGCTTGATATTATATACAGAAATGAGGGGCTGTCCAATAAGGACAAAGCAAAGTTCGAGACACAGATCAACAACCTTGCTGACAAGTGGGACGACTGATTTGTCAAGGACTAAAAGTTTATAAAATTTTCCGGCTTACGGAATATCTTTTTCCCTGAGTGAGAATCATTCTAATTAGAAACAGCTTAGGAGGATTCTTGCAATGATGGTGAACAAGGTTGAACTGTGCGGAGTGAATACGTCAAAGCTCCCGCTGCTGAAAGAGGAAGAAAAGGAGGAGCTCTTAAGACGCATTAAAGCCGGCGACGAGGAAGCGAGAGAAAAGTATATCAAAGGAAATTTAAGGCTGGTGCTCAGTGTGATCAAACGATTTGAGAGCAGCAGCGAAAATGCGGATGATCTGTTCCAGATCGGCTGCGTGGGGCTTATGAAAGCTGTGGATCACTTTGATCCGGACCGGCTGGTTAAATTTTCCACCTATGCGGTACCTATGATCATCGGGGAGATCCGGCGCTATCTGAGAGATAACAGTCCGATCCGTGTCAGCCGGTCTTTGAGGGACACCGCTTACAAGGCGATCTATGCAAAGGAGGGCTATATCCGTCAGCACATGAAGGAGCCTACTGTGCAGGAGATCGCGGATGAGATAGGGATCGATAAAGAAGATGTAGTATATGCGCTGGACGCGATTCAGCAGCCTATGAGTCTCCATGAGCCGGTGTACAGTGACGGCGGAGATACGCTGTATGTGATGGATCAGGTCAGCGATAAGAAGAATAAGGAAGAGAACTGGGTGGAGGAGCTGTCTCTGGAGGCGGCGATGGAACGGCTGAATGAGAGAGAAAGATACATTATCACACTGCGTTTCTTTGAAGGCAAGACGCAGATGGAAGTGGCGGACCAGATCAATATTTCCCAGGCCCAGGTAAGCCGTCTGGAAAAAAATGCGTTAAAGACAATGCGCAGGTATCTCCTCGGCGAATGAATGAAAAGGACAAAAGAAGAGAGGAATAAACGATGTACAAGGTATGTATATTTGATCTTGACGGAACACTGACGGATACACTGGAGTCGCTGACTTATTCAGTCAATGAGACGATGAAGGAAGTGGGGATGCCCCGGATTACGAGAGAACAGTGCAGAGAATTTGTGGGAAACGGAGCCAGGGTTCTCATTGAAAAAGCGCTTCGCGCGGGAGGAGACAAGGATCTGGACAGGTTTGACCAGGCGTTTGCTGCATATGACAATATCTTTGAAGCAAACTGCACTTATCATGTGCAGCCCTATCCGGGGATCGTCAGAATGCTTGAAGAGATGAAAAAAAGCGGCATAAAGCTGGGTGTGCTGTCAAATAAGCCGGACCGGCAGGCAGTGCATGTGGTGGAAGAGATTTTCGGGAAGGATACTTTTGACCAAGTGCACGGCCAGCGGGAAGGGGTGCCGAGGAAGCCGGACCCGTCCGCGCTGTGCGCCATGGCAGAGGAATTCGGGGCAGAGCCCTCAGATGTGCTGTATATCGGAGACTCCGAGGTGGATGCGGCCACAGGAAAGGCGGCGCACATGAAGACAATCCTGGTCACATGGGGATTTCGGACGCAGAGAGAGCTGGAGGCTGCTGCGCCGGACCGGATCGTGGATTCAGCAGACGAGATTCTGGAGATTGCCGGAAAAGATACGAAATGACCTGAAAGAGGAAAGGAGAGAGATACATGAACGGATACAGCGAAGAATGTCTGAAAACATTTCTGAAAGAGCAGAAGAAACTATTTGACGAGCCTGTTGCGGAAACTTTGGAGGAGGCGGAGGCCTTTCTCGAGGACTGCATGGCTGTGGTTGTGGATTCGATAGAAGAGGTAAGAGAATATTTCGAGGAAGAAGGCGTGGATGTAGACGGTATGGAGCCGGATGAACTTTCCGAAGCTTCCGAAGTCTTTGCCCTCCCGGACGGTAAGTATCTTATTGTAGAGGGATAGAGTCAGTTTGCGGCAGGATGAAGTCAGTGCGCAAGGGGGCAGGAAAAGCCGCGGCCTATTCGGCTGCGGCTTTTCCTACGGCTTCTTTAATGGCGTCCAGTATGATCTGGGAAGTATACGGAGTATCTTCGGACAGGGAGATATCCTCCAGCGACTGTGTCTCGTAGATCTGATCCGCGATATCCTCAATGGTGGGCTGGATCAGAGGGAACATTGTGGTTACAGTCTCATCCAGATTGGAGAAGCGGATGGAATTGATCCGGGACTCATCCACTGCCACCTCCACTTCAAGATTTGTATTGTTCAGTGTGAGCGCAGAGGTATAAATGCCCGGATTATACAGCTTCTTGTCAGATGCACCGTCCTTGCTGCCGCCTGGGCGGAACATGATGACAAGAAGAACAATAAGCAGGATTCCCAGTGCTGCAAAAATGGCAGTGTAGATGATCTCCTTCATGTGCAGGACGACGATTTTTGTTCTGGAACTCATAGAGTAACCTCCCCATGCGTTTTTTATAAGTGTATGACCGGAAAAGAAAAAATATTCATGGCTTTTGCGTGACAAAGGGCTTCGGATACTGTAAAATGGCCTTTGCAGCGTCAGGCAGCTCTGCTGTCTGGTTTTGCGCATACAGGCAGAGTGACTGTGAACAGTAATGTAACTTTGCCGTATTTAAAGAAGAAGGGTGACAATCATGTATATTATCGCAGGACTGGGCAATCCGGACAAACAGTACGAGGGGACAAGGCATAATGTTGGCTTTGAGGTAATAGACCGGATTGCGGAGAAATACAATATATCAGTGGACACAAAGAAGCACAGGGCTCTGATCGGGAAAGGCGTCATAGAAGGACAGAAAGTAATCCTTGCAAAGCCTCAGACTTATATGAATTTAAGCGGGGAGAGCATCCGCAGTCTTCTGGATTATTACAAGGCTGATGAGGAGCATGAACTGCTTGTGATCTATGACGACGTCAGTCTGGATGTGGGGCAGCTCAGGATCCGCGAGAAGGGCAGCGCGGGAGGTCACAATGGGATTAAAAATATTATCGCCCATCTTGGGGGGCAGGTCTTTCCTAGGATTAAGGTAGGCGTTGGTGAGAAGCCAAAAGGGTATGATCTGGCGGATTATGTGCTTGGACATTTTTCCAAAGCTGAGCGGGAGATTATGGAAGAAGGATACGACAAAGCGGTTCATGCGGCTGAACTGATTATTTCAGGCAGGATCAGCGAAGCGATGAATGAATATAACCGGAAAAAGAGGGAAGACTGATGCAGGCAGTGCTGGCTCCGCTTATGGAACTTGCGGATTTTCAGGATATTCTAAAAGAGAGAAAAAAAGGAAAAGGCATCATACAGATTGCAGGGTGCACAGGCTCTCAGAAGACGCATCTGATGTATGCCCTGGGCGATGGCTGTGAGTTTAGAGTCATCGCTTTTTCCAGTGAAGAAAAGGCCAAGAAGGCATATGATGAGTACCGCCTTTTTACAGAGGATGTATATCTGTATCCGGCCAGAGATCTTCTGTTCTATCATGCGGACATTAAAGGAAATGTGCTGACGGATCAGCGTATGCAGGTGATCCGGGCACTGATTGAAAAAGAGAAAGATGAATCAGTTACAGTGATCACTACGATGGATGCTTTCCTGGACGGCCTTCCGTCCCCGGAGGAGACGGCCGCGGGAAGGATCAGGCTGAGTGCAGGCGATCCTCTGGATCTTACCGGCTTTCAGGAAAGGCTTGTGCAGCTGGGATATGAGCGGGAAAGCCAGGTCGAGGGGCCGGGGCAGTTCGCTGTAAGGGGCGGCATTCTGGACGTGTTCGGTCTGACTGAGGAACTTCCGGTGAGGATTGAACTGTGGGGGGATGAGATTGACTCCATCCGCAGTTTTGACGTAGAGAGCCAGAGGTCTGTCGAAAATCTTCAGGAGATCACTATTTATCCTGCGTCCGAGAACTGGCAGAGCGGAGCGGAAACGGTATCTTTTCTGGAATATTTCCCGGTGGAAAAGACGCTCCTTTTTCTGGATGAGCCCCAGCGCCTGCAGGAGATGTCCGAAGAGGTGGAAACAGAGTATTTTCACAGCAGGGAGAGCCGGATCGAGGCAGGGGCTGAAGGGGCCCGGGAGGATGGGCTGCAGGTGTTCCAGACAAAGGATATCATAGGACGCATGAATCAGTACAGCGGGTTCGGCATGACAACGCTGGAGTCAAAGTGCGGCCTTTTCTCTGTGCGGCGGACCTACAGCATCCAGACGAAGGGTGTCAATCCTTACAATAACAGCTTTGAGCTTCTCACCCGGGACTTAAAAAGGCTGAAAAGAAACGGATACAGGGTCGTGCTGCTCTCAGGATCCCGGACAAGGGCCAGACGTCTGGCTGAGGATCTCAGAGATTATGACCTGAGCAGCTTCTACAGTGAGGACATGGAGCGCCAGGTAAATCCAGGAGAAATCATGGTGTCCTATGGATATGTGGCAGAGGGATACGAGTATCCTATGCTGAAATTCATGGTTATCTCTGAGACAGATATTTTCGGACGGAAGAAAAAGAAGAAACGAAAGAAACGCTATGAGGGACAGAAGATCCAGGATTTCGCGGAGCTTAAGCCCGGGGATTATGTGGTGCATGAAAATCACGGGATCGGCGTCTACAATGGGATCGAAAAAATCGAAGTGGAGAAGGTCGTCAAGGATTATATGAAGATCTCCTATGCGGAGGGCGGCGTTCTCTATATTCCTGTGGCACAGATGGATCTCATCCAGAAGTATGCCGGCGCGGATGCGAAAAAGCCGAGATTGAACAAGCTTGGGACGGTTCAGTGGGGAAAGACGAAAAGCCAGGTGAAGAAAGCCGTGCAGGCAGTGGCAGAGGATCTGGTGAAACTGTATGCGGCACGGCAGCGCGGGGAAGGTTTTGTCTATGGTCCGGATACAGTGTGGCAGCAGGAGTTTGAAGAGATGTTTCCCTTTGAGGAGACGGAAGACCAGATTCAGGCCATTGAAGATACGAAGCATGACATGGAAAGCCCGAAGATCATGGACCGTCTGATCTGCGGGGATGTGGGATACGGAAAGACAGAGATTGCTATCCGGGCGGCGTTTAAGGCAGTGCAGGAAGGAAAGCAGGTGGTCTATCTCGTCCCCACCACGATCCTTGCACAGCAGCATTATAATACATTTGTCCAGCGCCTGAAAGATTTCCCGGTGCGTATCGACCTGCTCTGCCGGTTCAGGACTTCCGCTCAGCAGAAGAAGACTGTGGAAGACTTGAAAAAGGGGATGGTGGACATTGTCATCGGAACCCACAGAGTGCTGTCAAAAGACGTGGGATACAAAGACCTGGGCCTTTTGATTATCGATGAGGAGCAGCGCTTCGGCGTCTCTCATAAGGAGAAGATCAAGAAATTAAAAGAAAATATAGACGTCCTGACCCTGACAGCAACTCCGATCCCGCGAACCCTTCATATGAGCCTGATCGGAATCCGGGATATGAGTGTGCTGGAGGAGGCGCCCCATGACCGTATGCCGATTCAGACGTATGTGATGGAGTATAATGACGAGATGGTCAGGGAAGCCATCACACGGGAATTGTCCAGGGGCGGACAGGTATATTATGTATATAACAGAGTCAATGACATCGCGGATGTGGCCGGGAAAATCCAGCAGCTGGTGCCGGAGGCGAACGTCTCTTTTGCTCACGGCCAGATGCACGAGCGGCAGCTCGAGGATATTATGTATGACTTCATTAACGGTGATATTGATGTGCTCGTCTCTACTACAATTATTGAGACCGGCCTGGATATCCCTAACGCCAACACGATGGTTATCCAGGACGCGGACCGGTTCGGTCTCTCTCAGCTCTATCAGCTCAGGGGACGCGTGGGACGTTCAAACCGCATGGCTTACGCATTCCTTTTGTACCGGAGGGATAAGCTGTTAAAAGAAGTGGCGGAAAAGCGATTGGCAGCTATCCGGGAGTTTACAGATTTGGGATCGGGGATTAAGATCGCTATGAGGGATCTTGAGATCCGCGGCGCGGGAAATCTTCTTGGGGAGGCACAGAGCGGGCACATGGAGGCCGTCGGGTATGATCTGTACTGTAAGATGTTAAATGAAGCGGTCCGGAAACTGAAAGGCGGGGAAGAAGAAGAAATCTTCAACACCTCCATTGACTTGAACATTGACGCGTACATTCCGGATTCTTACATCAAAAACGAGTATCAGAAGCTGGATGTGTACAAGAGGATTGCCGCTATTGAAAATGAAGAAGAGATGGACGACATGACAGAAGAGCTTATCGACCGGTTCGGCGATATCCCGCGGAAAGTACAGCAGCTTCTGCATATCGCCGCACTCAAAGGTCTGGCCCATGAGGCGTATGTGACTGCAGTAGAGCAGAAAGGGGATGCTTTCAAGTTCACCATGTATGAAAAAGCAAAGATTGATGTGCAGAAGATTCCGGCGCTGCTAGGAAAGTACCGGAACAGCCTGACATTTAAGGCGGAGGAGATCCCTTACTTCCTGTATCAAAAGAAAGGAAAAAGCGGGAAAGAAACAGGGGAGAGCGTGCTGGAGACAGTGAAGACAGTGCTGGAAGATATCCGGGAGCTGAAACTATAAGAAGGTCAGCTATAAAGTTCAATAACGTTCGGATGCAAAACGTCCGAAAACAGAGAAAATTTCAAAAACGTATTCTGCGGGGATGGAGGATGGCTCCGGATTCCACTCCAGGGATATAAGTTAAACTAAAAGTTCCGGCGACGGACTAAATGCAAGGGCTGACGGTGGACAACTCGCGTATCCGCTCAAACAATTCCACCGTCAGCCCTAACGTCCCTCACCGGAACTCTAAGTTTAACTAATACCCTTCCGAAGTCATCCATCGCCATCCTCCATCCCCGCAGAATTTTTCTCGAAATGGGGCTGTTTTCTGGGCTTTTCAAGCCGGAAGTTAATGAATATATAGCTGCTACGAGAAGCAGGCGCGGCCGGAAGACTTTTGCAGTCGAAAAGCCCCAAGCCGCGCCAACTTCGCGTTTCAGCTTATTTAGGCAATGACACTTCCGACAGGAAATGCGCAGGAAGCGGCAGTGCACTGTCTAATAGCTGTATGGATAAAATGTTCAAAAAATGGAAAATGTCTTGTAATGCTTTGTGTATTATGTTACAATTTATCCAGTTGAAGAGCGGCGGCTGAGAGAGGAGAGCAATAGAGCAACAGAAATGTTGTTTTTCTATTTTGCTCTTTTTTTGTTCTACAGGGGTATTGTTTATGGCCCGGCAGGCCGGCACTTTGCACTGTTCATGGCTGCATGTATGCACTGACAGGCGTTGCCCGGCCGGGGATAAGTGGGCCGCGGACAGTAACGCTGCGGGAAAGCGGGGATTCTACAATGGAGCAGAGATTTTACGACATGCTGGAGGGCAATCCGGTAATTGCGGCAGTTAAGGATATGGACGGCATTGAAACGTGCTGCCGCCTGGAAGAGATCAGGGTTGTTTTTATTCTGTTTGGGGATATCTGCAGCATTAAGGAGATTGTCAGGAATGTGAAAGCGTCGGGCAAGATGGCGGTGGTCCACATGGATCTGATCAGCGGGCTTGGCGCAAAGGAGATTGCTGTTGATTTTATTAAGGACAATACCCAGGCCGACGGTATTATTTCGACGAAACCAGCACTGATCAGAAGAGGGAGGGAACTGTCCCTTTTTACCGTGCTCCGGTATTTCCTGATTGATTCGATGGCTCTGGAAAATATCCGTGTTCAGCAGTACAGTGTGAAGCCGGATGTGATAGAAGTGCTCCCGGGGCTGATGCCTGACATTATCCGGAAGATATGTCAGTCGTCCAGGGTG
Organism: uncultured Mediterraneibacter sp.; assembly: GCA_944384505.1. GTDB lineage: Bacteria > Bacillota > Clostridia > Lachnospirales > Lachnospiraceae > Mediterraneibacter. Next base: position 10,704 of record CALWTQ010000084.1, read on the forward strand.
CCGCTCATTGCGGGAGGGCTTCTCACGGATAAGAAATCGGTCATGGATGCCCTTGACGCCGGGGCGGTCTGCGTCTCTTCTACAAACCAGAACGTGTGGCGGATGTAGAAGTCAAAGATCCCGGTGCAGGCTGTGGATCGGTCAAGGGATTCAGATATAAAGCGGCGGGAATGCCGGGATAATATAAGAGGGCCGGGATGATATTAAGAGGAGGAAGTTGATATGGCAAAGTATGTAATGGCGCTAGATGCGGGGACAACCAGCAACAGGTGCATCCTGTTCAATGAAAAAGGAGAAATGTGCAGTGTGGCTCAGAGAGAGTTTACGCAGTATTTCCCCAGGCCGGGCTGGGTGGAGCACGATGCGGATGAAATCTGGGCAAGCCAGCTCGGGGTCGCGGTGGAAGCCATGAATATGATCGGAGCCTCAGCGGAAGATATCGCTGCGATCGGGATTACAAACCAGAGAGAGACGGCCATCGTCTGGGATAAGAATACAGGGGAGCCGGTTTATCACGCGATTGTATGGCAGTGCCGCAGGACGTCAGAGTACTGCGATTCCCTGGTGGAGAAGGGGCTGAAGGATAAATTCCGGGAGAAAACGGGGCTTGTCATAGACGCTTACTTTTCGGCAACTAAGATAAAATGGATCCTGGACAATGTGCCCGGTGCCCGGGAGAGCGCAGAGAGAGGAGAGCTTCTCTTCGGAACGGTAGAGACCTGGCTGATCTGGAAATTGACAAAAGGCGCGGTTCATGTGACGGATTATTCCAATGCGTCCCGGACTATGCTTTTTAATATTAATACGCTGGAATGGGATTCTGAGATTCTTGAAGAGCTGGATATTCCAAGAAGCATGCTCCCCGAGCCAAAGCCTTCCAGCTGTGTCTACGGCATGGCGGACCCATCGTTCTTAGGAGGCCCGATCCCCATTGCCGGAGCGGCGGGAGACCAGCAGGCGGCGCTCTTCGGGCAGACCTGTTTTACGCCGGGAGAAGCGAAGAATACATATGGAACGGGGTGCTTCCTCCTGATGAATACCGGGGAGAGTCCGGTGTTCTCCAAAAACGGACTGGTCACGACCATTGCCTGGGGCCTGGACGGGAAAGTAACCTATGCGCTGGAAGGATCTATTTTCGTGGCGGGGGCGGCTGTGCAGTGGCTCAGAGATGAGATGCGGCTGATTGACTCTGCCATGGATTCAGAATATATGGCAAAGAAAGAAAAGGATACAAACGGATGCTATGTTGTTCCTGCGTTTACCGGGCTTGGTGCGCCCCACTGGGATCAGTACGCCAGAGGGACGATTGTGGGGATCACACGCGGAGTGAATAAATATCATATTATCCGGGCCACACTGGAGTCCATTGCCTATCAGGTAAATGATGTGCTTGAAGCCATGAAGGCGGATTCCGGAATCAGGCTGGCATCCCTGAAGGTAGACGGAGGAGCCAGCGCCAATGATTTCCTCATGCAGACCCAGGCAGATATTATTAACGCGCCGGTAAACCGTCCGCAGTGTGTGGAGACAACGGCTATGGGGGCGGCTTACCTGGCGGGGCTTGCAGTGGGATACTGGCAGAATAAAGAAGAAGTAATTAGAAACTGGGCCATTGACCGGACGTTCCGGCCGGCGATCAGCGATGAGCAGAGAAAGAAAATGGTCAAAGGATGGAATAAGGCTGTGAAATATGCTTATGGCTGGGCAAAAGAAGACTGAGAGAAAGTATAAAATGCTTTTGACGCGGAAATGAGGAAGGGAGAAATTGTTGTCATGTATGATGTGATCATAATTGGCGCAGGGGTGTCCGGCGCGGCAGCCGCGAGGGAGCTTTCCCGTTATCAGGCCAGGGCCTGCGTACTGGAAAAAGAGGAGGATGTATGCTGCGGGACCTCCAAGGCAAACAGCGCGATCGTGCACGCTGGATATGACGCGGAGCCGGGATCTCTAATGGCGGAGATGAATGTCCGCGGAAATGAGATGATGGAGCAGATGGCAGAGGATCTTGACTTTCCATTTCAGAGGATCGGATCTCTTGTGATCTGCCTTGGGGAGGAAGATATGCCGGGGCTTCAGAAATTATACGACAAAGGCGTCGCGAACGGGGTGAAAGGTCTCCGGATTCTGGAACGGGAGGAAGTCCTTAAGATGGAGCCGAATGTCACAGATGAGGTGTATGCCGCCTTATATGCTCCGACAGCGGGGATTGTGTGCCCGTTCAGCCTGAATATTGCGCTGGCGGAGAATGCCTGTGAAAACGGCGTTGAGTTCCGGTTCAATACGGCGGTGAGGAACATTATAAAGACAGACGGCGGATTTGAGCTTCAGACGAGCCGGGGAGTATTCCGGACCAGATGCGTGGTGAATGCGGCGGGCGTATACGCGGATGAATTTCATAATATGGTAAGTGAAAAGAAGATCCATATCACCCCGAGGAGGGGGGATTACTTTCTGCTGGACAAGAGCGCCGGAAGCCATGTCAGCAGGACGATATTCTCACTTCCTACAAAATACGGGAAGGGAGTGCTGGTCACCCCCACTGTGCATGGTAATCTTCTGGTGGGGCCCACTGCTATTGATATCGAGGATAAAGAGGGGACGAACACAACACGGGAAGGCCTTGACCAGGTAATCTCAAAGGCGGGACAGAATGTAAAGAATCTGCCCATGCGTCAGGTTATTACTTCATTTGCAGGTCTCAGGGCTCATGAGGACGGTTCGGAATTCCTTATCGGAGAGGCGGAAGACGCAGAGGGCTTTATCGACTGCGCGGGAATCGAATCGCCGGGGCTTACAAGCTGTCCGGCGATCGGTGAGAGGATTGCGGAGATTGTGAAGGAAAAACTGAACCTGAAAGAAAAAGATGATTTTATTGCGACAAGGAAGGGGATCCTGGATCCGGATACACTGACAAAAGAAGAGCGGGCTGAACTGATCCGCAGAGAGCCTGCCTATGGAAATATTATCTGCCGGTGCGAAATGATTACAGAAGGTGAAATTCTGGATGCGATCAGGAGGCCTTTGGGCGCAAAATCACTGGATGGTGTAAAACGCAGGACAAGAGCCGGGATGGGGCGCTGCCAGTCCGGGTTCTGCTCTCCGAGGACAATGGAAATCCTTGCAAGGGAGCTGGGAGTCAGCATGTCTGAAATAACAAAGACAGGCGGAAAATCCAGGCTGGTGGCCGGCACAAACAAGGATACATTATAGAAAGGAGGGCTTCTGAATATGAAAAATTATGATATTGTCGTCATCGGCGGGGGCCCGGCAGGACTGGCGGCTGCAGTCTCGGCAAAGAAAAGCGGGATCGACAGCATTCTGATTCTGGAAAGAGATAAGGAACTGGGAGGAATTTTAAATCAGTGTATTCATAATGGATTCGGCCTGCATACATTCAAGGAGGAGCTGACCGGTCCGGAGTACGCTCAGAAATTTATAGATCAAGCGCGGGAGCTTGAGATTGAATACCGTCTGAATACGATGGTAATGGATATCAGCCATGAAAAGGTAGTAACTGCCATGAACAGAGAGGAAGGACTTTTTGAGATTCAGGCCAAAGCTGTGATCCTTGCTATGGGATGCCGGGAGAGAGCCAGAGGCGCTTTAAACATTCCGGGATATCGGCCGGCCGGGATCTTTTCTGCGGGGACGGCTCAGAGACTGGTCAATATGGAAGGACTTATGCCGGGACGGGAGGTTGTGATTCTCGGATCCGGGGATATCGGACTGATTATGGCCAGGCGGATGATCCTTGAAGGGGCAAAGGTGAAGGTTGTCGCAGAGCTCATGCCATATTCCGGCGGCCTCAAGAGGAATATCGTACAGTGCCTTGACGATTATGGAATCCCTTTGAAATTAAGCCATACCGTAGTTGATATTAAGGGAAAAGAACGTCTGGAAGGGGTGATACTGGCAGAAGTGGACAGTAATGGAAAGCCGATTACGGGAACAGAAGAGTTCTATTCCTGTGATACCCTTCTCCTTTCTGTGGGACTGATCCCGGAAAACGAGCTTTCAAACGGCATGGGTGTTGAGATGAACCCGGTGACATCGGGCCCGAAAGTAAATGAAAGTCTGGAAACGAATATTGAAGGCGTCTTTGCCTGCGGAAATGTACTTCATGTGCACGATCTGGTGGATTTTGTTTCTGAGGAGGCTGCTTCTGCGGGGGAAAATGCGGCAGAGTATATAAAAGGAAACAGAACGTCATCAGGAGGCAGGGACATACGTCTCAACCCTGTGGAAGGCGTGCGCTATACAGTTCCTGTAACTGTGAATACTGCAAGGATGGATGAGGAGCTGACCGTGAGGTTCCGCGTCGGCGGCGTCTACAAAAACTGCTATGTCAGCGCGTATTTTGATAATGAACGAGTGATTCACAGGAAACGCCAGATTGTCGCGCCGGGAGAAATGGAGGAGATCAGACTCAGGAAAGATCAGCTCCTGAAATATCCCGATCTTGAGATGATTACAGTGAAGATAGAGGAGGCATAAAAATGGAAATCAGAAATCTGACCTGCATCAGCTGTCCCATGGGATGTCCTATTACTGTGGAAATGGAAGGAAATGAGATCATTAGCGTGACCGGGAATACATGTAAAAGGGGCGAGGTGTACGCGCGCAAAGAAGTGACGAATCCGACCCGGATCGTGACCTCCACCGTAAAAGTAAAAAACGGGACAGCAGACATGGTTTCCGTTAAGACAAAAGAAGATATCCCGAAAGGGAAAATCTTTGACTGCGTAAAAGCTTTAAAAGACGTGGAAGTCAGCGCGCCCGTTCATATCGGAGATGTAATCGTGTCCGATGCGGCGGGAACAGGAGTAGATATCGTAGCGACAAAAAACGTGGATAGGAGCAGCTATTTAGCGCACTAACATTTTCTGTGACTCACGTCCGGAAGCGGAGCGGATGGTTTGCGATACGTATTCTGTGAAAGGGGACAGCCGTGCGATGTTCCGTTCCAGAATCCGGAAAATCTAGCAGGTCGGAGAGATGTTTAAGGGCAAATCGGCGCTCCGGGCAACTCGCTCCGCTCAGACAATCCCTGCGCGCCGATTAACAA
>CALWTQ010000085.1 GCA_944384505.1 uncultured Mediterraneibacter sp.
GTACGACAATATTGTCTCCGATCACGATGTATTCTCCTGGATTCCTTCCGAGTGAGAGCATGATCTTTTCCCCTTTCTCAGTTTGACAGGAATACTTTTCAGATAGTCAGAAAAATGAATTGTCTAATAGTTTTTTATATTTCTTTGTCCTGTCTAATAACTACTTCGACCCCCCCCCCGAAAAATAAGGAGTTTTTTGAATTTTGTGTAAATTTCACAATATTTTTGCTTTTGGACAGTGAAAAAACCGGAGTTTACGATAACAATTTTGTGTAAAGAAAAAAGGAACACTCAGTCGTGTTCCTCAAAAATTTCTCTTTTCTAAATTTACTGCACTATCCGCCATACTGTCTTATGACGCTTACCTGCGGTCTTCATACAGATCATACGGAGTCGCCTGATATACATAGTAGTTCACCCAGTTCGTATACAGGTTATTCGCGTGCGACCTCCAGGTCAGCACCGGCTTATTGTCCGGATCGTCATCTGGGTAATAGTTTTCAGGAATCTGAGGATTCAGCCCTCTTCCCATATCCCTTTTATACTCCGAGTCCAGTGTCACCCGGTCATACTCCGGATGGCCCATGACGAAGATCTGCCTGCCGTTCTGCGCCATGCACAGGAACACGCCTGCCTGCCTGGAGTCCGCCAGGATCGTGATGCGCTCATCTTTCTCTAATAGTTCCTGAGGCACTTCCGTATGCCTGGAGTGGGGCGCCATAAACACGTCGTCAAACCCTCTCACAAGGGGAACCTTCCTGTTCCTCACACGGTGACGGTATACCCCGGAAAGCTTTTTCGGCAGATCCGTCTTATTGATCCCGTAGTGGTAATAGATTCCCGCCTGGGCTCCCCAGCAGAGATGGAGCGTTGAAGTTACATTCGTCTTTGTCCACTCCATGATCTTCATCAGCTCTTCCCAGTAGTCCACTTCCTCGAAGGGCATCTGTTCTACCGGCGCTCCGGTGATGATAAATCCGTCAAACCTCTTGTCCCGGATATTCTCAAAGGGTTCGTAAAACTTATAGATGTGGCTGGTGGATGTATTCTTGGAAACATGGCTTGTCATGCGCACAAAGGTCACATCCACCTGGATCGGCGTGTTGGACAGAGACCGCAGGATCTGCAGCTCCGTATCCTCTTTCAGGGGCATCAGGTTCAGAAGCCCGATGCTTAAGGGACGGATATCCTGGTGCGCTGCCCGGTATTCATCCATCACAAATATATTTTCCTGCTCTAATATCTCCTTTACCGGAAGATCATTTTGTACTCGAATCGGCATGTTTCTTCTTCCCTTCCTCTTTGAATATATTTTTCTCCGCGCGGGCATAGGTTCCGTCTGACTCCACGTAGCTGTATTCGTCATAGGACTCTGTGTCCGTCGGCAGCTTTTTCTTCTCCAGTCTGTTGCTTACAAGCATTCCCACAACATAATAAATCACGGCAAATGTGGGTACGCCCAGGATCATTCCCGGGACTCCGAACAGTCCTCCCGCGATCAGAATGGAAAACACCACCCAGAACGCGCTCAGCCCTGTTGTGTCCCCCAGGATCTTCGGCCCCAGCACATTGCCGTCAAACTGCTGGAGGGCAATGATAAATATGATAAAATAAATCCCCATTCTCGGATCGGTCAAAAGGATCAGAAGCGCGCTGGGAATCGCCCCGATATACGGTCCAAAAAACGGAATCACGTTCGTCACTCCCACAACAACGCTGACGAGCATCGTATAAGGCATGTTCAGAATCGAAAGCCCGATAAAGCACAGTACCCCGATAATGGCCGAGTCTATAATCTTCCCGATGATGAATCCGCCGAAAATCTCATTGCTCTTAATCGTAAGGTGCAGGATCATATTGGCGTTCTCCGGCTTAAAAACCGCGTATGTAATCTTCTTGCACTGCATGGAAAACTTTTCCTTGCTGAACAGAACATAAGCGGACACAATCAGGCCGATCAGGACATTCATGATCTCCGTCAGGACATTCAGCACCCCCACTGTTAACCCGGACATCAGGTCATTAATCTGGGGCATCAGCTCCGTCCGCATCCAGTTCTGGAGGAAATTCGTCCCTTCAGTCATGATACTTTCCAGAATCTGGCCCACGGTCGACGTCTCCTCGTTCATCTCCCCGAACACTTCTAAAAACCGGTTCATCTGGGCCGGAACATTCATCAGCATGTCACGGATACTCCGGTACAGCTCGGGAATCATCATATTCAGAAGAGCTACAACCACAGCCAGAAGGAACACAAGAGAAGTAAAAATACCGACAGATCTGGACAGCTGTTCCTTTTTCCTAAACTTCGGAAACCTGCGGTTCAGAAACGGGAGAAGCCGTTTATCCACATTTTTCACGATAGGATTTAGCAAATATGCAATCGCAAGTCCATAGATAATCGGCCTGGCTGCCGAGAGGAACATGCCGACGATTCCGGATACCTGGTCTACTCTGAGAAGAAGAAAATACAAAAAAATACAGGCCGCGGCCGCAAGGAAGATCGCAACACTCTTCCCGAACTGCTGTTTTAACCAGGAAGTGCGGTTTCTCCCAAACACGGGCTGATTTATGTAATAACCGCTCCGTCTGCGCGGCTGCTCCTGAGTTCTCTCCTCTTGTCTTACCTGCTCCTGCCTGCCCTCATCTGCCATCTGCTTCTTTTCCCTTCTGTTTGATACAACTGCATCCGCTGCTGAAATGCAGATCAGGTTAATTATACCCCTTTCTTATTTTTCGCGCAACCACAAACAAGGCGGCGGCCCGAAATGGCCCGCCGCCTCTTTTCCTGCCGGATCAGCCGCAGTGACACTGGAATGTGGCACATTCCGTTCCGCCTGCATCCGTGGCATTTCCGCCTTCCACGCTGATCTTTCCCGCGTGACAGGCACAGTTCTCATTGTACATACATTTTGTCGCTTTGCAGTCCACGTTGGAGCGGTCAGATGCCGATTTCATGGACATGGAATTGGAATAAGTTCCTTCCTTTCTCTCCTGGAAGCTGTCGCAGCACGTCTCCTGAGGATTTTTCGCGTTGTCCCCGCCCACCTGGATCTGGTCCAGATCACAGAGATACTGCTGATTGTGGACACAAGTCTGTACTGTACATTTTAATTCCGGCATAATAATACCTCCTCTTTTTTGCTGATTCGTATTCATTATGCCCGGTACTTTCAAACATTATTCTGAATTCCGCAAAGAAAGCAGAGACCGTTCAGCCTGCGCCATGCATACCGGAACCCTCTCCCTGCGGATTCTGCCTATATCTGTACACGGGGACGGTCCGGATGTTCTCCCGACCATCCGGTCTGAGGCATCGTCGCCAGACGCCAGATATCGTCCTCCTCCATCTCAAAAGAGAACAGATCCAGGTTCTCCCTCATCCGCTCAATGGCTGAGGCCTTGGGAAGCGGGACAATCCCTCTCTGGACTGCGAATTTCAGGCAGATCCGGGCCGGGGACACGCCGTACTTCTCCGCCAGTTCCTTCACCAGCGGTTCCTCCAGCACCCGCTGTCTCCCAATCGGACTCCACGCCTGTACAAGGATATCTCTGTCCTGGCAGTAGCGCACTGCGGCTTCCTGGCTGTATCCCGGATGGTATTCAAGCTGGTCAGCCATCGGTTCTATCCTGCAGTTCTTCAGCAGATTTTCTATATGATGGGGCAGAAAGTTACTCAGACCGACAGCGCGCACTCTTCCCTCCTCATACAGCTCCTCCATAGCCTTCCATGTGCCGGCATCCAGCGCCTTCCACTCCTTATAATCCGGATCCGGCTTTGGCCAGTGGATGAGATACAGATCCAGATAGTCCGTCTTAAGATTTTCCAGTGTGCGCTCAAAGGCGGCGCGCACATTTTCATATCCCATCTCCGTTTTCCATAGCTTGCTCGAAATAAAGAACTTCTCCCTTGGGATTCCGCTTCTCTGGACCGCTTCCGCGAGATAACTCTCCGTCCCGTAAAAAGAAGCTGTATCAAAACACCTGTATCCCGCCTCAATCGCAGTGAGCAGCACGTCTGCGCTCTTCCCGTCCGCCGCTTTGTAAGTGCCGAACGCGACCGGCGGGATCTCAACGCCGTTTCTAAGTTTCATCTGTATCTTCCTCCTGTTATCCATACCTGTACAACTCCGAAGAACTCCCTCACAAGATAATTCATCTGGAATACCGGATTTGAGTCCGCCGGAATCATAAAGATTCTTTTATACCCTTCCTGGCGCGCGATGACGGAAGACCGGAAGATGTGGAAATCATTCGTCACGATCCCCACCTTATCCTTTTCAGCGTCAGCATACTTCCGGCTGAAGCTGAGATTTTCCCGGGTGGACGTGGATTTGTCTTCCAGGCGGATCTGATCTGCCGGAATGCCTTTTCTGATCAGATAATCCGCCATCGCCCTTGCCTCGGAAACCGCTTCTCCCGGCCCCTGTCCTCCTGAGACAATGACGCGCACATCCGGAAACTCTTCCAGATATTCCAGCGCCCGGTCAAGACGCCTTCTAAGGGAATTCGTTATGTATGTTCCCCTCACCTGAGCCCCTAATACAATGATCCAGTCCAGCTCCTCCCTGCATTTTAAAAACATGGCCCGGATAATCTGGAATTCAACTGCCAGAAAGAGAACCCAGCACAATGCGCAGATCCATTTCAGTATTGTATACATGTATACCGGAAGCGGCGCACACCCCAGAATCAGATGTACGCCGCCGCTCATCAGCCAGAAGGCCGCAAAAGTCGATCTCAGTCTGCGCGAATAAACCGCAATCACCAGATAATACAGAAGGCACAGCCCTCCGAAGACCAGCAAATAATACTTCATTTATGCATTTCTTCCACAGCACTTTTTATACTTCTTTCCGCTTCCGCACGGACAGGGGTCATTTCTCCCGATTTTCTTCGGCTTTCGGATCGTGCCGGACGCTTTCTGCTCGCGGTAAAGGCGCTTCCTTGTCTCCTCATCAAAGATACTCTCCCACTGCGGAAGCCCGTACAGCCAGTCAGCCTTCGCGTCAACCATATTCATATACAGCTTCTCCTTGTCAAATGCAAGGCTTACTTCTGTATCCTCTGTCATTGTCTCAATCGGATTCGGAACTTTCAGGCTGTCATTGATCCCGTCAAGGAATCCCACCATTGTCATAACATCCTGCCCGTACTTCTCAGCCAGCTCCTTTACAGTGCCCTTCACTTCTGTATCAGGATCTGAGAGAAGCTTCTCATAGATTTCCTTTTCAATTGTAAAATATGCGCTCCAGAATTTTTCCAGCTGGTCTTTTGACAGGTTTCTGTCATAAGCTTTTTCACGCCACTGGTCTAATAAAGATTTCTCGCTCATTGTATATTACTCCTTTATCTTATTTTACTCTGAATTCCAACGCCAATTATTATATACCAATTTCTGATTGCAGTAAACCACTATTTTCGCTATACTGTTAACAGTCCCGCACACAGCGTATGCCGGGAGAAAATACTCCGCATGAATGTACTCAATCAGGAAAGGGAATTGTCTTTATGAAGAATATAAAACGCATCCTTGCACTTATTGGCGCAGTACTGCTCATCTGTATGTATGCATGTACGCTTATATTTGCTCTTATTGATTCGCCGGCAGCCCCCGGACTGCTGAAAGCATCCGTTGCAGCCACCATCCTTGTTCCCGTACTTATATACGGTTACATGTTAACTGCCCGTTTTCTCAAAGGATCAGGCAGTCGTGCCAGTGATGCCGGAGCACCGGGGAACGGAAGCACGGGTAAGTCAGGCAAATCTTCAGACAAATAGCAGCTCTGCCAGCTGCAGCGCGGATGCCGCCGTTTCTCTAAACTCCGTTTTATCAGCGGTACTCCCCTTTTTTATCGCTTGTCTCTTTTTCAGGTATTCTTCCATCGATATCATATTTCTCGCCGGTTCCATGTTGTCCTGACGCATAAAATACCCCCTTTCATTTTATCTCAGCATTATATTCTATGCGTCAGTCAGGGGGAATATACCTTATTCCGCGGGCATCCATATCTGGCCGTCCCGCCGCCCGGCGGGATAGACAAATTCCGGCGGCAGGATATCCCGCCGCCGGTTCAGGTCATCAAACCTCTGCCTGTTTCCATCCTATTTTTTACTGCTTTGCTGTCCTGTAAATGATATCTTCTCTTCCAGGTCCATTGCTGATCATTGTGATCGAATAGCCGATTTCCTTCTCAATGAATTCAATATACTTCCTGCAGTTTTCCGGAAGTTCTTCATATTTTCTTATGCCGCGGATATCGCACTTCCATCCCGGGAGCTTTTTAATCACCGGCTTTGCCTTCTCCAGGAGATGCGTAACCGGGAAGTCTGTTGTCACTTCGCCGTTGATCTCGTATCCCACGCATACCGGGATCTCGTCCAGATACCCCAGAACATCAAGAACAGTAAACGCCACGTCTGTTGTCCCCTGCATCCTGCAGCCGTATTTGGACGCCACACAGTCAAACCAGCCCACACGCCTCGGACGGCCTGTCGTCGCGCCGTACTCACCACCGTCGCCGCCGCGCCTTCTTAACTCTTCCGCCTCATCGCCGAAGATCTCGCTGACAAACGCCCCTGCGCCCACAGCGCTGGAATAAGCTTTGCATACTGTAATGATCTGCTTAATCTCGTACGGCGGAATCCCCGCTCCGATAGCTCCATAAGCTGCCAGCGTAGAAGAAGAAGTTACCATGGGATAGATCCCGTGATCCGGATCCTTCAGAGACCCCAGCTGGCCTTCCAGAAGGACATTCTTTCCTTCCTTCAGCGCATTGTGAAGGTAGAGCGACACATCGCATACATACGGCTCCACCATCTCTTTATATTTTATGAGTTCCTTATATAATTCATCAGGATGAATCAACGGTTTATGGTAAAGGTGCTCCAGCAGGACGTTCTTCTGTTCAGCGACGCGGACTGTCTTTTCTCTGAGCAGTTCATCGTCAAACAGCTCGCTGACCTGGAATCCGATTTTCGAGTATTTATCAGAATAAAAAGGCGCGATTCCTGACTTTGTGGATCCGAAAGACTTCCCTCCCAGCCTCTCTTCCTCGTATGCGTCAAAAGCCTTGTGATAAGACATCACAATCTGCGCTCTGTCCGACACAAGAATCTTAGGCATCGGGACCCCGCGGTCCACAATAGACCGGATCTCATTGAACAGTTTCTCTACATCAAGCGCAACCCCATTGCCGATGATGCTCGTTGTATGTCCGTAAAACACACCGGACGGCAGTGTATGCAGCGCAAATTTACCATAATCGTTCACGATCGTGTGGCCTGCGTTCGCTCCGCCCTGAAAGCGGACGATGATATCAGCCTCTTTCCCGAGCATATCTGTGATCTTGCCCTTGCCTTCATCGCCCCAGTTTGCACCAACTACTGCTTTTACCATTTTCATTCCTCCTGCGTATTGTGCTTTTAGATATTTATGAGCGGCGCTTATAATTGACCGCCTTCTGAATTATACTATACTTTTCCCTTTCTGTAAAATATTATTTCTGAAAAACCCCGTATTGTAATTGTGATTAAAAAGTATTAAAATAGGAAACATATTCGGGATGTCCTCTCTATGAGTTATATGCGGGGCACATCTTCTTTATAAAAACCTTTAACAAGGAAAGGAGAACTTAACATTGAAAAAGCTGATAAAATGGTTGGGCGTTTTCGCCGTCATCGGAACAGTGGTCGGACTTGCAGCTGCATATTTCTGCAGGAAAGATTCCGACAGCCCGGATGAAAGCGAGACAGATTTTACAGAAGATGAGGATTTCGATCTTGATGCCGACCTCCAGCCTGCAGGCCGCGAGTATGTTTCTTTAAAAAAAGGAAAAGATGATTCAGAGCCGTCTGAGGAAGACACCCCTGCAAGAGAATCCGAAGAGCCGGCTGAGCAGGAAGCAGAAACGGCAAAGGCGGACAGCGATAAGAATTAATCCGGATCCCCCCTGCCGGTAAACAGATATTTCATATGGGGCGCTATGATCTTTAAGTTGTGGCGTCCCATGTTCATGTCTATTTTTATGTAAGACACTGCTGTTTTTCTCTTGATTAATCCTAAAAAATCGGATATTATTAATGAACACCTGAGTTTATGCATTATATTTATATTTATTCATTATCTAAGGAGGAACATTTATGAAAAAAAGAGTATTAGCTTTGCTTCTTGCGGCATGCACTGCTATGTCGTTTGCGGCATGCGGAAGCAGTAATGAGGATAATTCCACAGCTGATTCCACGGAAAGCACTGCAGGGGGAGATGACAGCGGAGAAGTGCAGACAGTAACTGCCGGGAAACTCACAGTAGCTACAAGTCCTGACTTTGCCCCCTATGAGTTTTATGCCGTAGACGAGGATGGGAATCCTACCCTTGCCGGATTTGATATGGCCCTGGCTCAGTACATCGCTGATTATATGGGGCTGGAACTGGAAGTAGTCACAGTTGACTTCGATGGCGTCTTAAGTGAACTGCAGACAAAATCTGTCGATCTTGGCATGGCGGGACTTGCTCCGGATGAAAAGAGAGAGTCCATCATGGAATTCTCTGACATCTACTACCAGGGAGCCCAGTCAGTCGTAACAGTAAAGGATAACGCGGATACTTACAATTCCTTTGAGGCCCTCAATAAATCTGACGTCAGAATAGGCGCTCAGACAGGTTCCCTTCAGCTTGACCTTGCCAACGAAAACAGCGCGGATGCTGATATCATTTCTCTTCCGAAGGTGACGGATATCATTTCCGAGCTTATCTCCGGCAAACTTGACGCTGCTTATATTGAGACAGATGTAGCAAAGAGCTATCAGCAGAATTATCCGGAACTTGAACTTGTTCTGGACGTTCCTACTGATATAACAGGTTCTGCTATCGGCGTATGCAAGGACAATCCGGAACTTCTCGCAGCCGTGAACGAAGCAATCGCAGCCGCTGTTGAAGACGGAAGTATGAATCAGTTTGTTGCTGAAGCCAATGAACTTGCATCAGGACAGACATACGAAGGACTTCTTGATGAAAACGGCGATATACAGTAAATGAGTGGACGGGCGCCCTCAAGGGAGCCCGTTTTTTCTGGATGAAAGGAGTAACTCATGGATCAATTTATTAAGATTGAAAATTTCCCTCTGATCGCGCCGTACGCTGAACTTTTCTGGCAGGGGACCCTGGTAACGATCCTTCTGGCGCTGTTTACGGTGATCATCGGATTCTGTCTTGCGCTGATTCTCGCATTGATGCGCATGTCGAATCTCAGACCTTTCCGCGCACTTGGAATCGATGCGGACGGTCACGCCCGTGAAAAAGGGTTTCTGGCCCTTGTCAGCCGGTTTAACCCGCTGGAATTTATCGCTACCGCTTATGTTGAAATCCTGCGCTCTACCCCGGTGGTCGTACAGATCTTCATCATTTATTATGGTATATTCAGCATTATCCAGCTGCCCAGCTTTCAGATCTTAGGCTTCATAAGATTTGACCGCTTCTTTCCGGGCGTAGTGGCCCTTGGAATGAACTCCGGAGCATATCTGTGTGAGATCATCCGTTCCGGTATCCAGTCTATTGATTCCGGGCAGACAGAGGCAGCCCGTTCACTCGGACTCTCCCAGGGGCAGAATCTGCGGTATATCATTCTTCCGCAGGCGATTAAAAATATCCTTCCCTCAATCGCAAATGAGTTCGTCGTGATTATAAAGGAATCAGCCATCACCTACACGATCGGCGTACAGGATATCATGTCCGCAGTGAATGCGGTCCGCGGAGCTACATTTATTATTATTGAACCGTTGCTGGTGGCGACAGCGATCTACTTCTGTCTCTGCTTCCCCACCTCCAAAGTTATCGCGTATATAGAAAGGAAGATGAGCCGTGGCGACAAGAGATAGCATGATTCAGGTAACGGATCTGAAAAAATATTATAAAGGCGGGGCCATCAAGGCTCTGGACGGGATCACCGTAGATATCAACAAAGGAGACGTTATGGCAGTAATCGGACCTTCCGGATCCGGAAAATCCACCTTCTTAAGAAGCTTAAATCTTCTGGAAGAGCCTACCGGAGGATCCATCATCTTCAACGGTATTGACATCACAAAGAAAAAGTATAAGACGCCTGACGGAAAAACCGTAAAGTTAAATATCGATAAACTTCGTCAGAAAATGGGGATGGTTTTCCAGCATTTTAATCTGTTCCCCCACAAAACAATCCTTGACAATATGACGCTGGCTCCCATGAAAGTAAAAGGAATCTCAAAAGAAGAGGCTGAGAAAAAGGCACTTGAACTTCTTGACCGTGTAGGACTTAAAGACCGCGCGGATGCTTATCCGATCCAGCTTTCCGGCGGTCAGAAGCAGCGTGTTGCCATTGTCCGCGCTCTTGCCATGGAACCGGAAGTGATGCTTTTCGATGAACCGACTTCCGCTCTGGATCCCGAGATGGTCGGCGAGGTCCTCGATGTAATGAAGGAACTTGCGAATGAAGGTATGACTATGGTCGTTGTGACACACGAGATGGGATTCGCCCGCGAGGTTGGAAACCGGCTGCTCTTTATGGCGGACGGGAAACTTCTTGAGCAGGGAGATCCTGCTGAGCTTTTTGAGCATCCTCAGCATCCGAGACTGCAGGATTTTCTTTCTAAAGTCCTGTAAAACTGAGATATTAAACAGCAGTTTGGGAATTTAGTGTGAACTGTTACGATATTAATAAGGAGACTTCAGATATGACTCGTGAAAAACAGACAGCAATTGATACAATTGAAGCTAAGAAAGATCTGATCTGCCAGACAGCGGATCAGATCTGGCAATATGCCGAGCTCTCTCTAAAGGAAAATAAATCCGCTGCATACTACTGCAGAGTACTGGAGGAAGAAGGCTTTCATGTAGAGCGCGGGGTCTGCGGGATTGAGACAGCATTCTCTGCTTCTTTCGGGACAGGGAGTCCCCGGATTGGTATTCTTGCAGAATATGACGCTCTCTCCGGCCTTTCCCAGGAAGCAGGGAGCCTGGAACAAAAGGAAATCGTCCCGGGCGGATGCGGTCATGGCTGCGGGCACAATCTTCTTGGCGCGGGAGCCTTTGGAGCGGCTCTTGGCGTAAAGGCATACCTTGAGGAAACCGGCCATGAAGGGACTGTGATCCTCTACGGCTGCCCCGGAGAAGAAGGCGGCGCCGCCAAAGCATTTATGGCAAGGGACGGCCTCTGGAAATCTCTGGACGCCGCGCTCACCTGGCATCCCGAGGATGTGAATGAGGTGCGCACCGGTTCTTCCAATTCCTGCATCCAGACACAGTATAAATTCACAGGAATCGCATCTCACGCAGCAGGCGCTCCGGAAATGGGACGAAGTGCTCTGGACGCAGTGGAACTTATGAATATCGGCGTCCAGTTTTTAAGAGAGCATATGAGCGATAAAGCGAGAATCCATTATGCGATCACTGACGCCGGCGGACTGAGCCCTAATGTGGTACAGCCACGCGCCAGCGTCCTCTACATGGTGCGCTCCAATCATGTGGCTGAGGCTGTAGAGCTTCAGGCCCGCGTGGACCGCATTGCGGACGGAGCTGCCCTTATGACTGACACCGTGCTGGAACGCAAATTCATCGATGGGCTTGCAGACACTGTCAGCAACTCTGTTCTTGAAAAAGCACTGTACGCGAACTTTGAAGAACTCGGCGTGCCTGAGCATACTCCGGAAGAACTTGAGTTCGCGGATCAGCTTGCAGATACATATAACGGGAAAGATCACGTTCCGGGACTCGGGGCTGAGAATGATCCTCTGCTCCGGGAAAAGGTACAGCAGATGCAGAAGGACTTCGGACACTCCATGAATGATTTCCTTGCGCCGCTCTACCAGGGAGAAGCATTTTCTCCTGGTTCTACTGATGTAGGAGACGTCAGCTGGCTTACGCCGACAGCGCAGATCCACGTAGCTTCCTGGCCTAACGGCTGTCCCGGTCACAGCTGGCAGAATGTGTCCTGCGACGGCAGTTCCATCGGGAAAAAAGCTGCTGTCCATGCAGCGAAGGTCATTGCTGCAACTGCTGTTGACCTGATCGAAGAGCCTGACATATTAGCGGCGGCCAGAACCGAATTTGAAAAACGTACCGCAGGCGGCTATGTGTGTCCTATCCCTGCCGACGCAGTGCCCGCAGTACCCGATTAAATAAAAAGGGCTGCCTGTGATATGCCCCCTGTCTACTTAAGGGGAATCATATCACAGACAGCTCTTTTTATTGCGTTTTCCGCCACGCATCATCAAGAAGCCTCACAGCCTCTTTTATTCTTTCTTCATTCATATTCGCATAGCCCAGCAGGATAACAGTCTCTCCAGCTGTTTCTCTTCCATCCACATAGTATTCGGACAGCCCGTATACCTTTACTCCCTTCTCTGCCGCCCTGCGAATCAGCTCTTCCTCACTACGCCCGTCCCGAAAGTGAAGCAGAAGGTGAACGCCCGCATTTTCCCCTGAGATGCGGATACCTGGATCCATCTCTTTTAACGCGGCAAGCAGTGTGTCGTGTCTGCTCCGATACAGGGCTCTTGTTTTATTCAAGTGCCTCTCATAATATCCATCCTCTATAAACTTCTGGAGGATCAGCTGATCTACTTTTGAGACAGTAGAATTGATAAATCCGCATCGCTCTTTATATAAAGCAAACAGTGAGTCCGGGAGCACAAGATAACTCATACGGATCGCTGGGGCAATAGACTTTGAAAAAGTTCCGATATAGATCACTTTTCCATTTCTGTCATATCCCTGCAGCGCCGGAATTGGCTTGCCTTTGTAGCGGAATTCACTGTCATAATCATCCTCGATAATATATCTGCCTTCCTTTTCTTCTGCCCACTTAAGAAGCTCCATCCTCCTTTTGATCGGCATAACCGTCCCCAGCGGGTAATGGTGAGAAGGCATTACAAACGCGATATCCGCGCCGGAGTTTTCAAGCGCATCTGCTCTCATCCCTTTTGCATCCATATCCACTGTACAGACTTCATACGATAAGTTTTTAAAGAGACGGTACGCCTGCCGGTAAGTAGGATTTTCCATTGCCGCCCTGTGGCCGACTCCCAGGACCGCGCATAGAAGCATCATCAGATAGTCATTGCCGGCCCCCACAATGATCTGGCCCGGACTGCAGTTCACACCCCTGGCCTGATGCAGATAGCTGCTGATCGCCTTCCTGAGCCCGTATTCGCCCTGGGGAAGCCCCAGGCGGAAAAGCTCCGCCCGGTCATCTGTCAGGCATTCTCTGGACAACTTTCTCCATGCATTATACGGGAAACTGTTCAGATCTACTCCATTAGGCGTAAAATCATATTCATATTTTCTTTCCGTCTCTCTCTCATGCTCCTCTTGTCCCCCCCGATTTCCGTCAAACTGATAAAGCCCTTCAATCTGAGAAACAAAATAGCCTCTGTACGGCTGGGCCTCAATATATCCCTCTGAGAGAAGCTGTTCATACGCCAGCTCTACAGTACTTCTGCTCACTTCAAGATAACGGCAGAGAGAGCGTGTGGAGGGGAGCTTTTCTCCACTTGGTATCGTGCCTTTCCGGATCTCTTCCTTAATATATTCGTAGATCTGTTCATACAAAGGGACCTTGTCCCCTGTTTTCAGGCTGATAGTTAACTCATTCATATCAGTTTTATATCACTTTCTATTTCGGGAGCTTAAATGAGCTCTTAAGGGACACAATCCGGTTAAAGACCAGATGCTCCGGTGACGAATCGCGGGAGTCAATACAGAAATAGCCGTTTCTCACAAACTGGAAGCTGTCATACGCCCCCGCGCCCTCAAAACTTGGCTCCACATAAGCATCCTTTACTACTTTCAGGGAATCCGGATTCAGGTTCAAAGACCCGTCCTCTTTATTGTAGACGCCCTTTTCCTCGTCAATCAGGTTCTCATACAGCCTTACCTCCGCCTTCTGCGCAAACGGAGCCGGAACCCAATGGATCGTCCCTTTGACCTTCCGTCCGGTAAATCCGCTTCCCGCCTTCGTCTCAGGGTCATAGGTACAGTGAACCTCAGTCACTCTTCCATTCTCATCCTTAACAAAACTTACGCACTTCACAAAGTACGCGTGCATCAGCCTCACTTCATTTCCCGGGAAGAGACGGAAATACTTCTTCGGCGGCTCTTCCATAAAATCATCTCTCTCAATATAAAGTTCACGGCAAAACGGAACCTTGCGGTATCCCAGTCCCTCATTCTCCAGGTTGTTCGCCACATCCAGATACTCTACCTGTCCCTCCGGATAATTATCAATCACAAGCTTGATCGGATCCAGTACTGCCATCATACGGGACTTCTTCATCTTAAGGTCCTCCCGGATACAGTACTCAAGCATAGCGTAATCCACCGAGCTCTGTGCCTTGGATACCCCGCACAGGTCAATAAACATCTTGATAGACTCCGGTGTGAATCCCCGTCTTCTAAGAGCCGCAATCGACACAAGTCTCGGGTCATCCCATCCGTCTACGATGCCGTCTTCAACCAGCTTTTTAATATAACGCTTTCCAGTCACTACGTTGGTCAGATACAGCTTGGCAAATTCAATCTGGCGGGGCGGATTCTCAAACTCGCACTCGCGCACCACCCAGTCGTACAGCGGCCTGTGATCCTCAAATTCCAGCGTACAGATTGAATGGGTAATTCCCTCAATAGCGTCCTCAATCGGGTGCGCGAAATCATACATCGGATAAATGCACCACTTATCCCCTGTATTGTGATGTGTCATATGAGCCACACGGTAAATAATCGGATCTCTCATATTAATATTGGGAGAAGCCATATCAATCTTCGCGCGGAGCACCTTCTCTCCGTCTTTATATTTTCCATCCTTCATCTCTTCAAAAAGGCGAAGGTTCTCCTCCACAGAACGGTTCCGGTACGGACTCTCCTTCCCCGGCTCCTTAAGCGTGCCGCGGTACTCTCTCATCTGATCCGGCGTCAGATCACAGACAAACGCCTTTCCCTTTTTAATGAGCTTTACAGCGCACTCATACATCTGGTCAAAATAGTCCGATGCAAAATAGAGATGATCTCCCCAGTCCGCGCCCAGCCACTTAATGTCTTCTTTGATGGAATCCACAAACTCCATCTTCTCCTTCGTCGGATTTGTATCGTCAAATCTCATATGGAACGTCCCGCCGTACTCCTGAGCCAGCCCATAATTCAAAAGAATAGACTTGGCATGTCCGATATGAAGATAACCGTTCGGCTCGGGCGGGAAACGGGTGCAGACATGATCATATACCCCTTCTGCCAGGTCCTTGTCAATCTCCTGCTCGATAAAATTCTTAGAAACAGCTTCGTTTTCCATATTTTCCTCCTCTAATTAACGCAAAAACTTCGTGGAGTCTATCTTATCATAAAAAGAGAAGGATCACAAGTGCAGTATTTACAAGAGCTCAGCTATAAAGTTCAATAACTCCCTTTAAGTATCTTCATATTTTTCTTGACAAGTATATCCCCGCTGGTGTATATTAGGTGTTGCGTATGAAGCCAAAAAATAAATATGCTGTCTTGGCGCAGTCGGTAGCGCGTCGCCTTGGTAAGGCGGAGGCCGGGGGTTCAAGTCCCCTAGACAGCTCTATAAAGGCAAAACATTGCTGATATTTCAGTGATGTTTTTCTTTTATCCAATTTTCTGTTATTTCCAGCTATTTAGTGCACTAACATATCCTGTGACTCACGTCCGGAAGCGGAGCGGATGGTTTGCGATACGTATTCTGTGAAAG
>CALWTQ010000086.1 GCA_944384505.1 uncultured Mediterraneibacter sp.
GATTCTGGAACGGAACATCTCCCGGCTGTCCCCTTTCACAGAATACGTATCGCAAACCATCCGCTCCGCTTCCGGACATGAGTTACAGGAATTGTTAGTACGCTAAATAGCTGTAAAACTGATATTTTAGAGAAAGAATTGTATTTGACCGTTAAATAGGATAAAATAACGCTAAGTGTTGATATTTACGGCAGAATTATTGATAGGAATAGAGGAATTACGATGGAACGCTGGTTTATTACCATGAAAAAAGCAGATTTTAACGCAATCGGGGAGAAGTATCACATCTCCCCGATTTTAGCACGTCTGATCCGCAACCGGGATATCGTGGGGGATGAAGCTGTGGATTTCTATTTGAACGGCACGATTGCGGATCTGTATGACGGGATGTTGATGAAGGATATGGACCGGGCGGTGGAGATTCTGGCAGAAAAGATCCGGGAGGAGAAGCCGATCCGGGTAATCGGGGATTATGATATTGATGGTGTAAATGCCACTTATATCCTGCAGGAAGGCTTGACGGGCCTGGGAGCGGATGTGGATACGGACATTCCGGACCGGATTAAGGATGGGTACGGGCTGAACCGGATGCTTATAGACCGTGCTTTGGATGATGGGATTGATACGATCATTACGTGTGATAATGGGATTGCTGCGGCGGATGAGATTGCTTATGGAAAAGAGAACGGTCTGACGGTGATTGTGACAGATCACCATGAGGTTCCGTATATAGAGATGAATGGGGAGAAGGAGTATCTGCTTCCCCACGCGGACGCGGTGGTTGACCCGCATCGTGCAGATTGTGAGTATCCGTTTAAGGGGCTGTGCGGAGCGGCAGTGGCGTACAAGCTGATCGAGGCTCTGTATAATGTGATGCAGCGGGATCCGGAGGACGTGGATTACCTGATGGAAAATGTGGCGATTGCCACAGTGGGGGATGTGATGGATCTGGCCGGGGAGAACCGGATCTTTGTGAAACAGGGCCTGGAGATGCTAAAACGGACGCAGAATCCGGGGCTGAAAGCGCTGATCGAGTGTACGGGGATTGATGTGGACCGTTTGAATGCATATCATATCGGGTTCGTGATCGGCCCCTGTATCAACGCCAGCGGCAGACTGGATACGGCGAAGCGGGCGCTGGATCTTTTAAACGCGCGGACACGCCGGGATGCTGTCATGCTGGCTGAGGACCTAAAAGCATTAAACGACAGCCGCAAGGAAATGACCGAGCGGGGTGTGGCTGAGGCGGTGAATCTGATCGAGACTACACCTCTTAAGGAGGACAAAGTTCTTGTAGTTTATATGCCGGACTGTCATGAGAGCATTGCAGGAATCATTGCAGGGAGGATTAGGGAGCGCTATTATCGTCCGGTATTTGTACTGACTAAGTCTGAGGAAGGCGTGAAAGGGTCAGGACGTTCCATCGAGGCTTACGACATGTTCGCTCAGATGTGCAGGTGCCGGGCGCTGTTCACCAAGTTCGGCGGGCATAAGCTGGCGGCGGGGCTGTCCCTGGAGGAAGAGAATGTGGACCGCTTCCGGGAGACGATCAATGAGCTCTGCGAGCTGACGGATGAGGATCTGATGGAGAAAGTCTCAATCGATATGCAGCTTCCTTTCCCATATATTACGGAGCAGCTGATCAATGAACTGGAGCTTCTGGAGCCATTTGGAAAAGGAAATCCAAAACCTTTATTTGCTGAGCGTAATCTCCGGGTAATCCGTCCCGGGATCTTCGGGAAAAACCGCAATGTCCTCAAGTGCAGGCTGGAGGATGCTCAGGGCAATCAGATGGAGGCAGTGTATTTCGGGGATGTGGAGGCATGCTTAAAGGCGATGAAGACAAAGCCGGTGATGTCTTTTACATATTATCCTTCGGTCAACGAATATATGGGGCGGAGGACCGTTCAGCTTACGATTGTGAACTATCAGTAGAAAAGGAACCGGCAGGATGGAGAATGCCAGAAAGGGTATATGGTGAGTGCTTTTCATGGAATTGTACGAGAAGCTGATGAGACTTAAGGAATGTACAGAAGGGAAGGAACGGCAGGAGGTGATGGAGCTTCTGTTTGTTTTTCTCATGCTTAGAAGGGCGAACGCGGACTTTGCCGGGTTAAGAGACACAGACGGCGTAGTGAGAGAAAGAGCGTATGCTGCTGTGCGGGAACTATGTGAAAAGGATCGGGACTACAGGGAGCTTCTTGAGCAAAAGACAAAGTGGCTGGAATTTGACGACAGGAGTCTGAATGCGGCGTACGATGTTTTTGCAGATATTCCGGAAGGCAAGGAGACGGACGCTGTCCTCTCGGAAGTGTTTGAGAACCTCATGTCCTGGGCGGTGCCGGCTTCTGTTGGAAAAGAGCTGGAGGAATATTATTCGCCCCGGCAGATCGTGGAACTTGCGGCGGAGATGCTGGGAGACGGTCAGACGGGGAGTGGGCTGACGGAACTTAGTATCTATGATCCGTGCTGCGGTTCCGGAAGTTTTCTGCTCGGCGTGGCGGATCACATGAGGCGTCAGAGAGAATCAGACGCAGGAAAGGTGCACAATGCAGAGAACGCAGGCAGCGCAAAACGTATAGGGCATGCGGAAAGTATCTGCCTTTATGGACAGGAATTGTCTCAAAGCGCCAGGAAAATAGCTATGGCAAACGGAACGATCCACGGGATGCGCATTGATATGGGCGAAGGCACGGCGGATGTTTTTGTGAAAGACCTTCATCCGGGGCTGAAAGCTGATTTCGTGGTGGGAAATCCTCCGTTTCACTCAAAAGAGTGGGCGGGAAACCCTCTGTCCTATGATCCGAGGTGGAAATACGGGATTCCGCCGAGAAAGAAGAGCAGCTTTGCATGGGTGGAGCATATGCTGTATCATCTGAACGATACCGGGAAAATGGCGGTAATCCTTGGGAGCAGTACACTGGAGGGCGGCGCTGCGGCAGAACGGCAGATCCGGCAGGGGATGATCCGGGATGATATCATTTCAGCAGTTCTCGTACTGCCTCAGGGAATGTTCTACAGTACAAAGATTTCTGCATCCCTCTGGATCATAGAGAGGAAGAAGCCGGACGAGTGCAGAAACCGCATCTTGTTTATCGATGGAAGGGAGATGGGGATTCGTGAGGGCAGACGAGTACGGCTTTCTGATGAAGAGGCAGGACTGCTTCAATCTGCATGGGAGATGTACCGCAAGGGCCTGTACTCTGCCCCGGAGAAGGATTCCGGACTGTGGGAAAGGACGGCAGTGGCAGAGACAGTAGAGGTGGCAGAGAAAGAGTATTCGCTCCACCCGGCCCGGTACATCAGAAAGGAGAAAGAGCCGCTCCCTTCTTTTGATGAACTGGAAGAGGAGGAGAAATTTCTGAAAGCAAGGATTCGCGTCCTTGGAAAGAGCAGCACAGAGATTATGGAAGAGATCATGAAAGGATTTGACAATCATACAGAATGAGCGGATTTGATATGGAATCAATAAAACATGCTGTGCAGGCTATGCCGGGACTTCTTGGAGAGACTGATCCGAAAAGCCTTCTCCTGGATCTGTCGGTCTGCCTGTATGCGGTATCTGAGGGAGAACGCGTGAGGGATTTTCCAGTGACTGAGGATGGAGACTGGAGGTATGTAGTGCCGGAGCTGCTGGAAAGATACTCCCGAATACCGGAGAGATCCTGGCAGACAGAAAGGGGGCTGGCGGCCGCTCCTCGTGAATGCAGGGAATGTGTAAAAGAAATGCTGCTGATGGCTGAGGCTGGAAATGAGGCGGCCAGGAGGAAAAACGCCTCATTTATCTTCCAGTATGTCCTTGAATTTATGATACAGGAAAGCCTGATTAAGGACTTTATTACGCCGGAGGCTCTGTGCAGGATGATGGCGCAGATGGCACAGCCGCACCCGGGCGAGATGGTGTATGATCCTGCCTTTGGCAGCGGGAGGATGCTTGCCGCCGCTTATGCGCAGTGCCCGGAATGTGTTCTTATGGGGAGCGACATCCGGGCAGAGGCCGGGGAACTCGCATTTTTTAACCTGTATTTCAGCGGAGGAGCGAAGGCTTCGCTGTATACGGAAGATTTCCTGGCGGACAGACAGAATAGACCGGGTGAATGGGGATGGAAAGCGGAAGCTGATCTGATTCTCTCGAATCCTCCGTATACGGATCTGGCGTTTTCGAATCCTCCGCATACGGATCAGGCAGGGGCGGACCGAAGCGGAGTGACGGCCCGGTTTTTGGACCGGATTCTGCACCGGCTGAAAACAGGCGGCAGATGTGCGGTTCTCGTGCCCTAGGGATTTCTGACCAACACCTCCAGCCGCATAGTGAAGAATGAACGCAGAGCGATCCTTGAGAGGTATACTCTGGAGGCAGTGATTTCTCTGCCGAGGAAAATCTACAGTCCCTATACGCTGAGCTATTCTTCCATGCTCTTGATCAGGAAGGAAGAGAACAACAGGAAGAATTACACGGTTTTTACGAGCCGTCTTCCGGAGGCTGGTGAGGAACAGTGGCATGAAGGAGCCGAGAGTGCGGCGGGATGTGCGGCCAGAGGATATGAAGCGGGAATGGAACGGATTCTTAAGCAGTGGAGGAATTATTGTGAGGGAAAGAAACTCGATGAGGATGTGGCAAGGGTGACAGATGCCGATGCGATCCGAAGAAAGGACTGTATTTTTGCGGCGGAAAACTACTGGACGGAAGGATATGTTACGGAAGGATATGCTTCGGGAGAGAGAAAACTGGAAGCACTGAGGAAACAGATGTGGGAAGGCCAGAGAAGGCTGGAGAAGCTGATTGAGGATCTATAGATGAAAGTACAGATTATAAGTCTTGAACAGACTGCAAAAATATATGCGGGTGTGGGGGTAAAGAGGGAGAGCACATCTCCGGAGTTTGACGGATGCCCGCTGGTGCGGGTTGAAGACCTGAATAACGGGATCGTTCTGGATACGTCCAGACGCCTTGACGGGGAAAGCGCGAAGAAAGCGAGAATCGCTCCTCCCGGTACAGTATTATTCTCCAGGACGGGGACAGTCGGAAAGGTCGGGATTGCCGGGCGGGAGATGGCTCCGAGCAATAACATTATTGCGGTGGAGTTTGACCGGGATCAGGTTGATCCGCTTTACGGTATGTACTGTCTGCAGGCGTTCCGCCCGGAGTTTCTTGCGGAAGCCCGTGGAGCGGTTTACGATTCTCTGAGCCTGGCGGCCTTTAGAAAGTTCAGGATCCCGGTGCCGGAACTGGAAGTTCAGAGGGAGATCGCTGGGGAATTAAGCCGGATCAGAGAGGTGGAGGAGCAGGCACGGGAGAGTGAAGAGAAAGTTAGATCGGTACTTCCTGAGCTGTTCGCCGGATGGTTTTCAGATGAGATCAGGCGGGTGGAAGAATCTTACGGAAAGTCGGGCACAGAAGGACTGACTCTAGGCGAATGCGCAGGGATCACATTCAGCACGGCGGGAAAGAGCAGAGACGGTGAAGGGGAGGAGGCGCTCTATGTTACAACAGGGCTGCTTCATAACTGGGAGATCCGGCTTGGGGATGCCGGCAGAGAAGCGGTGGACGAGGCGTCTGCCGAGAAATGTACCCTGTATCCGGGAGATCTTGTGATGAACCGGATCAACCATATCGACCACCTGGGACATTGCGGAATCGTTCCCGGCCGGGAGAAGAAGGAGGGGACGGATCCGGATGAGCGTCTTGTGTTCGGTCTGAATACGGTGCGGATCAGAGGGGATGGAAGCCGCATTGTGCCGGAATTCCTTTTCGGGTGGCTTTCTCATCCCTTTATCCGGCATTACATAAAGGAAAATGCGAAGACCTCCACATCGTTTCAGAGTTCTCTCAGCAGACGAGTGCTGGAAGAGATCCCCGTGCCGGAAGCAGCATATGAGATGCAGACGAGATTTGCAAAAGAAGCGGAGAAATGTTTCTCCTATGTGAGGAAAGCAGAAGAGATTCTGGAACTTCTTGATAAGCTGCGCCAGACTAATTTCAAGAAGATAAAGGCACTTTACGAGAGAGCGAAAGAGCAGCTGCCTCGTCAGTATGAGCGGAACAGATACTGGATCGCCCCGTCTGGGAAGGAGTGCTGCTACGACATGTATCTGGAGTGCATCCAGGTGCCCTTCGCAGAGTGGCAGAACCTCAGAGTGTCGGATCTTCCGTATGGCATGGAGGTTCAGTTCCTGGAGAGAAATCATCTGGCGTCTGAATCTGAGTATGGGAGTCTGGGACATATCCGCCTGAGAAGACTGGATCAGGAACAGGTGCAGGTAATCCGGATGGAGCCGGCCGCATACGCGGAGACGGAAATGAATCTGGCAGAGGGATTGATCAGCGAGCAGCAGGACTTCGGATATATTCGGAATATCCGGACGATTTCATATGAGGCGGACACGTCTGTTTCAGGAATTCTGGAAGAAAGTGCAGAGGGCGCATGGAACGGGAAGGAATACTCCAGGACGCAGGGACTCTCCGGCCAGATGAGAAAATTCCTGGGAACACTCTCAGCTTTCCAGCAGGCGGTGTATGAAGAATTCCTTCTTGCGATGCAGCCGCTGGCCTGCCATATGGCGCACCGGCAGATTGCCATGCGTGAGGAAAATGCCGGCCAGGAAGCTCATCCGGGCCGAAGACACGGGATACAGGATGTGACAGCGGCTGTGCATATGCTGGAACATGCGGGACTTTTGGAGAAGAGAGAAGGATTCTATCTGAATTATTACAGAGAGTACGGGCAGGGGGAGGAGAGACAGCCGATCCTGGATCACAGAGGGCGCCCGATCCCCATCGATACCTGGGTGTGGGCTCAGCCAAAGGAGTATTGATATATGAAGCTGATACAAATCAAGATAGACGGATATAAGCATCTGAAAAACACCTGTGTAGATTTTAATAACCGTCCGGACGGAGAATTGTTTTATGACGGCATTCCGATCCGGTTTTTCATCGGACTGAACGGTTCAGGCAAGTCCGTGTTTCTGGAAGCCATCTGCCTTTTGTTTTCCCGGATTGTCCAGGACGAGGTCCCGGGTTTTGATTTCATTTTGATCTATGAAATATATCGGAATGGAAATTACCGGGTGGAGGTGACAAACAAAGGTGCAGAGGGAAGCCTGTTAATCCGGGTGAAGCAGGAAGGGGAGGAGGGGGAACTTGTACTTTCCTCATTTGAGAACCATCGGGAATTCCTTCCGGACTATGTGATGACCTGCGCTTCCGGCGCGAATAATAATTTTTACGATATCATGGTCAGTTCGCCAAAGGATTCTCTCCAGAGCGATCTGTTTGACTTAAGTCTTCTGGGGCGGTCTATGGCGGATGCGGGCGAACGAAAGCGGCGGATCGGTGAGATCCTTCGATCTCTTAAGAGCCTGGAGGAAAATCCGATCTGTATGTTTATCGATGAAAAGAATGCGGTCCTTGCACTGGCCGCTTTCCTCTCTGTGCTGCCGGGAGGCGCCGGAACGGACGAGGCCGGTATCCAGATGCGGTGCCGGAAAGAGATCTTATCCCGGGTGTCGGATGAACCATCTCCCGTCAGCCTATCCCTTGTCCTGGACGCGAAACGGGCGGAGGAGCTGGCAGATGAGCTCCCCCAGTATGGACCTGTGTTTGAGATGGCGCATTGGGATACACTCCGTCTCTACCAGGACGAGACGGTTGATGAAAAGGACGGCCACTCAGACCGGGCGCTTACATATCTGTTTGAGCCATGCCTCAAAGAGGACGGCGTCAGGTACGTGAAGAGTCTGACGGAGGGCTATCAGGATCCTATAGAGTTTCTGTCCAAGCTTATTCTCGCGCGCGGCAGAGGTATCTTAAAAGAGTGTCATCTTACATTCCGCCTGCGGGGGACAGAGGATATTCTGGAGGAAAACGCGCTCAGTGAGGGCGAGTACATGTATCTCGTCCGCATGGGACTCCTTGCGATGGGCAGACAGAGTCACAGCAGCCAGTGCCTGTTTCTCTACGATGAGCCGGATGTCTATCTGAATGAGAGATGGAATATCGATTTTGTGTCGGATATCCAGAAGATCTTTGAGGGCAGCAGGGCAATGCATGAGATTGTGGTCGCCACACATTCTACACTTATGCTGACGGACGCATTTCCAGAGCAGCTTTACTATTTCCGGCAGAAGAACGGGGCGGTGAGCTGCCAGAGTATACGCGCGTCTACATTCGGCGGAAGCCGCAACGAGATCATGGAGGCGCTCTTCGGCACGGAGCACAGTGTGGGGAGTTATTCCTATGGAAGAGTGAAAAAGCTTCTGGAGGAGGAAGAGGATGTAGAGAAGCTGGAAGCCTGCCTTAAAATGGTGGGGTCCGGATATCTGCGCCTCCGGCTTTTGGATAAGATACATCTGCTGAAAGACAGGTAGAGATTTTTGTCATTTTGGCAGACAGAAGTACAAAAACGAGGAGATAACAAAAAATGTTTCTGGAAGTAAAGCGGGCATCCTGTTCGGATGTTCTGAACAGGATTATGAAAATGATCCGCACCATACTGGAGTATTCGATAAGGACTTTTGTACAGGAACTGGATTTTGATGAACTTTCAGAGGAGATAGAGGAGGATCTTAAGTATCTGCTTAAGAGAAAACCTGTGAAACGCGCGGTGGAGGCTCTGTTTGAGCTGACATATCTGGAGCGCGCGGATGTGTGCGATGGGTTCGAGCATGACGCGGTGTTTGAGGAACATATTGATGATGACTCCTATCAGTTCCGGGAGCTTACGGACCGTGAAAGAGATGTGCTGTGCGCTCTGTGCAATGAGGTTTATAAGGCTGTAAAGAACGGGTTTCCGCCTGGAGGAAACACTCATGCGCAGTTCAGCGTGGCAATGCTGAAAAAACAGTTCGCTGATGAGAATGATGATTTCGGCAAGGTATGTCCTGTCTGCATAAGAGAGCTTTTATTTGATGACAGAGAAGGTGAGGCAGATCATTATTTCCCGAGAAAGAAATACCCTGTACTTACACTCCATCCATATAATATCCTTCCGGTCTGCTCCGACTGCAACGGGGCCAGCCTCAAACACGGGAAAAGTCCCCTTTCCGATGAAGACAGGGGGCCCGGTGAGCTGAGGTATGTATTTCTGCCCTATCTGCGCGCCGCAAAGCCGGAGGTGGAGTTTGAGGTGGCGGAAGATGAAAGCCGCAGGATTGTCATGCATCCCGCCGCCGGAGCGGGACCGTATACGCAGAGGCGGATCGATAACATGGAGCGCCTGTACGGCCTGGGAGAGCGGTGGGGAAGAGTCCTGCAGCATACCTGTGATGATATCCGCTCAGAGCTTGCGGAAAAGTGTAGCCCGTCAGATTCTGATGAGGAGAGGATTACAAAGCTTCGCAGACTCCTGGAGGCGAACCGGGAGAGCACAAAAGGAAGACGCGAATTCGTGAAGGGAGTGTACTGCGGCTGGCTGCTAACACAGCCCGATGAGATACTGCTCAGTGTGTTTCCGAGTGACAGCTATTTAGTTCGCTAACACTTTCCATTTGAAATCATCCGGAAGCGGAACAGATATTTCGCAACGCGTATTCTGATGAAGGGAACAGGAGTTCCATGCTTCGTTCCGGAATCTGGGAAGGATCTAAGAAGCCGAAGAGTTGTTTAACAGCAAAGCGGTACGCCGGGGAACTCGTTTCACTCAGACAACCCCGCCGTACCGCTTAACAACACCTCTCCGCCTTCTAAGATCTTCCAACAGATTCCTCCAAAGGCGCATGGAACTCCTGTTCCCTTCATCAGAATACGCGTTGCAAAATATCCACTCCGCTTCCTGCTCATTTCCGGACGGAAGTGTAATTGCCCTAAACACAGCTGTAAAGCGCAGTTTGGCGCGGCTTGAGGGCTTTTCGCTGCGAAAGTCTTCCGGCCGCGCCTTACTTCTGGAAGCTATAGATTCATTGACGTCCGATTTAAAAAGCCTAGAAAACAGCCCCATTTCGAGAAAGATTCTGCGGGGATGGAGGATGGCGATGGGCGCCTTCGGAAGGCGATTAGTGAAACTTGAAGCTGCGGAGGTGGACGTTAGGACAGCAGGTGAACTTGTCTGAGCTAAAGCGAGTTGTTCACCTGCTGTCCTTGTATTTAGTCCGCATTCGCAGCTTCCTAGTTTCCCTTATCCCCTGGAGCGAAGCCCAGAGCCATCCTCCATCCCCGCAGAATACGTTTTGAGAATTGCCTCTGTTTTCGGACGTTTTGCCAAAGGACGTTAGTGAACTATATAGCTGATCTTTTTAGCAGTGTTTTCCGTTTTATGAGATAGTACACCGTCCCCAGTGCATCCGCCAGGAACCACCCGATTGGAATGGACCACCAGATTCCCACCACGCCGAACAGCGGGATGGCGGACAGGGCATAGGCCAGCGCTACGCGGGTTCCCAGCGACATGACGGTCAGGACGACGGACATGCCCGGCTTCCCCAATGCTCGGTAGAGGCCGTAGAACAGGAAGAGGATACCGATCAGAGCGTAGAAGGACCCTTCGATGCGAAGATACAGGACTCCTTCGGAGATGACAGCAGTTTCACCCGTGTCGATAAACATACCCATCAGAGGTTCTGCGAACAGGAAGATGAGCAGGGAAATAAGCAGGCTGAAGGAGATGGAGGCCAGCAGGGCCGCTCGTATTCCCTTTTTGATTCTCTCAGGCTTATCAGCCCCATAATTCTGGGCGATGAAGATAGAGAATGCGTTACCAAAGTCCTGCACCGGGAGGTAGGCAAAGGCGTCGATCTTTACCGCGGCGGCAAAGGCGGCCATGATGGTTGTCCCAAAGCTGTTGACCAGCCCCTGTACGGCCAGGATTCCGAGATTCATAATCGACTGCTGCATGCAGGTCAGAGCGGAAAAGCTGGTGATCTCCTTTACGCGTGAGAGCCGGAGTTTTACCTGTCCGTCCCTGCGAAGCAGATGAGGAAACTTTACCCGTGTATAAACGGCGATGCCGATTCCGGACACGTATTGGGAGATAACCGTTGCTTCCGCGGCGCCCGCAACTCCCCGCTCCAGGCCGGCCACAAACCATAGATCCAGTATAATATTAAGTACGGCGGATACAGCCAGAAAGGCGAGAGGAATCACAGAGTTCCCGAGGGAACGCAGGAGTGACGCGAAAAAGTTGTACAGAAAGATTCCGATCAGACCGGCGAAGATCACGACCAGATATTCTTTCATCATGAGAATCAGCTCTTCCGGGGTGCGCAGAAACCAGATGATCCAGTCAATTCCCGCAAAGATCAGTATATTTAAAATAACAGTTACTGCGGCGAGCAGGGCGAAAGAGGCAAGAATTCCTTCTTTAAGTCCCTGCTCGTCTTTCTGTCCGAAACGGATCGAGAAGACAGTTCCGCTTCCCATGGCAAGCCCGAGGAGAATGGACGTCAGGAATGTCATTAGGGAAAAAGAGGATCCTACGGCAGCCAGAGCGTCCGCGCCCAGAAAGCGTCCCACGATCAGCGTGTCTGCAATATTATAACACTGCTGCAGCAGATCTCCCAGGATCATAGGGACTGCAAAGCGCAGCATAGTTTTCATAACAGGTCCTTGTGTCAGTTCATTTTCCATTTTATTTTCCAGTTTTCCTTTCGTATGTCACAGGATTCTCGTATCTTCATTCAAAGCCCTGTTCCCGCAAGGATCTTTGAACTTGAGATGCGTCAAATATAATAATAATCTTAGTTCCCGGACACGTCAATTATAAACTTGTATGCCAAATGATCTGAGAAATGTGACATGTTTCTGAGTTTTTTACTATATCCCCTTTTTCAAGGCTTTTTTATAATATGATCAACAAGAAAATCCCAGAGAAAAGGAGGAAAATGAATTATGAAAAAGAAAAGACTGATCGCTCTTTTGCTGACGGCGGCGATGACAGGAAGCCTGCTTGCAGGGTGCGGAAGCTCGGGAGGAGATTCGGGCGATAGTGGAAGTTCAGGAGGCTCAGATGCATCGGGCAAGGTTTATTATCTTAACTTTAAGCCGGAGCAGGCTGACCAGTGGGTGGAGCTGGCAAAGCAGTACACAGACGAGACCGGCATACAGGTGGATGTACAGACAGCTGCTTCCGGCACATATGAGTCACAGCTCAAATCCGAGATGGCAAAGGATGAGGCTCCCACGTTGTTCCAGGTGAACGGGCCTGTAGGACTTGCCACATGGAAGGATTACTGCTATGACCTCTCGGACAGCGCAGTTTACAAGGATGTTTCAAGTGATGATTATGTATTAAAAGACGGCGGCCAGGTGCTTGGCATCGCATATGTAATTGAGACATACGGACTCATTTATAACAAAGCAATCCTGAATGATTATTTCGACGCAGATTACTCCACAGTTAAATCAATTGACGATCTGAATAACTTTGAGGCTCTTAAGACAGTTGCAGAAGAAATTCAGGAACATAAGGATGACCTGGGAGTACAGGGCGCGTTCACATCAGCTGGCATGGACTCATCTTCCGACTGGAGATTCAAGACCCATCTTGCAAATCTGCCGATTTATTACGAGTATAAGGATGAGGGCATTACATCTACAGACGCGATCAAGGGTACATATCTTGATAATTACAAACAGATCTGGGATCTGTATTTGAATAACGCTACATGTGATCCGTCTATGATCTCCTCAAAGACAGCTGAGGACGCTAACGCTGAGTTCGGTCTTGGAGAAGCAGTATTCTATCAGAACGGCACCTGGGCTTATAACGACGTAAAGGATAATGAAGTGGCAGATGAGGACATGGGCATGCTTCCGATCTACATCGGCGTTGAAGGTGAAGAAGAGCAGGGACTGTGCACAGGCTCTGAAAACTACTGGTGTGTAAACAAGAATGCATCTGAGGAAGATATTCAGGCAACGCTTGATTTCATGCAGTGGGTTGTAGAGAGTGACGAAGGACGCGACATGCTTGCTAACCAGATGGGATTCGTCACACCATTTACAACATTCTCAGATTATCTCCCGTCCAACCCGCTTGTACAGGCAAACGAGGAGTACACTGAGGCCGGCAAGATCCCGGTAAGCTGGAATTTTACTACAATGCCTTCTGAAAATTGGAAGAATAATTTAGGAAGCGCTCTGCTCGAGTACGCACAGGGAACCGGAGACTGGAACGGCGTTGTGACAGCATTTGTCGACGGCTGGGCAGAAGAGTACGCAGCAGCCAATGCTGAATAGAAAATATAATAATAAAAGGCTGTTAATTACAATCAAGGGCTCCGCATCGCGACGGGGCCCTTAGCAGGAAGGAGAAGGAAAATGCAAAAAGCAATACGAAAATATTTTCCCATATTTGTACTTCCCACAATGATCGCGTTTACAATAGGATTTCTCGCTCCGTTTCTATTAGGAATCTGGCTGTCCTTCTGTAAATTTACGACAGTGACGGATGCAAAATTTATCGGGATAGGAAATTATCTTAAGATACTCGGGGACGCGGAATTTATTCATTCGATGTGGTATACAGCTCTCTTTACCATTGTGACAGTGATTGTCATCAATGTGCTGGCATTTGCAGTGGCGCTGCTTCTGACTAAGGGGATAAAAGGAACGAATATATTCCGGACGGTATTCTTCATGCCGAACCTGATCGGCGGCATCGTGCTTGGCTACATATGGAAACTGCTTTTAGACGGCATACTGGCATATTTTGGCCGCACGCTGACATACTCAGAGGTCTACGGCTTCTGGGGCCTTGTGATCCTGGTGTGCTGGCAGCAGATCGGATATATGATGATTATCTATATTGCCGGAATTCAGAATGTGCCCGGTGATCTGATTGAGGCAGCCAAGATCGACGGGGCCACTTCAAGACAGATATTACGGCATGTAACGATCCCCATGGTGATGCCCTCTATTACAATTTGTACATTCCTGACACTGACTAATTCATTCAAGCTGTTTGACCAGAACCTGGCACTGACCAATGGCGCTCCGTCCAAGATGTCCGAGCTGCTTGCGCTGAATATTTACAATACCTTCTACGGGAGAGCCGGCTGGGAAGGTGTAGGCCAGGCAAAGGCGGTTGTGTTCTTTATTATGGTAGGCATCATCGCGCTTGTACAGAATAAACTGACCAGATCAAAGGAGGTGCAGCAGTAATGGGAGTTCGAAAAGCGAAGCACGGTCTTCCGCTGACTATATTTTTCATAATTTTAAGCATTCTCTATGTGTACCCGATTGTGCTGGTAGTTATTAATTCATTTAAGAAAAAAGCATATATCAGCAGAGTGCCGTTTGAACTTCCCCTGGATAACATGTTCGTCGGAATGGAAAATTATATCCGGGGAATTGAACAGACGAACCTGATTGCCGCTTTTGGATGGAGCATCTTCATTACCGTGTTTTCCGTTGCTGCGATTATCCTGTTCTGTTCTATGACAGCGTGGTATATCAGCCGTGTAAATACAAAGGTGACAAAGGCCATCTATATGCTCTGTCTGTTTGCTATGGTAGTTCCATTCCAAATGGAGATGTATACACTTTCAAAGATTGCGAACATGCTGAAAATGGGGAATCCCTGGGGAATTATAGTGATTTATCTCGGATTTGGCGCCGGGCTTTCGATCTTCATGTTTACCGGATTTATGAAATCTATTCCTCTGGAGATTGAAGAGGCTGCCATGATCGACGGCTGCACTCCGATCCAGACATTTTTCAGAGTTGTAATGCCAATCTCAAAACCGACCTGTGTGACAGTGATCATCCTGCAGGCGATGTGGATCTGGAATGATTACCTTCTGCCGTCGCTCGTACTTGATCAGAGAAAATATAAAACGATTCCCATGGCGGTACAGTACTTAAAAGGCGGCTATGGATCAGTGGACATGGGAGCAATGATGGGAACTTTGGTGATTGCAATTGTGCCGATCATTATCTTCTATCTGTTCTGCCAGAAATATATCATCGAAGGAGTCGTTGCGGGGGCGGTCAAAGGGTAGAATACAGCTATTTAGTGCACTAACATATCCTGTGACTCACGTTCGGAAGCGGAGCGGATGGTTTGCGATACGTATTCTGTGAAAGGGGACAGCCGTGCGATGTTCCGTTCCAGAATCCGG
>CALWTQ010000087.1 GCA_944384505.1 uncultured Mediterraneibacter sp.
TATCTGGTCTGATCATGGGTCAGACGACTTCCCTCAATATGGTTTGAGTTATACGTTAAATCAATTTGTGTTTTATGGTAAATGCCGCCGGAGTATTTACTTGCTTTTTGTTCCTGCAGGATATCCAGCAGTGTGCGTGGAAGTTCTTTCTTCTTGTTGGAACGCTCTGGTTTTTCGGCGTTCTCCGGAATATTCCAGGTCTTTCCGGTAAGAAAAGCACCCTGCACACGCCCGTGAGCACAGTAATTTCTCACACTGCGCTCCGATATGTTCCATTTTTTTGCTATTTCGGCAACTGAAAGGTATCGCATCTGCTTTCCTCCGTTATCACTCGAATCTAATACTATATGAGTCTAAACTATAATATATCACATTACCGGCAATAAATACAGCAAACATCTTCACTGCACAATATATTTTTGCCGTTTTCGGAAATTTCAATTATTAAAATGTAAAAAGAACCGGACTTCATCGAACGATTTTATTGATAAATACGTTCGATCTGAGTATAATAATATTGAAACAGAAGATCCTGCAATTAGAGGGAGGTGCAATCCATGTCAATCACTGCTACAGAATTAAAGTTAAATCTTGGTAAATATTTAAAACTTGCAGAGCACGAAGATATCTTCATTACTCGAAACGGTAAGGTTGTCGCGAAACTTTCCAACCCTAATGCCGACCGCGTGGAAATGGCAAAATCACTTCTTGGCGTCATTCCATCCGATATTACCATAGAAAAAGCCCGAGAAGAAAGGATTTCTAGACTATGAAGGCTTTAATTGATACATGCGTTATTGTGGATATCCTTCAGAAACGGGAGCCTTTCTGTCAACCGGCTATGGAAATTCTTCTGTCTATATCCAACCGTAAATGTATTGGCATTCTGACGGCGAAATCCATAACTGATATTTATTATATTTTACGGCGGAGTATACACAGCGAAGAGAATGTACGCAAACTTGTTCGCATTCTCTTTACACTTTTTGATGTAAAAGATACTTTTTCCGCAGACTGTGAACTCGCTTTAGACTCTGCCATGAAGGATTACGAAGACGCCATTATGGTGCAGACCGCTTTCCGGATTGGTGCAGACTGCATCGTGACAAGAAATTTGAAAGATTACAAGTTATCAGCTCTTCCCGTCTTTTCCCCGGAACAGTTTTTATTAGAGCTTGCAAAAGAAGAAAATGCCGAAGAATAATTGACATACAGCTATTGAAAAGCATCATAAACAGTTCCTCCATAAGTCATATTTTTGAACTGCTTTAATTATATGACCGTCTTTGAAGTTCGGCAAGTACGTTTTTTTGATACTTAGTATTCTGAAAACAGCTATGGAAGTCAGAATTATCCATGATTCCCTTGGGGACAAAAGAATCCGTGCCTTTACAGATGCACAGAACGCTCAAATAGTATCCACGTACTGATGAAATAACAGATCAGCAGCAACGCCAGGATACCGGCGGTTATGCCTATCTGCAGCATCAGGGCTCCAAATCCGATATAAGCTGCAATCTCTGCCGATACAGTTTGGATAAAGTAAGCAATTGCAATCGTGGAAACGATGAGAGCTACAGTAATTGGAAGTCCGAACCAGACGCCTAATTGTTTCAGCACAAGTTTTCTTATCCGCTGCTCTTCCACTCCCAGTTTCAGCAGTACGGAAAAACGGTATTTATACTTGTCCGCATCTAAAAGCTGCTGCAGGGACAGTATTGTAAGGCAGATCACCATCAGTACAACGGCTCCGTAAAGCATTGAAGCCTGTAAGACAAAATTATTCGCCTTTGTGCTGTTGATCTGCAGGGTACTCAGCCGGATTGCATAGCTGACGCCGCTCTCGCTTGTTTCCGGATACTCCTCTGAAAAGACCTGTTCTAATTCACGGGCGCTGTCGTAAGGAATATTTTCTGACGTAATGATATAGCGGTTTCGCATAACCGGAAGCAGTTTTTCACAAACATGGTCCGGGAATACGTAAAGTACATTCGTATAAGAATTATAAGCCGTTTCTCCGATTGCAGCCTCATAATATGCCCGCCCGGAAAGGGTCAGTTCTCCTGCGTCTGTCATTACACTGGTATGTTCAGCCAGAAAAGTATTCCGTTCTTCCTCCGAAGCGATGGCCTTCCATTGTGTCGTGAACCCATTTTCTGATAAAACAATCGGATCATATCCCAGCATCTCCCGGATCCGGTTATAATCACTTAATGAAATTGCCGCAGCAGGAAAGTCATATTTCACCCGATTGTGAAATTCATCTCTCCTCGGGAGATAAAGGCTGAATGTACAGTCATAATCCGTTTCAATATTATGTTCTGCGAGATAGTCTGTTACAATCTCATGTAAGAAATGCAGAGCATATCAGCTCTGCACTCTGGTAACAAAATC
This sequence comes from uncultured Mediterraneibacter sp., assembly GCA_944384505.1. Lineage (GTDB taxonomy): Bacteria > Bacillota > Clostridia > Lachnospirales > Lachnospiraceae > Mediterraneibacter. The sequence goes on from CALWTQ010000087.1 coordinate 2,395, forward strand.
ATTGATTTAGTATTCTCCACTTCATCGCTATCCTGCTCCAGTCCGGTCTTTATTCTGTAACTTCGGCTTCTTTTTCCTCTTTTCTTAATTGTTTACTTTCAGAAATCAGCAGTCCGGCCAGCGTCAGAACTGTTCCCGCTGCTGTACTCCATGTGAAAGGCTCCCGCAGGATCAGAACCGACGCCGCTACTGTTATGACAGGAGTCAGGTAAATATAGATACTTGTCTTAACCGCTCCCAGCAGTTTTACAGCGAAATTCCACGTAACAAAGCACAGCGCGGATGCTCCCAGCCCTAAAAACAAAATATTCAGCAGATAGACCGGATGAGCAAACCGGGCTAAATCCAGTCTGAAGTCAAAGAGAAACAATGCCGGTATCATAAAGAGAATACCGTAAAAGAATACCCGCCTTGTAGTCAGAACAGTATTGTACCCGAAGCTGCTGATTATTTTTGTAAGTATTGAATAGCAAGCCCATACAAACGCTGCCAGCAGCGCCAGGAGATCGCCAAACGGATTCAGCTGCAAACTCGTGCCGTTAAAACTGATCAGAGCAATTCCTGCCATTGCGACAATGAATCCTATAAAGAAATTGGCCCGTAGCTTCTCTTCTTTTTTCAGAAACAAATGGGACAACACTGCCGTAAAGAACGGGGCCACTGAAATGATAACACCCACATTTGACGCCATTGTAAATGTAAGGGCTATATTTTCCAGAAGATAGTACAGGCAGACGCCGCATAATCCCGCGGCAATGAATACTGCTTCCTGCCTGAGTATTGTCCCTTTTAATCTGCGGGGATACACAAGATAAAGTGCCGCCAGTCCCATGACGAATCGGAAAAATAATATTTCTACCGGCTGAAAGTCCACTAATAATACTTTCGTAGAAATAAATGTTGTTCCCCAGATTATAATCGTAAGCAGAGCGGCCAAATGCCCTTTCGCTGCATTATTTTTCATGTCAGATGCCTCCTCGTCTCTTATGTTTCAACGAAACCGTTCACTCCTGTGCCCGATACCTCGCCAGCGATTATTGTAGCACTTAATTTTCGGGGAGGCTTGTAAAATATCTTCAATAATTCCTATTTTACCTCAACCAGCTCGATTCGGAAGTTCAGTTCTTTCCCCGCCATTTCATGATTTGCGTCAAAGGTAATGGCAGTCTCCCCTTTTTCTACAACTTTAACCGGGAATGGCTGACCGTATTGATTCGTCAGGTATACCTGCTGGCCGGCCTGGAGATCTTCTGATCCCGGAAGCTGTGCGATCTCAACAGTGAAGACGGCATTGGGATCCGGCATGCCGTAAGCTTCCTCCGGCATCAGATGTACATCCACGATCTGGCCGACCTCCATATCAGCCACTGCGGCGTCGAAACCTTTGATCATCTGACCTGCGCCGCAGACAAATTCCAGCGGCTCGCCCCGGTCATAAGAAGAATCGAACTGTGTTCCGTCATTAAAAGTTCCCCTGTAGTGGGTACGGCAGGTTTTTCCTACATTCTTTCCTGTCAGAGCGGACTGACCGCCGCATCCTCCGCCGCAGCTGTCTCCGCAGGAGCCTCCTTCCTCATGATGGCCGCATGAGTGTCCGTCTTCGTGATCTCCACAGCTATGATTTTCCCCGTGATGGTGGTCGCAGTTTGCGCCGGTAGATATCAGCTCTCCTCTCAGATAAGCTTCCACTGCCTGATCCGCATCGCCCTGAGCCCCTGAGCACAGTTCAACTCCGGCTTCCGCAAGCGCGGCCTGCGCTCCGCCGCCGATGCCCCCGCAGATCAGGACGTCTGCTGACTGTTCCGCAAGAAGACCCGCAAGGGCTCCATGTCCGGCGCCATTGGAACCGATCACTTCACTGCTTACAACTTTGTTATCCTCCACTTCATATATTTTAAAGAACTGGGTTTTCCCAAAATGCTGAAAAATCTCTCCGTTGTCATAAGTTACTGCAATTTTCATTTTTTAATCCTCCTCATCTCATTTTTTTCATAGTCCTTCAGCGATTCCAGCGCTTTCGGCGCCAGAGGGATCAGCGCCACCATGTTGAATATTGTCATAAGTCCCACACCTACATCGCCCAGATCCCAGACAAACTGGTACGCTGCCAGTCCTCCGACAAACAGCATAATAAGCGCCAGGATTTTGTAAAGTGTCTGGGAGAGCCAGTTATCCCCGAAGAGATACGCCACATTTGACCTCGCGTAAAACAGAATCCCCAGGAATGTGGAGAAGCTGAACAGCCACAGGATCACAGCGATAAATATCACTCCGAATTCACCCAGATGATACTGCATGGCCGTCTGAAGCAGATCCATTCCTTCCAGGCCGGCCGTCATCTCCTGCGGCGTGAGCAGCATGATCATGGCAGAACAGCTGCAGATCACAAGGGTATCAATAAACACTCCGAGAGCCTGGAGCAGTCCCTCTTTCGCCGGATGGCTGATATCCGCGGCAGCCGCCGCACAGGGCGCCGAACCCGAGCCGGCCTCATTTGAGAACAGCCCCCTCTTTGCGCCGTTCATGATTACCGCGCCGATCCCGCCTCCTACAACCTGCCGGAATCCGAAGGCCTCTGCGAAAATACGCTCAAACACTCCAGGCAGCTGTCCTGCGTTCTTCACAATAATAAAAATTGTAATAAAGAAGTAACATGCCGCCATAATCGGAACGATAATGTCCAGTACTTTTACCGTCGCATTCTTTCTCAGTACTATCACCGCCGCGACTGCTACAAGTGCGATCGTGGAATACAGCGGCGGGATGTGAAATGCATTTTCAAAAGAGGAAGAAATAGAATTTCCCGTTACCTGGCTGATCCCACACCAGCAGATCAGTCCCGACGCGGCAAAGAGCGTGGCCATCACAGACCGCTTTCTGGCGCTTCCTTTCTTGATGAACATATGGTGCAGGTAGTATGCCGGGCCGCCGCGGTATCCTCCATACAGGGGATCCTTTTCCTTATAGATCTGAGCCAGAGTTGCCTCAATGAAGGCCGTGGAAGATCCGACCAGCGCGATCACCCACATCCAGAAGACTGCGCCTGCTCCTCCCGCGGAAATGGCGGCCACAACCCCGACCAGATTTCCCATACCCACGCGGCATGCAGTAGATACAATCAGCGCCTGGACGCCGGAAATACCGTCCCCGTCTCCCTTTTTGTTGTTTTCCAGAGTGACTTTTAACATTTCCGGGAAGAGCCGGAAAGGAAGAAATCTTGTCCGGATTGTAAAATAAAGTCCTGCCGGCACCAGAATCAGCACCAGAAGCGACAGGCCCAGAGTGCTTCCTCCGGGCAGAGGGATCGTAATCAGATCTCCCCAAAGTATATTGTAAACAGCTCGAAAGACAGCCATATGAATTTATCCTCTCATTTCTTTTGTTATATTAACTGATCTGCCATCTGACATGACTTCCGGATTCATCTTTCCTGACAAGCAGCTGATCTTCTATCTCCTGCTTTAACTCTGTTATATGGGAGATGATTCCGATCAGCTTTGACCCGTTCGCCATATCTTTCAGGACGCGGACCGCTTTATCTCTGGAGTTATCATCCAGAGAGCCAAATCCTTCGTCAATAAACATCATGTCAAGATTGACTGACGCCGCGCTCTCCTGGATCTGATCAGCCATTCCCAGCGCAAGGGACAGGGCGGCCATAAATGACTCTCCGCCGGACAGCGTCCGAACCTCCCGTTCCTTCCCGGTCACGGCGGAGTACACCATCAGGTCAAGTCCTCGGTTCTTCCCGGTTCCCGCTCTGTCAATATCACACATGCGCAGTTCAAACTGTCCTGCGGACATCTCGTGGAACCGGCGGTTTGCCGCATACAGGATCCGCTCCAGATAATAGCGCTGGACAAAGGTTTCAATATCCATGCGGGCCCCGGAGACTTTCCCCGCCAGAAGATTGTACAGATCATCCAGGCGCCTGTGATCTTCCATGATCTTGCCACGTTGTTCCATAACAGGCGTCAGACTCTTGCAGACTTCTATATTTGCACTGTAGTATCCTTTGATCTCCTCCAGCATTTCCTGAACGGATCCAAGCTTTTCTTCCGCCTGATTCCGTTCCTGCAAAAGGGCTTCCAAAACAGGCCGTTCTCTTCCGTCTATGGCCGCTTCCGCAGTCTGATACAGTGTCTGCGCGGCCGCTTTCCTGCGGTTATGCAGCTCCGCCTTGTCCCTGAGAAGCTGCGCGTCCTCCCGGTGATACTTCTCAGTCAACGCTTTCCACTCCTCTTCTCCCAGCTTTTGTTCCGCAAGGCTCTGCTCATATAAAGCACGCCTTCGTTCTCTCTCTTCTCTATGATAAGGAAGATCCTGCTGATAACGGGCAGTCAGTGTCTCTGCATTCTCCTTTTCAGACTTTGCTTTCTGTTCTGCCCCTCTTGCAGCGGTATAGGCCTGTTCCGCTCTTTCTTTATGCGCGCGGGCCTCACGGATCGCTTCCCTGGCCTCTTCTTCCGACGAATAATCCCTGGATGCTTCCAGTGACGCCAGCGATGCTCTGGCGGCTGTCAGCGCCTGTCTGGCGCCGGCGGCCGCTTCGGCGGCAGTATTATATGCCTGTTTCAGTCTTTGTTTTTCATCTGCCGCAGACTGAAGAAAGAACTGGATCTTTTCAAGGGTCCGAACGTCCTCCTTTAACTGCTTCCCTTCCTCCAAAAGCTTCGCCTTTCTCTCCGAAATCCGGAGCCCGGCCATCCGCAGGAACTCCGCCGGATCGGAATCAGACGCTTTGGAATCTTCTATCGCCTCTCCCGGAACTAAGTCCTGCTCCGCAAGCTTTTGCGCCAGCTTTTTCAGCGCCGACATACAGTAGCTCTCCTTTTCTGACAGCAGGGTCAGGGCAGCCCGTGAGGCAGACGCCGCGTTTTCCTGCGTCTGTCTGAGCGCTGACGCCTCCTCCTCCATTCGGTCAAGGGTTTCCCTGTTTAAATCACTGTGTTCCTCCTGGATCCGGCACGGGTCAGGATGTTCAAGAGAGCCGCAGACCGGACAGGGCTGTCCCTTTCTGAGCTGTTCTCTCGCGATAAAGCCAGCCTGCATATTCAGGAAGATCCTTCTCAGTTCCTCATACCGGGCATGTTTCTCCTCATAAGCGCGGCTTGCTTTTTCATACTCTCTCTGTGCCTTTCCGGCCTTCTCTTTCTGGATTGCAGCCTCTTTTCGTAGTGTCTCCGCAGAATGAATCTCATTTTCCAGCTCCGAGAGCTTTGCCAAGTCCGTCTCCCATCTGATAAGGAGCTCTTTCGCAGGGGCCAGTTTCTCCGCCCGGATCCCGGCCTCCTTCTCCCGCTCTTCAAGCTTCCCAAGTTCCTCCTGAGCGCTTTTTTCCGCGCTTTCTGCTTTGACCGCAGCCGCTTCCTTCGCTGCGGCGTCCTCCTGTGCGGCGCGTATCTTTCGAAAGATTTCAAGCGCCTTCTCAGCCCGCTCCGTAATCTGAGAGTAAACCTGCAGGTTCTGATCCATCTGCTCTTTCGCATCCTGTTCCCGGCTCAAAGCTTTGTGATAAGCGTCCGTCAGCCCGGGCAGAATCTTTTGCTGCTGTCTTAACCGCTCCTCCGTATCCGAAACCATGTCTTCCAAATCCTGATATCTCTGCCAGACTCCGGCGATCTCATACGCAGCGCTGATCTGCCCGGCCAGCCGGGCTGTCTGCTGCATGTCATTTTCGGATGCTCTGCACTCTTCCAGTTCCTTCCCGGCCCGGTCCAGCTCTTCGAACCTCCCCAGAAGTTCTTTCGCGCTGTTATAAGCGTCTCTTGTCTTAAGCGATTCCTCCCGCGCCTGTTCATACTGTCCCCTGACAAGTTCCATTCGTTCTTTCAGGTTACTGCAGAGATCATCCAGTTTCTCTAAAAGATGTTCCATATCCACTATGGAGAGTCTTTCTGAGCTGATGATTCTCTTTTTTAATAATCCGATTTCTTCCGCTTCCGGAATGTCCGGCAGTTTCACATGGGAGACTTCTGTCTGGCATATCGTCCGGATCTGTCCGATCTCCTGCTGCTTTGCCTTTCTTCTCTTCCCCAGCTCTTCCACAATCTTCTCATAAAGTTCTGTATGAAACAGCTTCCGGAAGATCACTTTCTTATCATCAGACTTCGCGCGCAGAAGCTCCATGAACTCTCCCTGCGCAATCATCGCTACCTGCATAAACTGATTTTTGGTCAGTCCTACGATCTCTTCCAGTTTCCGGTCCGCTTCCTTCTGAGGATACTCTGTGCCGTCCGGCATGATCAGAGAGACAGCGCTTCCCTCCTCTTTCACGCCCTTTCCCCGTTTCAACGGACGGATATGGCGGGGCACACGCCGTACCGTGTATTCCTCAGTCATCTCTCCCGTGCGTTCCGAAAATGTGAACTCCACATATGGCTCCACATCAAAGTCTACAAACTGGCTCTGCAGCTCGCTTCCGTCCTTTTTATTCGTCCCGGATCCTGTCTCGCCATAGAGCGCAAACACAATCGCGTCGAATATGGTAGTTTTTCCGGCGCCGGTATCTCCGGTAATCAGAAACAGGTTCTGATTCGTCTCCTCAAAGTCAATGAACGTCCGCTTCCCGTAGGAGCCGAATGCCTGCATCGTAAGTTTCAGAGGCCTCATCCCTGATTCACCTCCTGAACTGTATTAATCACATCCCGCAGGATCTCCTTCTCTCCATCGTCCGCGTCCTTTAAAAAAGAACAGCACAGCTCAAACGGATCCAGCTCTTCCTCTGCCGCCGCGCCTCTGCTGTAATCCGCTTTGCGGGGCGTTTCCCTGCGGATCTCTAAAAGATATGGGAATGCGCTGCGGATCCGGTCCTGCATATCGAACACATCCAGATCTTCCCGGTCAGTCAGAATCACAGTGACATAGTCGCCGCATTCCTGCCGGAGCACTTCGCTTAATTCTCCTCTGATCACGCGGACCTGCCTCATCGGTTTCAGTGGAAGTACACTTGTCTTTATCTCTCCCTTTTCTCCCATTTCCACCATGACAATGCCTTTCTGCTGCTCTGCCTCGCTGACGGAACATGCCAGGGGCGTGCCGCAGTAACGGCTGAACTCGCTTCCCACCTTCATAGGCTTATGGATATGGCCCAATGCGGCATAATCAAACTTATCCAGGATTTCCGCGGAGACTTCGTCAATGTTGCCGACTGTCCGTATCTCTGAGTCCATCCGTTCTACCTCTTCCGCCTTCTTGCCAGACGGAAGATAGAACTGGTGGCTCACGAGGACATTTCTCTGCCGCAGATCAATCTCCTCCCGGCCGATCAGCCTGCGCAGCGTTTCATCGTAGGATAAATTATTCCCGTTCTCATCGACGCCCACAATCTGCTTTACCATGGATGGTCTAACAAAGGGCAGCAGATAGAAATTCACAGCGCCGTACTCATCTTTAAGAACTGCCTTTTCAATATATTCATCTTCTCTTCGGGGAGGCTGTCCGATCATATACACGTTCTGCCTGGAGAGAACGCTCCGGAAGCAGTTCACCCTGGAAGCGCTGTCGTGATTCCCGCTGATCATCATCACAGATACGCCCGGAACCGAAGAAGTAAGCTCTGCGATAAAATGGTCGAATACTTCCACCGCCTCTGCGGACGGCACTGCTTTGTCATAGATATCCCCGGCGATAATGACAGCGTCCGGCTGCTCTTTTACTGCTGTCTCTATAATCTGTTCTAGTATATATTCCTGATCTTCCCTAAGATCACGATTAATCAGCTTCAGACCAATGTGCAGGTCTGAAAGATGAAAAAATCTCATTTAAGAGAATCCTCCTTTGTCTTTTTGACTTACAGCATAATAATCCGGATCATCCCCAATATCAGCAGATGAACCGGATAAAACAGATAGAAAAACCATTTAAAAAATGTCCGTCCCTTCTCCGCTCTTTTCCCATTATACAGATATAGAATTACAAGTCCGGCGAGTATGACGCCAAAGGCGGAAAAGCACGCGGAAATAAGACCGGGCAAAAAATCTCCCGGCGAAGTTCCGGGATGGAATTCTGTCAGGACCATCCAACCGGTACCAATCAGGAATGCCTTCTTTGTCTTTAGCGTATCGCTCCTGCTCCACGAAAACAGCATCGTAAGAGCAGGCGCCGTAATTCCCCAGTCAGACGCCATGGATATTAAAAAAAGGAAAACGATCAGAGCCATTCGTAAAACACTATCATAAATATACTCCTGCACAAGCAGTATACAAAAACAAAGCAGAAGTGTAAATATCATATTAAACCCGCAGAAGGAAATATACTTTTCTCCTGTAAACAGTTCTGAGAAAGCAAGACAGAAAGGAATCTCTGAAATCGCCGCAAATACCGCAAGCCTCAGCCCATACCTTTTCTTTGAGCGAGTATAATGATACCCCTCCGCTAAGAACCAGCACATCACCGGCATGGTAAAATATCCGATGTCTATCAGCGCCGTATGGAGCGGAGTCCCTGGTTCAATAAAAAGATTGGCAATGTGATTCAGAAGCATGGTAATCATGGCGAGCAATTTAATTTCATCGCGATTTAAAATCTTCTGCCCCACAGCTTTACCGCAGTCCATCCGTCAGCCTTCTATATTCGCCATAAACAGCTCGTAAAAGTCATCTTCTCCCGCAATCATCGGAGAATTCTCCCCGCCGCCGTTTGTGCTTCTCTTCATCGCGGCATGGAATTCCTCCCCTGCGCTCACCAGCTCCATCTCATAGATCTCATAGCCCAGCTCACGGCATACTCTGCAGAAAGCGCTGAGAGGATCTTTTTCATTTTTTGTTGCAAGAAGTTTCTCTCTTACATCATCTTCATGCAGCGCACGGTTTTGAAGTTCGTCTAACATGTCTATAATATTCGCCATATGATCTCCTTTCCTCCGCCGATATATCAGCAGTACGAATCTTTTATCCTTATACTTCTCTTCCCGTTACTCTCCTGTTAGTCTTCTCTGGCTGAGCAGAGTTCCTGCTCTGCCGCCTTCTTGTCCCGCCCCGTCCGAATCTGTGATAGATATAAAATGAGGCCATTACATTCAGCGAATCAGCAGTCACCTGCGACCACACAATCCCGTACATGCCGAAAACAGCATTTAAGATAAACAGCATCGGAATATTGAGCACAAGCCACCGCATCACGCCCAGCAGCAGGGAAATCCTGCCCTTTCCAAACGCCTGAAAAAGATATACAGTGAAAAAACTTAAAAACATCAGCGGTGTCGCCAGTACGCGGATCCGTAGGAAATGTGACGCCATCTCCACAGTCTGCGCGTCTGATATGAACAGATTAGCAAACTGTACTGCAAAAATTTCATACAGAATAATACTGACAGCCGCAATTCCCAGCCCAAGCCGGCGTGACAGACGGATCGTATCATTCATGCGCTTTTGATTCCCCGCGGCATAATTGTAAGCCACAAGGGGAAGTATTCCCTGGCATATTCCGATTCCTACATTCAGCGGAAATCGCTCTACTTTCAGGACGATACCGATTGCCGCCAGAGCCAGATCGTGGTAAGAAACCATCAGCTTATCAATAATAACATAATCCAGGTCAAAAAGAAACGTCGCGATTGCAGAAGGTATCCCGACGCCAAATACCGCAAGAATACTTGTCTTTGACGGCATGCCTCTTTTTAAGCTGAATGTGATCACTGACTGTCCGCGCATCCGGATCAGTATAACGATAAAAAACAGACATGCGGTGCAGTTGGACAGGCATGTTGCAATTCCCGCTCCGAGCACCTCATACCCGTCCGGCAGGAGGAGAAACATAAAGACCGGATCCAGCACAATATTTAAAACGCCGCCCAGAACGATTCCAGCTCCCGCCTCTCTGGAGCGTCCGATGCTTCGGATCAGGTTGGACAGCACATTGGAAAGCACTGTGGGTATTCCTCCAAAAACGATCACGCACATTGCGTACTGGCTGGCATACTGGTATGTATTTTCACCCGCTCCCAGCATTCCCAGCAGAGGGCGCATAAATACTGCCGTTCCCACAGAGAACACAGCAGAAACAAAAATTCCGAGGTACAGAGAAAAAGCGCTCACCTTCCTGGCCTCGTCTTCCTGATTCTTCCCCAGCAGTCTGGAGACAAGCGCTCCGCCGCCCACGCCCGCAAGTCCTGCCAAGCAGAGCGTAATATTAAAAATCGGCAGAATCAGTGATGTGCCCGCCACCATGTAAGGATTGTTCGTCTGCCCCACATAAAACGTATCCGCCATATTGTAAATCAGTACAATAAGCTGGCTGATCACTGACGGTACGATCATAATTCTCAGCGCTTTCACCACCGGCAGGCTTTCAAATACTTCATTTTGATCTGATTTCATTTTCTCATTCATTTCTCATCCGTCTCTTCATACTGCTGTTATTATAGAGTATTACAGTATTTTTTCAGGTTATCTATTACCTTCTCGTTAAGCCTCTTTACAGCCTGGCTGGTCATCCCTGAAGAATGCATCTGGCATCTTACATTCTTTCTCTGATCCAGCTTAGGATCGCCCAGACCCATAAGAGTGTCACAGTAGTACCATGTATTTTCCTTCTCCAGCCATTTCTCCATGGCGCATTTCTCGAAGCACGGGCTAAGCGCTGTGTTAAAGATCACTTTATCCCCGCCTAAAATTTCAAACTCTTTGTCATAGAGCAGGGTTACATTTTTGCTCAGACAGCTGCAGATCACATCGCACTCCCGCAGCAGATCATGCAGCCTGCGGATCAGTTCTGAGATCACATACTCCGCGACACCTTCATCCCCATAGTCCCGGATACCCGTCACTGTGATTCCGTGTTCCTTCGCATAGAGAATGTCCACATTAGAACTCTCCGGAGAATACAGACTGCAGCACATCCCGATATACTTAAGATCCGGGCATGCAGAGAGGATCTCCTCTCCAATCGCCCTGTTATAGCTTACAAAAACCGCATCCGAATCCTGAATCCGGCAGATCACATCCCTGTCACTCTCCGGCTCAGTATCGTAAAAAACCGCCTCTTCACAGTACTCTCTCACAGCCTCCATAGTCTCCGGCAGCAGATGTACCGGCTGTATAGCTGTAAGCTTCCTTATTTTCTTCATTCCATTTACTCCTTTTCGGCCATTTCTTCTCAATCAAACAGCGCTTTTTAAGAAATACCAACAGAGATATTTAACATCCTCACGCGGCAGTTTCCCTTTAAAAATAAAACAAATATTATAAAAATCCGGATATCAATCTAACGGTATTAGTATATCATAGTTAAATCTTTGTCTCAATTTCAAATCACCATTTCAGCTATAAAGTTCACTAACTCCCGGATGCGAAACGTCCGAAAACAGTGTCGATTCCAAAGACGTATTCTGCGGGGATGGAGGACGGCTCAGGGCTTCGCTCCAGGGGATAAGGGAAACTAAGAAGTTGCGGCTGCGGATTAGATGCAAGGACAGGAGGGAAGCAACTCGCTTCGCTCAGACAATCTCCCCTCCTGTCCTAACATCCGCAGCCGCAGCTTCAAGTTTTCCTAATCCCCTTCCGAAGGCGCCCATCGCCATCCTCCATCCCCGCAGAATTTTTCTCGAAATAGGGCTGTTTTCTGGGCTTTTTCAGGCCGGAAGTCAGTGAATATATAGCTGCCACAAGAAACAGGCGCGGCCGGAAGACTTTCGCAGAGGAAAGCCTCCAAGCCGCGCCAGTTGTGCATTTCAGCCTGTTTAGGGCAATAACACTTCCGTTTGGAAATACGCAGGAAGCGAAGCGGATGGTTTGAGCATACTTTCTGGGGAAGGAGACAGCCGGAAGATGTGACTTTGGAGGAATCCGCTGAAAATCTTAAGGATGAAGAGATGTTGTTAAGCGGCGCGCAGGGATTGTCTGAGCAGAGCGAGTTGCCCGGAGCGCCGCTTTGCATTTAAACATCTCTTCGGCCTGCTAGATTTTCCGGATTCCGGAACGGAACATCTTACGGCTGTCTCCTTTCACAGAATACGTACCGCAAAACATCCGCTCCGCTTCCGGACGT
>CALWTQ010000088.1 GCA_944384505.1 uncultured Mediterraneibacter sp.
TCTCCTAGAACACGCTTCAAACATCCGCTCCGCTTCCGGACGTAAGTCACAGGAAATGTTAGTGCGCTAAATAGCTGTTCCCCGGATATGTCCTTCGTTATATACAATCGCCGCTTTCCCATACACTCCTTTTATGGTAACTGCCGTCGTCATATGGCTGAAATCTTCCGGTTCCACATCCACAGTCCCGTCCATTATGTTTTCTGCGCATTTTATCAGGTCATGAAGATATCTCTTACTAATCGGCCTGAGGAAATGACCCGGCAGAATCAGATCGAATTCATCTTCTCTTTTCTTAAGATCAAGAAGTGCCCGGTGGTATTCCTCCACATTTGTCGAATAATCGTCAAATATAAGAATCGGTGTGCTGACAACCGCGTCTCCGGCAATAAGAATCCTGTTTTCCGAATCTAGAAGCACGATGCTTCCCGGGGTATGTCCCGGCACTTCCAGAACTTCGTACACCATTCCTCCGAGATCGAACTTGTCCCCGGCTTTTACCGGAATGAGCTCCTGCGGCAGGGAAAGGGGTTTTTCTGAGAGATCCGGCCCTGCATAGTATGACTCCTTCATTGTCTTTAAGCAGAACTTACGCCAGCGCTCCTCAGTCATGTAAGCTTTCTGGACGAGATTCCAGTCTTTTTCATGCATGTAAGCTTTGCCGAATTCCCGATTTCCCATGGCGTGGTCCATATGTCCATGCGTATTCACAACAAATACCGGCTTATCTGTCAGAGTTTCCACTGTCTTTTTCAGTTCCCCAAGACCTGCTCCGGTATCTACCAGCATGGCCTTTTCCTGACCTATGACGAGATACATGATATCAGTTCCGAATTCATCAATCGCATAGATAGAATCTGTAATCTTCTGTACGGTGTAGCCGTTTATTTTCTGTATATTTACGTTGTCCACAACTATCACTCCTTACTACATTTTTATCGCGCCGGCTGTGATGCCGCTCGTGATGTATTTTTGCGCGAGTATATACAAGAGTACGATCGGTATAATTGACAATGTCAGCGCCGCGATCAGAAGGTTCCACTCAGAGCTTGCATTGCTTCGGAACATATAAATCATGACTGTCAGTGTACGTTTCTCTGAGCTGCTGATCATCAGGCTCGGCATCAGGAAGTCATTCCATGTCCAAAGGAAGAACAGTACCCCAATAGTAATACTCGTAGGTTTCACCAATGGAAAGATTACCTGGACCATAGTACGGAACACGCCGCATCCGTCTATGCAGGCAGCTTCTTCCAGCTCTTTTGGTATAGATTTCAGGAATCCAACATAAGTAAAGATTCCAAATGCACTGTGAAAGCCAATATACAGACATACAAGCACTGTCAGTTTGTTCGTCAGATCATATTTCGCCATCATAGTCTGCAGGGCAATCATGATCGTGTGGAAGGGGATGATCTGCCCCATTGTGAACAGAATATATAAAAACTTTCCCAGCTTTGACTGTATATGAGAGATGCCATATGCCGCCATAAAACTGAATATCACACCAAATACCACAGTTAATATTGTTACGAACGCAGAGTTAAAGAACACCCGGACAAAATCCATCCGTGCAATCGCCGTCGTATAGTTATCCAGCGTAAAATTCACAGGAAACGACAGGAAATTTTTTATCATTTCCTGATATGGCTTAAAGCTGTTCATCACAAGCAGCAGAATAGGCGCAACGAAAATCAGGCCCAGAATGAGCAGTACAAGTGTAATGACAATATTTCCTTTTTCTTTTTTTCTGATTTTCGTCATAATTCAACCTCCCGTTTTCTCGTGAAGTGAAGCTGGATAAGCGTAACCGCTGCAACCGCCGCAAACAGTACAACAGACTTTGCCGCGCCATATCCAAGATTGTATCTTACAAACGCTTCCTGATAGATGTCCATTGCCGCAGTCATAGTCGATCCATAAGGTCCCCCGGCTGTCATTGCGTTAGGTACGTCAAACGCCTTGAACGCGCCTGATATCGATACAAACAGGTTAATTGTAATCGTGGGCATCAAAAGCGGAAGCTGGATATAGCGCACCAGGCGAAACCCTGTGCATCCATCCATTTTCCCCGCCTCAATTAACTCTTCCGGCACAGTCTGAAGCCCGGCTGTATAGATAATCATCAAAAATCCTATCTGCTGCCAGATTGATACGAGGATAATCGTGAAGGATGCAGTTCCCGGACTTCCGAACCAGCTAATGTTTCCCAGCCAGTCCCAGCCCATAATCTCTGCAAGATTCGGGAGGATTTGGGCAAATATAAATGTCCAGATAAACGCCACAAGCACGGCAGAGATAATATTCGGGATGAAAAACAGCGCCCGGATTACTCCCCTTGCCCGTATCTTCTTATTCAGGAAATATGCGATAATAAACCCTAAAACATTGCTTCCAACAATTGTCCAAATTCCAATGCTGATATTAAATAAAAAAGCATGCCAGAAATCTTTGTCTGAGAGCAGTTTTATGTAATTATTGATTCCCGCAAAGCTCCTGCTCCCGCTCATCAGATTCCAGTTTTCAAAGGAATACGGAATCGTCCCCAGAAACATGGGCACCAGAAGGGCAAGCGCATACAAAAGCAGCGCCGGAATAATGAACATATAATAGTATTTCTTATACTTTTTATAAAGAATCGCCACTTTTTTCTCCTTTCCTAAAAACAGAAGCGTCTCCCGCGCCGCACACTGCCTGACGCTGAAGAGACGCCCTGATCATATTATTCTTCTATCAATATCTACAGAAACTATAGCTGGAATCCTACTCAGTAATGTAGTTCTGATATGCTTCGTTCAGTTCACTGATAATAGTATCTCTGTCTGCCGCTCCTGACATATATCCCTGGACGATGTCTCCTGACTCAACATCAAATCCCGCCGCATACTGCTGATATACCCACGGAATTGTGTTACCCGCATCTACATATGTCTCATAATCTGTTCTCGCCGGACTCTCTGCTCCGCCGTCAAACGGCATTGCCGGCATAGCATCTCCCGGATCCGAGGACACAAGCTGCATATATCCGCCTTCCTCATCCGGATTGCTCATATACTCAAGAACTCTCTTGCACTCTTCCGGATGCTTTGTCTCTGCATTAATTACATAGCAGATACCAACATCAACTGACAGTTTGTTCTGAGACGGATCAGAAGATACCGGCATTGCAAATACGCCGATTTCCTGGACAGGATCCGCAGCGGCTACAGTTGCCAGTGAAAATTCACCTGTGAGAAGCATTGCAACTTCACCGTTTGCCAGAGCATTATATCCTGCTGTAGAATCCTGGTCCATCATATTGTTCACATTATATTCCTTCACAATGTCAAGGAAATCAAATACCTGGTCGATTCCGTCAACATCAAAGGTACCCTTGCCCGAATTCAGGGAGTCAATGAAGCCCGGGATATCATCCTGTACAAAAGGAGTGAGCAGTGCACTGAACAGATGTTTTAATGTCCATGACTCTTTAAATGTAGATCCAAGAGGCTGAATTCCTGCTGCCTGAAGTTTCTCACACGCGTCTACAAACTCATCCGGAGTTGTGGGAACGCTCTCAATTCCTGCCTGTTCGAACAGAGTCTTATTATAGAATACGCCCAGATACTCGTAGTTTGCTGGATATGCATAAACTGTTCCGTCTGCTCCTTTGCCTGCATCCAGTGCCTGCGGATACACTTTATCCACAAAAGGCTCATCTGACAGATCCATAATCCTTCCCGCTGATGCGAAAGACTGCACCTGCGCGTATGGTGTCAGAAGGTAGATATCGGGCAGATCATTCGATGCCGTAGATGCACCGAGCCAGTCAGAATAATCTCCGGTCTGCATTGTCACATCAAGTTCAATATCTTCATTTTTACTATTGAAATCATCCTCAAAAGCCTGAAGATCTTCCGCCCAGTTTCCGTTCCACACAGACATGCTCAGCTTTACTTTGCCATTAGAGCCGGATCCGGAATCCGCATCCGAGTCTCCTCCTGAACTTCCGCACGCTGCAAGCGACAGTGTCATCATTGCTGCCAGGCCGGCAGCCAGCAATCTTTTCTTTTTCATTTGTTTACCTCCTCTTTCTTTATCTAAAACCCTTTCTCCGTCTTCTGAGCAGAAAAGGATTTTATTCCTATATCGTTCATTTGTAACAGTTCAGCCCGCGCCATGGCTGAACTGTTATGTTCATTTATGGTCTGACCGCGGTTCCGTCCGTAAGCCGCGGGAGCATCCAGTCCCATGTGACAATTTCCTCGCTGCACGGATATTCGGCTGCTGCTTTTTCATCTATATCCACGCCGATTCCCGGCTTCTCATCCAAATAGAGATAACCGTCGCGCATCTGAGGAATCCCGCTGAATATTTCATGCAGAGCATCGGATCCACCTTTTCCGAAAGCGGACGTCTCGCTGTCACTCCATTCCTGGATACCGAAGTTCGAAGTGGATATATCCAGATGCAGGTTCACAGCGTGTCCCACCGGAGTCAAATCCACCGGGCCATGCCATGCGGTCCGGATACCGAACGCATCGCACAGGGCGATCAGCTTTCTCGCCGGAGTGATCCCTCCGATCTGGCTTAAGTGCACCCGTATGTAGTCGATTTCTCTCTCCGTGATCAGGGGCAGCCACTCATTCGGATTGTTAAACAGCTCGCCCATGGCAAGCGGGGTAACGCAGTGACTGCGGATCTGCTTAAACCAGCCTGCCTGTTCCGGCGGAAGGCAGTCCTCCAGGAAAAACAGCCGGAACTTCTCCATATCTTTGGCGAATGCCACCGCGTCATTTGGCCGAAGTCTCTCATGCACATCGTGGCACAGATCCAGATCCCATCCATATGTCTCTCTGAGCCGCTCGAAAAGTTCAATGGTCTTTCTCATATACACCTTCGGCTCATAATAGCATCCGTCCGGCGCCCCTTCCGGGGGATGGTGCATGGTTTCTTTCCCTCCGTATCCGCCGAGCTGCGCCCGGATGCAGCGGTATCCTTTCTCTTTTAATTCTCCTACCCTCTCCACACACTCATCTATGGTTGCGCCTTCTGCGTGGGTATAACAGGGAACTCCCGTCCTGCACTTTCCGCCAAAGAGCTCATAGAGCGGCATCCCTGCCATCTTTCCCTTGATATCCCAGAGCGCCATATCCACTCCAGATAATGCATTGTTGAGCACCGGTCCGTTTCTCCAGTAGCTCATACCCTGAATCGACTGCCAGATATCCTCAATGTCCGCCACATTTCTTCCTATGAGATAGGGCTTTAGATATTTTTCAATTGCTGTTACCACTGCCAGATGCCTGTGGGCGAATGTGGCGCAGCCCAGCCCATACAGTCCGGGTTCACTTGTCTCAACCTTTACTGTCACTAAATTAATCTTCTGTGGCGCACAGCATATTACTTTTATATCTCTGACCGTTATATTCATTTCACAGTCCCTCCCCATGAGTTTTGTCCTTCTTCCGGCTTCTCCGGCATTCCCGGAAGGATCAGGCCGCCGTCCACACGAAGCACCTCTCCTGTGATATAGGAAGCGTTCTCACTGGCCAGAAAGACTACTGCATTTCCGATATCTTCCGGAGTCCCATTCCTTCCCATAGGAATCCTCGCCCCAAGTTCTTCCCAGAACCCTTCCAAATCAGTCCTGCCTTCTTTCTTGATCTCCTCCGGCGTCCGTATACAGACCGCTCCCGGAGCCACACAATTTACACGGATTCCATATGGCGCCAGATCCAGCGCCATGGACTGTGAAGCTCTGTTGATCGCTGCTTTGACTCCTCCATAAACACAGTCTTCCGGATAAGCTCTCTGCGCTCTGGAGGATGTGATATTAATAATATTTCCCTTCACACCGTGTTCTTTCATATATCTTGCTGCCTTTGAAGACAGCATAAGATAGTTCAGCAGATCAAGATTAATCAGTTTCCGTGTATCTTCCTCGGTCAGATCCAGGATTGACTGAAACACTGTAACTCCCGCATTATTCACAAGGAGATCCAGTCCGCCCAGTCTCTCAGCTGCCGCATCAAAAAATGCTTCTCCATTTCCAGGTTTCGACATATCTGACTGCGCGTACCAGACATCCGCTCCCATGTTTTTCAATTCACGGGCCGCTGCTTCCGCCTCATCTTCTCTTGTACTGTATGAAAACGCAATGTCATATCCGTCACCGGCAAGCGCTCTTACTATGCCTCTTCCAACCCCTCTGCTCGCCCCGGTAACTATCGCTTTCTTTCTCATATCGCTTATACCTCCGCTGTCATTACTCTCACCGGAGCAGGAACCTGTATTAAAATCCGGCCCCGATCCAGCGTGCCATCCTTCATTTTGTCAAAAATGATAAGCGTCCCTGTCTGCTGGTCTGCAGCGATCAAGTGCCCCTCTCCCTGATCCAGGCAAATACTTCTGATTCCGCCGCCAATCCCGACTCCGCTTTCCAGGATTTCCCTTTCATTTCCCTGATTATCTGCCGTCAAAACAGTTTTTACATCAATGATTTGAATCTCTTCCAGCCTGCCTGTATCCCCGATAGAAAATACATGGATCTCTCCTGTGCCCCTCACTGAAACATAGAGGTATTTATCCTTCGAAATACTGATATCCGCCGCAAGCTCCCCTCTGCCGCCCTGGCTTTCAGAAAGAGGCAGAATCTGAACCTGTTCCCCGTCCCGGTATACTGCTATCGTACAATTCAACTCATTTACAACATATAAATATCTATGTCCCGCTATCTCAAGGGCGCGCATATGCCTTGGCCCCGCGCCGCTTTCTGATCTCATTTCCCGAATCCGCTCTGGCGTCTCAGGTTCTGTATTAAAAAGATAGATTCTATCATTTCCAAGGTCTGCGGCGTACAGTATATCTCCAAATACGCAGCAGGAATGGATATGTGAGGCTTCCTGCCTGTCCCTGCGAGGTCCTCCTCCCGTAAAGTTGAATTCCCCTGAAAGTTCAGGATTCCCGGGATTTGAGATATCTATTACTTTAAAGTCTCCGCTTCCATAGTCCGACAGATACAGCCTGCTTCTCTTGTCATCCGGTTCTATATGGCAGGACGCGCTTCCTGGCATCTTAAGGTCTGCTGTTTGTTTTACATGCAGGCTATCTTTTCCATTGTTAATTTCATATTCCAGGAGCTCGGCGCACTCTTCTTTCTCACTGACAGCAAAAAGTCTTCCTCCTGCCATGCAGACCCAGGATGGATTCACCGCTCCCACTACTGCCGCTGCCTCTTGCGCTTCTCCTCTGTCCTTGTTATAAGGAAATATATAGATTCCTCTCCCCAGTTCCTGGTCTTCTGCAACAGCCGGAGCGTCTCTTGTTGTGTAAGTTCCTGCAATCAGGATATCCATAAAGCCGCATCCTCCCTGAATCAGCTGAAATTAATATCATCGGACAGCTCTACAACCATCCTGAGTTCATTTGCTGATGTGATCTTTTTCCCGTGAATTACCACATTGTCAAAATAAAATCCATGAGGTCTGCAAAGCTCATTTTTCATCTCAAACCCTCTGATAATCGATACAGGAAAACTTCCTCCGGTAATCTCAATATCCTTAAAATAAATATCGCTGATCATTCCTCTTTCTCTATCTGTGGAGTACTTAGAATCAAGGGTTTTTATATCAATAAATTTTTCCTGAGCATCCTCGATCCTGATATTTTCATAATAGATATGATGTACATGTGCTCTGTCCGCATTATGTATCGTGAGCACGCCTCCGGACTGATTTCCCTCGTACTGGCAGTGGACAATGTCACAATTCTTAAAAACAACATCTGTGATCTCAGCGCCGCGTGTCTCATAGCCAATTTCAAGAGCGTTTCCGAATTCCGCATTCCAGAATATACAGTCCTCAACCCGGACGTTCCTGACCGATGTGCACCCAGACGGGTCCTGGTGATCACATCCCTTTATTGAAATACAGTCATCATTTGCCCTTACAAAGCAATTCTTAATTATGACATCCTCACATCCGACAATGTCAATTCCGTCTCCTGTTATCACCTTGCCCAGCACGTTCACATCTTCGATTCTGACACCCTGACAGGCCACTGGAACAATATGCCAGGATCCTCCATCCAGAAGAGTAACTCCTCTGATTTCAATATCCTTTCCAAGTACAGGAACAATCAGCTGCTCCGCACCGTTTTCGTCCCATTTATGCCAGTTGCCGCCATAGAGAATTCCATTTCCAAGGATTTTGATATTATCTGCCATCTTCGAAGTAATCCGGCCGCTCACAATAGCTCCCTCTTCGATATAAACTGTCTGATTGGACAAAAGTTCCAGGCATCCGATGTTATAAACTTTTCCGCTCTGAAATTCATAGTCGATCTTTTCCGGTTTCTCCACATATTTCTCTGAGAAAATATACAGGGGACATTCCAGCTGATGATCCAGTTCAAGTACTGCGCGCTGTCCCGTTTTCAGCTGTATCGTTACTTTATTTTCTCTAAGCTCATATTCTATGCCCGCAGCTTTGGGACTGACAGAAAGTTCTTTAAATGTATCTTTTATCTCAACTTCAACGTCCGCGGATCCGGATTTATCTACATAAGAAACAAAATCAAAAAACTCTGTGTGATACGTCCTGCATTCCTCCCCGTTTACCCGGACAGAATATAATTCCGACACTGGAATGTCAGCCGCGGAGCTTAAATAATAAAGGGGGTCTTTTTTGATTGGACGTGGTACATATTCCTGTTTAATCATCATTATGTCTCTCCCATGTATCTAAAATTCATCATTATGTTTATAAACATATCATACATCTTTTTCTTCCTTTGGTAAACATGTGTTTTTTTACAATTTTTCTACTCATATTTTGTGTATTTTGTATATGCATATCTTTTTATTCTTTTACTATTTGACTTATTTACCTAATATCTATATACTATATGTCATAAAATCTTATTATAATCGGCAAGGAGAATTGCATAATTATGACAAAATTACCAGCATATAGAGTGTGTTATAATAAAATAAAAGAGGATATAGATAATGATGTTTACCCCGTTGGTTCCTTCCTTCCCACAGAAGGAGAGTTAGGTGAGATGTTCTCTGTAAGCCGCACAACAGTCCGCCACGCCATAGACCTTCTAGTCCGGGACGGCCGAATCGTAGTACGGCAGGGTGCAGGGACCCAAGTGGTAGATATAAAAGAAAAAGAGATTCCGATCTACTCCAAATTTCACAATGTAATTGATGTACGCACCGAAATTCCAGGGGCATCTGTCATCAAAAGCAGAGGCGTATGGATCGACCGTGTCCCGGCCAGCATTCAGACAGCAGAGGCTCTGGAAATAAACGAGGGGGAAAGGGTTTTCCGCCTGCAGAGAATCATCTGCGCAGACGGTCAGCCGTTCGGCATTTTAACAAATTATGTACGGATTGATTTTTTCCCGGATTTGGATACTTTCAGAGATCAGATTGTTGACCTTTATTACTTTATACAGAAACATTACGGAATCAAATTTGAAACGGGGGAAGAACGGATCAGCGCGGTCAACGCCGACTTTCTGGACGCTCAGATTCTGAATATTGATCCCGGCTCTCCGATTTTCTTCAATACAAGAATCGCAAGGTGCTCTCTTGGCCCCCTGGAATATCTGGAGGCGAAGATCAGGCCGGATCTTTGCCAGTTTGTCGTGTCCATGAAGGAGCCTCCGGCCTGGTATGACCGGCCTAACTACTTATGAAATCATTCCCTATAAGGATCAGAAAAAGGGATCTGCCACACATTTTCGTGTAACAGATCCCTTTTAATTATTCTGTCTTAGTTCTGTTTTTTAATGCCGGCCGTTATTTACAGCGTTTCTTTCCGGCTGCAACGCCCGCAATCACTGCCGCTGCCAGAACCAGCACGATCAGTGTCGGGATGATCGGAGATGCATCCCCGGTCTGAACAGAACCGCTGCCTGTGCTCTGGCTGTTATTTCCGCTGCCGTTCACCGGCTGGAGATCTGCCGGAACATCAGCCTGTGACATCTCCTGATCGGAAATCACTACTACATAATCTGATGCATGGCTGAAGCTTAAGCTTACGCTTCCGTCCGCATTGACGGATCCGGCGTTCATGAATACCATCCTGCCGTCGCTGTCATAGTAATACAGGTTTCCGAATTTTCCTGCGTGCTCGCTGCCTACATTGATCGTCAGAGACGCGCGGAATCCGAAGTCTCCGTTATGCGCCAGTGAGAGCTGCATTGTCGGGTTATCTCCCGCAAGTTTCTGCACTGTGCTGCTCGGAATCGCATTGGAATTCAGCGTCACTGCAAGATTAATATCGGTCAGGCTGCCTGCCGCGATATCCTTTCCGTTAATCGTCCATGTATAACCGTCCATTCTAAGTTCAATGGTTACATCTCTGCCCTGAGCCGCTTCCAGAACCTCTTTCGGGACAACTGTGGCCGCGCCCATGTCAACATTGATCGTTCCGCCTTCTGCTGTATTCTGAACCATATTAACAATGCTGTTCACAGAGCTCTCCGGAAGTTCTGTTGCCGGCTCTTCCGGAGTTCCGGGTGTTGTGCCGGGTTCTTCTGGTGTTGTGCCGGGTTCTTCTGGTGTTGTTCCAGGCTCTTCCGGCGTTGTTCCAGGCTCTTCCGGGTCTTCCGGCGTGCCTGCCGCCATCTCCGGCGTGTATCCGTAGAAAGTAATGCTGCTCTCCACAGTATACGAATCTCCTGCCTGGATATCACCCCAGTAGGTCACATCGTCATACCCCTCAAAGGATCCCGGTATGGTAATTGTATCACCAACTTCCGCCACCTGACAGAAGAGCGCCTCCGCGGCGTAATCGTAGAGAGGTTCTGTCTGGTTATCAAGATCCACACAGATCGGGTCGAGCAAGTATCGGATCATACAGTTCTCATATGTCGCGGATACAACAACCGTCATTGCATTTCTGATCACTGTACCTTCACCGAAGTAACCCCAGTCCCAGCTTTTAAACCGAAGTCCTTCATACATTGCCGGAAGTTCCAGCTTATCGTACGCGTCCTTCGCATCCTGCGCGTCTGCTCCTTCATCTATAACCAGAGGGAAGTAAATGCCGTCATAGGATTGTCCGGCTCCCGTCTCATTATAGTACTGCTCCTCAAGCAGGATTACATTTTTGCCTTCATATTTAGCGTTATATGTATAGCTGTCTATTGTGGCTTCATCAATGACGTCGTCCGTATCCGGAACTTCTCTGCCGCCTGTCTCCCATTGAGCAAACGTATACTCTGACGTCATATCCTCCGGCATATATTCCGCCACGCTGGTTCTCAGATCCTTATAAGTCGCGCCTTTCTCCAGAAGGAAGATTTCTTCAACCCTTTGCCAGCTTCCGCTGCCGTCTACATAACCGTAGGAAACCCGGGCCGGTGACTTGTCATAAACCGCATCCGCAACCGAGTAGCTTGTCGGGTTGATGATCTGGTCATCTTCATATCCGCTTGCCCATTTCCAGCCGGTGAAGTTCATACCCGGATACTGTTCCGGAACCTCCTTGGTGAATGCTTCCGCTTTCAGCTCACCGTAGGTGGAACCCTGAGGCAGATTCACAGACTCATAAATACGTCCGGTATCTCCGTCAGCAGTATAGTACCTGTAGACAATATCACATTTTACCTGATCGTACATTGCATATGCCGAATAATACTGGCTGCTCACGATCTCTTCATCACCTGTGATCGGCGTTCCGTCTCCACTAGTCCAGCCCTGGAAAACGAAGTCCGCATATTTCGCCTCAATCTGAGGGAATTCTATTCCGGCCTCGCTTAAAGTCTGGCGGCGTTCCGCTGTGCCTTCCACGACTCCGGCGTCAGTCCATTCCCCATCAGCTGAGAGTTCATACAGCTGATAGCTTACTTCGTATACCGGATTTACAAATGTATTTCCTGAATATACCTGTACATAATACGGATATCCTGATAATTGCTGCCAGTACTGCGCTTCGTTATTCGATGTATCGGAAATGTCCAGGCTCGAAAGATACCACTCGCACGGATAGGTATCTTCTGTTATCTCAAAAGTACCGACATACGCCTGCTGCTCTTCTGAATATGTAAGAGATACATACTCTGAGTCGTCCACAATGTCTGACGTCGCCCTGAAATAGGCGTATGCATACTCATTCAGCCCCACGTTATCCTCCGCCTTGATTGTGACATTAACCACGTCTCCGGCCCGGACAATCTGCTCGTTCTTATCTATGCTGACCGAGGTGATCACCGGAGCTTCTGTATCATCTACAGGCACTTCAGTTTCATCTCTCTGATATGTAAAGCTGTATTCATCATCCAGAACCACCTGCATGTCTTCTCCCAGGCGTTCGATTGTAACAGACGATACTGTATAGTCGCCCGATGTCATATACAGCCCATAATCCTGATATCTTTCTTCATCGGAATCCCAGCCAAGATACTCGTAATCTGTGTTCCCATTCTTGCCTTCAAATGATATCCTGACCGAATAGTGTCCCGGTTTTTCTTCCGGAAGCGTCAGCGCGAATTTCCCATAGTCTTCAGCTGTCACGAGTTCACCTGCCGCCGGGAAGTCAATACTTAACGGCTCGATCGTATTTACATCATTGGCGGTATTAAACCAGTATTTATATGTATACCCGTCTTCCTCGTACACAGAATAATTCGTATAATTACTGTTATTATCAATCACCCTGACCGTTTGGATATGAATCTTCCCGGTTCCCACATGATCCAGAGTTATTGTTCCCACGTAGCAGTCCAGTTCTTCACTATACTCCATGTCAAACCAGCGGCCCTCGCTTCCTGTCTCGTAGTCTTCTGACAGATAGACTTCGACTTCTCTGATTCCGCTGTCCGCATCGTAGGCGTCCACGTGCACCTCAACAGTATCACCTTCATGCAGCGTTTGTCCCTGCTGTACTAATTCAAAGCCCTCAATCACCGGCTTGTTGACGTCTGAACTTGCCGATGTGCTGCTGCCGGACGTCTGTTCTTCACCTGCCGTCTCACTTAACATATTCGCTCCGGCATCCTGAGCATTGTCTTCCTGCACCGCTTCATCCCCTGCGGTCTCAGGCGCCTTGTCCAAAGTCTCTTCCGATTCCGGCGTCTGGCCGTCCACATCGCCCTCAACGCTTGTGGACTCCTGCTGTCCTTCGCCCCCCCTGAGCATTGTCATTTTCCTGCTGCGCTTCCTGCCCCTCACTCGTCTGTACATCCTGCTCAGCCGGTGCAGATTCCTCCGCGCTGGCCTGTCCAGGAACCATCGTTGCTGTCATGGCAAGAGCGAGGGTTACGGCACCAATTTTCTTAATGATACCCCTGTACCTTTTCACCTGCTTTACCTCGCTTTTCCTGAAATATAAGTCCTCTCTAAAAACTATACAAAGAGGACAGGTTACATTGTTACCAGGATATTTTATCCCCCCCGTATTTTTTGTCAATCCTTGGCAGCTATAAAATTCACTAATGTCCGAATGCAAAACGTTCGAAAACAGGGGCTATTTCTGAGACGTATTCTGCGGGGATGGAGGAGGGCGACGGGCGCCCTCCTCCATCCCCGCAGAATTTTTCTCGAAATGGGGCTGTTTTCTGGGCTTTTTCAAATCGGGAGTCAGTGAATATATAGCTGCTACGAGAAGCAGGCGCGGCCGGAAGGCTTTCGCAGCCGAAAGGCTACAAACCGCGCCAGTTGTGCGTTTCAGCCTATTTGGGCAATGACATTCCGACAGGGAATGCGCAGGAAGCGGAGCGGATGGTTTGAGAATACTTTCTGGGGAAGGGGACAGCCGGGAGATGTGACTTTGGAGGAATCCGCTGAAAATCTTGAGGGCGGAGAGATGTTGTTAAGCGGCGCGCAGGGACTTGTCTGAGCAAAGCGAGTTTCCCTGCGCGCCGATTTGCCCTTAAACAGCTCTTCGGCCTGTTAGATTTTCCGGATTCTGGAACGGAACATCGCACGGCTGTCCCCTTTCA
>CALWTQ010000089.1 GCA_944384505.1 uncultured Mediterraneibacter sp.
TAGATTTTCCGGATTCTGGAACGGAACATCGCACGGCTGTCCCCTTTCACAGAATACGTATCGCAAACCATCCGCTCTGCTTCCGAACGTAAGCCACAGAAAATGTTAGTGCGCTAAATAGCTGAACTATTATTTTTAATATAATCCGCCGTTATTTTCATAATTTCCCGCAGGTTCTCCAGATCTTTCCCCACATCCCCAGTCTCCAGCGAGTGATTCGCATCTTCCGTCACATGCAACGGGAATCCGCCTTTTTCACACCCCCGCTTCACTGCTTCGAACGGAACCCACGAATCCTTTGTGCCGGTAAATACAATCCCCGTCTGTGTCATGAATTGAAAAGAAGCCTCCACCGGCGTATAATATACGTTTCTCGTATTCAGACGATGCTTTCCCGCATAAGCGGAAGCTACAGCAGTTCCAACACTTTTTGAGATGAAAAGCACGTCATCATATTCCGCAAAATCAATATCCGCAAGCATTTCCTCCGCCTGTTCCAGCGCTGTGAAGAAGGCTTTCTCCATCTTCTTCTGGGGGCCTTTCACTCCCTTTGGGAAATTGCCGTACTGTACTTCTCTGATCTCATAGCCGTTCTGCACGGCGATCTTTTTGCTGTAGTAGAGAAGGGGTTTGTCCACATGATAACCCACTCCGGGGAAAATAACTGCAATCTTCTTCATAATGTCCGTCTCCTGCTCTGTTTCATATTTTGCGCGACAGTCCGGCCCACGCCAGTCGCCAAACCAAACTGTCACTATTCTGGTAACAGTTCAGCCCGCGCCATGGCTGAACTGTTAGCTATTCTATTATAGTGTACCACATAAAAACGTGTCTGTGATAAAATTGTATGTTATAATGCAGTTTAGAGCGATTCCAGCGCTCTGCCTTACTTTGTGAATCAAAAAACCTTGCGGCAGTCGCAAAATAGACATACAGGCATATCCGCTTGGCCCGCTGCTCGCGGAAATAAACGAAAGGATAAATACTATGCTGAAAATCATTATCTCCCCCGCAAAGAAGATGAATCTTACAGATGACTATTCAGGACCGCTGACCGCGCCAGTCTTTCTTGACCGGGCATTTTCCCTCCATAGAACACTAAAGGACATGACTTTGCCCGAATTGAAAACACTCTGGAAATGCAGTGACAAGCTGGCAAAAGAGAACTATGAACGGCTCGCTTCCTTTTCGCCGGAGCGTTCTTTTTCTCCTGCGCTTCTTGCCTATGAGGGTATCCAATATCAGCATATTGCGCCCACGGTATTTACAGATGATCAATGGGAGTATGTATCTGAACACCTGCGGATTCTCTCAGGCTTCTACGGGATCTTACGCCCCACCGACAGTGTTATCCCGTATCGACTGGAAATGCAGGCAAAGCTGAAAACAGAACACGGAAACCATCTTTATGACTATTGGGGAGCAGATTTGTACGAAGAACTGCTCCATGAGAACATGACAGAGCTAATCAATCTTGCTTCTGGAGAATATAGTAAAGCCGTGCTTCCATATATTTCTGATCCTTCTGAAAAATCAGGCAGGCAGGTTGGGACGGCTCACGCCATCCGCTGTATCACCTGCATTTTCGGCGAACTCACAGAAGGGAAGATAAAGGTAAAAGGAACTCAGGCCAAGATCGCCCGGGGAGAGATGGTCCGGTGGATGGCGCAGAACCAGATCAGGACGGCCGGAGAGATCCAGGATTTCCATGAACTGGACTATAAATTCCGAAAAGATCTCTCCAAACCGGATGAATACGTTTTTCTCCGTTCTTAATTCGGTTCTGCAGAGCCAAACTCCCGCCACACCCGCTTAAGCACATCCGGTTCTGTCATCAGCCGGTACGCTCCGGCAGCCATACACATAGCCGCATACTCCATGCCCTTCTGTCCTATGCTCATTCCCACCTGGGCTGTCGCTGCCCAGTGATGGAGCGGTGTACCTCTGCACATGCAGGCGGCGCTGAGCATAACTGTGGGTACAGTATGGCTTACGTCCGATACGTCTGTCCCGATCGCCAACGGGACAGGCTCTTCTTCCAGCGGCTCCAGACCTCCAAAATAACTGCCGCCATTATCCAGCCCCGCGTTTCCGGTAATCTCTGCGGCAAATTTCAATTCTTCCTCTGTATAGTCCGGCACAGGGATCTTTTTCATTTCTTCGTAGAATGCTTCTGAGAGCGCACGGTTTACTTTCATCTCTTTATTGCATGTCACTCTCTCGATTTCTACACGGGTCCCTGTCATCAAAGCCGCGCCTTTTGCGCATTCGTCCACCCGTTCAGAAGCGTCCGCTGTCCTCTCCCACAGATTCGAACGGATAAAATAATTGGTCGATGCAAAGGGAGGTACAATATTGGCCGGGCCGTCTGTATTTGTATAGGTATAATGCATCCTTACATCATCCGCCACGTGCTCCCGCAGATAATTCACGCCCACGTTCATAAGCTCGGCCGCGTCCAGGGCGCTGCGCCCCATTTCCGGATGCTTAGACGCGTGAGCTGCCGTACCGTAGAATTTATAATTTTTGATATCCTGAGCCTGCCAGATATCATAACTCACCCGGTTCCGGTCAAAAGGATGCCAGGTAACGGCAGCCGACAGATCATCAAAAACTCCCATTTCATTCATGCGAATCTTCCCGATCACAATCTCTTCCGCAGGACAGCCGTAGACTCTCACTGTCCCCGCAAGGCCCTCTTTCTCCATCCGGTCTTTCAAAGCGCAGGCCGCTCCTGCGCACGCTGTCCCCAGAAGGTTATGACCGCACCCGTGTCCGGGACCTCCGCTGCCATTCTGCACAGGAGAGCACTCCTGGGCAAGGCCGGGGAGCGCGTCATATTCTGCAAGAAACCCGATCAAAGGTTTCCCGGATCCCCACTCCGCTGTAAAAGCAGTGTCAAATTCCGCGATTCCCCAATCCACAGAGAATCCTTCGCTTTCCAGGAATTCCGCCAGTCTGCGAGAAGATGCCTGTTCCTTTAACGACACCTCAGGATGAGCAAATATATAATCTGATGTTTCCTTCATTTTTCTCAATATCTCAGCGCGCATTATTTCTCCTTACTCCTTCCATCTCTTTCCGATGAACTGTTACGAATAATCTCCTCAGGAAATCCGGCAAACTCCAGAAGCTTCACGGCATTCTGAGATGAAGCAGGCCCTTCCATAATCTTATAGCTGAACGCAATATCATGTTCCCCGATCTCCTCGCTGAAATGATAATTCGCATAGGAGTCTCCCAACAGTTCTGTCAGCTCTTTATCGTGCGTCGCCACAAGCGCAATACAGTTCTTGTCTTCCAGATATTCCAGAATGGCCCGTGACGCCCGGATGCGCTCCCCGGTGTTAGTCCCTCTCAGGATCTCGTCAATGGCGCACAGCGTCAGTTTTCCCACATTCAGGCTGTCCAGGATCCGCTTCAGATACTTAATCTCCCGGATAAAATAGCTTTCTCCCGCTGTCAGATCATCCTTTACTGCCATTGATGTGATGACACTGCACTCCGGCAGGATGAAATTCTCCGCCGCGCAGGTATTGACGGCCTGAGCCAGAATGGCATTCACTGCCACAGCCTTGATAAAGGTTGATTTTCCCGATGCGTTCGAACCGGTAATCAGACAATTCTTAGTAATCGTCACAGTGTTCGCAACAGGCTCTTTGATCAGCGGATGATAGATCTCTTCCATCCGAAGCTTTTCTTCTGTAGAAAACTCGGGAAGACAGTACCAGGGCAGACTCTTCCGGAATGACGCCGTGCTTATGGCCGCGTCTATTTCCCCAACGCACCTGTACAGCACAAAATAATCTTTCACTCTCTTCTTAAGTCTTCGCATTACTTTTTGATAAGTCGTCACCTGCCACAGAGTAATTCCGCCGATATAGTCCGCCAGAGTCCCCAGCAATTCTCCGGATTCTCTTCCCGCCTGCTGGAACTGAAGAAGCCACGCCGCCCGGGTCACTCCTCCCAGCTTTGAAATTGCTTCCGAAAGTTCCGGGAAAAACACCTGGATTTCTTTCCTCCTGTCCAGCTTCTTTCCGTTTTTAATAAGACCTGCCGCCGTCGCCACCATATAGAGCCCGGTTTCATTTTTCATCTTAACAGCTGTATACACAGCCAGGTTAATCACCGCCATTACAACAAGGGGCATTGCCGCCTCATTTGTCCGGAAGATAAGAAGGATGATAACAGCAGCGGCTAAAAGAATCTGCAGTACTCTGTAGATCCAGAAATTCTTCAGCAGATACATATCCACGCTGTCCAGGTAAGCCGGAATCGAGTAAGAGGACGGACTTTTCCCGATATCGCACAGGAGCATCTCTATGTCTTCCCTCTCCTTTTCGTTATTCATAAACATACGCACACGGCGCTCAAAAAGCTGTCTCTCCTCTTCGCTCATATGATTCTTCCGCAGCCTCCAGTAGAGGATCTCCTCCCCTGCGGAAGTATCGCACTGGCTTAATCTCTGAAACACCTCGTTCATCGACAGATCATTCCACGTCACTTCATCTACGCCGCTCCCGTCATCCACTATGTCGCAGAAACTTCGGATATTCTCATTCCACTCCTTAGCCTTTGGCACTGTCCCGAACTTTCCGTGCACAAAATCCTTCCTTTTTCTCATCATCCCCAGCCAGGAGATCAGAAGAATAATTTGTATAAACAGAAGCAGTACTACAACAGTGATTATTATTTCCAGCATTTTCTCACCGCCTCAATTGTATTATCCACATAATACAATACTGCAATTCTCCTGAAATGTCAATCCCGCTACCGGACAAGCACGCACCCTCCTCTTATTCAGCGCCTTCTCTCATTCTCCCAAAAGAGAGCTTAAAACAAATAAAAGCCCGTTCATCCTGCGCATCTGTCCTTTTCCTCAATTCCACGCTCAGCTGGGCTCCCATCTCCTCTGCCAGCGCTCTGGCAACGGTAAGCCCAAGTCCAGTCCCCCCGCAGCTCCTGGAAGCATCTTCCATATAAAAGCGTTCGAACAGATGAGGGAGATCCTGTTCGGAAAGAGTTTCTGTATCATTTATAAAATGTATAAAAATCTTCTCCCCATCCTCTTCCAGCTTCACGCGAAACTCAGACGCCGCATACCTTGCCGCATTTTGAAAGAGATTTTGAAAAATTCTTTCATATGCCGCCTCATTTCCCATTATTCTGACCGGATGCTCCGGGATCTCCGCCTCTGCACGAAGTCCGGCCCCGATCAATATCTCACAGTTTCCTGCCAGCGATTCTCTTAGCGTCCTGGAAATATCAACATCTGTAAGTTCCAGCTCATAATCACCGGCATTCAGACGGGAATAATCATAGAACTGGCTCACCAGCTCTTTCATCGCCTCCGCTTTTTTCTCCACGGTTTCCAGAGTATCCGCGAGCTCCCTGTCATCCTCCATGCGTTCTGTACAGGATTTTCTGAACAGCTTCAAGTACCCCAGAATCACAGTCAGAGGGGTCCGAAGATCATGGCTTATATTTTCAATCTGTTTCCGGAACTCCCTCTCCCTCAGCTCATAGTGCCTGCGCTCTGTGCGCACTGCCTCCAGGACCGAATTCATAACCTTAAGCAGCTTTTTAAGATGGGGATCGGGCGCAGGAAGACGCAGGATCTGATTCTGCGTCAAATCCTGCGACAGCTCTTCCATATCCCGGCAGATTTTATCCAGCGCCAGGGCAAGCGAAAAATATCTGAAACCAAAGTATCCGGCCATTACCACTGCGACAGCCAAAATAATGATATAACCCATTCGTCTTCCTCCCTGATCCAGGCCAGGCAGACCAGCCAGACTCTTATCTGTCCGGCTTTACGTCCCCAGCCTTATTTCTTCTCATCCTTAATTTCACAAATCTCTCCTTCTCAAAATCAACGCTCCGATCAGCGCGAATACTGCTACTCCGGCCGCGCCTGACACAACACACCTTGCCATTCCTTCCGCTGTATCCCAGACTGTAATGCACTCAGACATATTTACATTCTGCGCGTTAATCCCAAATAGATTTGCCGGGAGCCACAGCGCGGCGCGAAACAGCCCGTCTATCCTCCGCCCCGCGTACAGAAGAACCGTTGGAGCCCCCAGCCACACCACATACCAGACCAGGATGCCCGTAATGTCTTTTTCAAAACATCCGAGAAATAACACACATGAAACCAATCCCGCCGCAGCTATCAGATACACGGCCGGTATCCCCATCAGCAGATCCTTAAGCTTCACAGGCCCTGTCCTCTCCAGAAACAGTTCCGCGCTTAAAATCCATGCTGTCAGCACGGCCGCCATCACCACCGTGGCCGCCGTCAGGCTTACAATACATTCCCCGGCGAAAATCTTCCTCCGGGAGATCCCTCCGGAAATCGTATTTTTCAGATTGCCGTTCTTCCGGTTTCCCTCGTAGAGAATAAAGACCGTCACCGCACCCATCACTGAAAATATCATCGGATTTGCCACCAGGTTAGAATAAGAAAATGAGGTAATTGCGTACTGTCCTCCCAGCACTCCTGTCGCAATATTAAATAAAACAACAAGCAGAACCAGAATCCCTCCATACACATATACAGCTTTCGTATGCGTGATCCGGTAAAATTCACTTTTTATATAATTCATCATCTCTGTCCACCTCTGTCTTTATTATCTTTACTACTCACATCTCACTTTGCCCGCATGCGCGAAGCGCTGGCCGGCCGGGCTATGAATAACAACTTTCTTTCAACTCCATATAATAATTCTCCAGGGACGTCCGGAGAGTCTGCATTTCCGTAATATAGACTCCGTTTTCAGACGCCAGCCTCCCAAACCGTTCTGCCTCAGCCTGAGGTCTGTAGATCCTGATCAAGCTTCCGGGGAAAACTTTATATTGCTCCCGCGGCAGCTCTCTTGTAAGCGCGGCCGCATATAACTCCGCATCTGATACTGTCATCTCAATGCAGTCCGCACACTTTTCACGGAGTTCCTCCGCGCTGATCTCCTCGAGCAGCCTTCCTCTGCTTAAGAAACCATATTCTGTTGCAATCTGCTCCAGTTCAGATAATATATGACTGGACAGCAGAATCGTTATGTTTTGATCTTCGCTCAGCCTGTGAAGCAGACTCCTGAATTCTACAATTCCGCTGGGGTCCAGCCCATTGATCGGTTCATCGAGCATGAGGATCTGAGGGGAGCCAGTCATGGCAATGGCAAGTCCCAGTCTCTGTTTCTGCCCGAGCGACAGGCTTGCGCATTTACTCTTCCTCTTCTGTTCCAGAGACACAAGACTTAACATCTCCTCCACTCTTCTCTCATCCGGGACGCCTTTCTGGATGCAGTAATATTTCAGAGTCTGCTCCACTGTCATATCCGGAAAAAGTCCCGGCTGTTCAATCATGCACCCTATATTTCTCCGCACACTTTCCAGGTCACGCTCTTTGTTTCTTCCGAGAATCACAACCTCTCCCTCTGCAGCATAACTTAACCCTGCCAGAATCTTAAGAAGTGTACTCTTGCCAGCTCCATTATCTCCAATCAGACCATAGACGCTCCCTTTTCCCACATGGAGATCTACATGGTCAAGCGCAGTGAAACTGCCGTATTTCTTTGTGACCTTTCTTGTCTCTATCACATATTCATTCATCCTGGTTTCTCCCTCCGCTGATACTAATATGCCTGCAGGTCCGATTTTTCCTCACCTGCAGGCATATCTTACTATCTCAGCTATAAATAAGTCATAAATAACTTTTAAAGAAGTTATAAAGATTATACGCTTATATTTTTAACTTGAATCCGATCCCGTACACGGTCTGAATATACTCCTCCGGATCAATCGCTTTCAGCTTTCTGCGGATATTGCTCACATGGACATTTACTGTATTGTTTTCACCATAATATCCGCCCTGCCACACCTGTTCGTAAAGCAGCTCACGTGAATACACTTTCTCCGGATTCCTCATGAAAAGATACAGAATGTCAAACTCATGGGCAGTAAGGGCAACTTCCTCCCCATCCAGAGTAACCGTCCTAAGTTCCGGAAAAAGCTTCAGCTTTCTGCAGGAAAGCTCCTTCTTCTCCTTCACTCTCTTTCCGCTTCTCCTTAAGCCTGCCTGTACCCGCGCCGCCACTTCTTCTGGTTCAAAAGGTTTCGTCATATAATCGTCGGCCCCTCCTTTGAGCAGGGATACTTTATCATCCAGTGAATTCCTTGCAGAAATTACAATCACCGGAGCCTCTGACCCCAGTTCTTCTCTCAGTCCGCGTAAGAACTCTTCTCCTGACATTCCCGGGAGCATAAGGTCAAGCAGAATCAGATCCGGCGTCTCCCGCTCCATCAGAAGACGAGCCTCTGTCCCGGAAAATGCCTGCAGCACTCTATACCCTTCCCCTTCCAGAATTCTCGCCAGCAGCCGGTTAATATCCGCTTCATCCTCTACGATCAGCACGGTTTCCTCCATCTTATCCGACTCCTTTCTCTTCATTCTATCTGTCTTTTTCACCGCTATTTCTTCCTGACATATGCACAGCCAGGCCGATCACCAGACCCAGAACCGCCGGACAGATCCATCCAAAGCCCTGCTCCGCAAAAGGAAGCGCGCTCTGAGCCTTTTCTGCCAGGATATTCACCCTCCTGTCGTTTCCAAAGAGCTGTCCCAGCAGTGTCAGCAGAATCAGTGTAATCGCCAGCGGGTAGAGGAACCGGAGCACCGGCATGGAATAGGCAATGATTGCGTTAAGTCCCAGGTTAGCTGCCAGAAATGAAAGCACACAGAACCCCACACTCCACACGGTGTAAGATGGGCCGCCGGGAAAGATCTTCAGGAAAGTCTGTGCACAGCTCGTAATCAGTCCCACTGCAGTCTTTAAACATGCTACAGTAACCGTTGCCGCCAGAATCACAGCGCCTGCTTTCCCAAAATAATGTCCCGCGATTACAGCCAGCGCCTCTCCTCCGTTTGCCGATACCGGGAATATTCCTCGGCTCTGCGCTCCCACTACCGTCACCAGAATATAGATCAGCCCCATCAGGACAGAACTTAGAATTCCTGCTCTAACCGTATTTTTTGCGACAGCTTCCGCCCGCTCCACGCCCAGGCTTTGAATCACATTTACAACCACAATTCCAAAAGCCAGCCCCGCCAGAGCGTCCATTGTATTATACCCTTCCAGGATCCCGGTGAAAAAAGCTCCGCTTGCATAATCCCCGGATGGGGTGATCTTTCCGATCTCTCCCATGGGAGAAAGCAGCGCCCTCACCATCAGAATCCCAAGAAAGCATAAGAACAGCATACTGGCAACAAACACTGTCTCTTTTCTGGTCAGATCCCTTTTCATTATTTCCTCCTGTCTTTCCCCTAAGCTTCTATCATCATATTACATCCTGCTGGAAAAAGGAAGGGCAAAAGAAAAAAGAACAGCTTTATGATGTGCCGCTCTTTTTCCTCTTCTTTTCCACGGTTATTTTATTCTCTTTCCGCACCTTCGCCTCCCACAGGAAAGGTCAGGCAGGCCTTGAACTGGTCGCAGTCGATCTTGATGTCAAACTCCCCTCCAAGAGCCTTTGTGTAAGTGCTCACAATCGCAAGTCCCAGGCCATTCCCATCGCTGGAACGTGCCTTGTCGCCTCTGGCGAAACGCTCTACAATGTCCTCTTTCGTAAAATCCATGGGATACCCGGATGTATTTGTAATCTCCAGGATGAGCTTTCCTTTTCTTCTGTGAAGATCACTTTTCAGCCTTGCCGCGCCCGCTGCCGCCGGATTTCCTCCGGCCGCATCCGCAGCCCCGGAAGCATCTGTGTCCGTCCGCCCATTTTCCTCCAATGCGCGCACACATGTCTTCACGAATACTCTGGTTCCTTTCGCCGAATATTTTAACGCATTCTCAATCAGATTCTGGCAGATCCGGTAAAAATAGCTGTTATCTGACACCAATTCTGTGTTCTCCTCTGTCAGATCCATCACAAATGTAAGAGAGCTGCCCTTAATCCGGTCATCCATATCCGCGAATATCTGCTCGATCAGGCGGTTCACCTCAAATCTCTCCAAATGAAGCTCCACATTCCCGCTGCTGGCCTTTGCCAGGTTAAACAGGCTGTTAATCATCTCCTTTAATTTCTCCGCCCTCTCAGAAATCACGTCCACATAGTCCCGGACTACGTCACTTAGCTCCTCCTTCTTAATCAGTTCGATATATCCTACCATGGACGTCAGCGGCGTCTTTAAATCATGGGACACATTTGTAATCAGATCCACCCGCAGCTGATCACTTCTTGACACTTTATCCAGGCTCTTCCTCTCGATCTCCAGCGCTTCTTCCAGACGCTTTCTGTTGATCTGGGCCATGGCCTCCATCATCTCCTGTAGTTTTCCCTTCTGGAACCGGTCAAAAGCACTTTTGCAAATAATATATTGTATCAGCGCAGTACAAATCATGATATATCCGGACGCATAGTTTGAGTACCATCCGTAGCTCACCCAGACTCCTCCATTGGTCAGATAAATCAGATACCAGAACGCCGCGATCACTGCCGCCGTCCCCGCGAGCATAATCCTGCGGTTCCAGACGCGGTTCAGCTCCTTCCATTTCTCAAAATAGGTCTCATTCTCCGGTCTCCAGTCTCCATATTTTTTCACGAAATACTCGCCGATCAGGCGATTCAGTCCAAGCCCCAGGAATATATTGGCCAGCACGCCAAAAAAAAGCGCTTCCTCTGTCGGATGCTCCCCTCTGGAGCCAATCAGATTGTAGCACAGAAAAACGCCGGCCGCCGCCGGAACTACACCGCCAATCAGTCTGATATTTTTTAAAATGAATTCCTGTGCCTTCTTAACTGTATTTTTCCATTTTGTAGCCAATTCCCCACACCACCTTTACATATCTCGGTTTCTTTGTATCAATTTCGATCTTTTCACGGATATGACGGATATGCACCATCACTGTGTTTTCCACAGTGTAGCTTGCCGATTCCTGCCACACCCGCTCATAGATCTGCTCCGCAGAGAATACCTGTCCCGGATGCTCCATAAGAAGCTCCAGTATCTTATACTCTGTAGCTGTCAGACGAACTTCTGCCCCTTCTACAATAATCACTCTCTGCTTCTTATCCAGCACCAGCCCGCCATTTACGATTCTGTCTTCCGCCTCCTTCGGCTTCTCTCCTCCCCAGGCCCGGTATCTTCTCAGATGCGCCTTTACCCTTGCAATCAGTTCAGCCGGATTATACGGTTTTTCCACATAGTCATCCGCCCCAAGAACAAGGCCGGATACCTTATCGCTCTCCTCCGTCTTCGCCGACAGGATAATCACCGGAATCCGCGACTTTTCCCTCAGCTTCATAAGCGCGGACAGACCGTTAAGCCTTGGCATCATCACATCCAGAAGAATCAGGTCAATCTGCTCCCTCTCCATCATGTCCAGCGCCTGCATACCGTCATATGCGGCCACTGTCCGGTAGCCCTCATATTTCAACAGCTCACATATAGAGTACACAATCTCCCTGTTGTCATCCACGACAAGGATCACCGCCTCCGCCTCTTCCGCCCTAATAGCATTATTATTCATACTCTCATTTTCCATCTCTTCCTCCCACTCTCCGGAACTGCCTTCCGGCAGCTTCCCTTTGATGCTATCTACTATAACGGGTTTCAGTTAAAAAAACCTCGATGTAAATCTTAAAAATTTCTTATCATCAGTTCAACTATAAAGTTCACTAACACCCTACTGCAAAACGGCCGAAAACAGAGTCGATTCCTAAGACGTATTCTGCGGGGAGGGAGGATTTTTCTCGAAATGGGGCTGTTTTCTGGGCCTTTCAAGCCGGAAGTCAGTGAATATATAGCTACTACAAGCAGCAGGCGCGGCAGGAAGACTTTCGCAGTCGAAAAGCCCTCAAGCCGCGCTAACTTCGCTGTTCAGCCTATTTGGGCAATGAAATTCCGATAGGGAATGCACAGGAAGCGGAGCGGATGTTTGAAGCGTAAGTTCTTGGAGAGGGGGCGTGTGGGGACTGTGACTTTGGAGGAATCTGATGGAAGATCTTAGAAGTCGGAGAGATGTTGTTAAGCGGTGCGCAGGGATTGTCTGAGCAAAGCGAGTTGCCCGGAGCGCCGCTTTGCACTTAAACAGCTCTTCGACTTCTTAGATCCTTCCCGGATTCCGAAACGGAACAGTACACACACGCCCCCTCTCCAAGAACACGTTTCAAACATCCGCTCTGCTTCCGAACGTAAGCCACAGAAAATGTTAGTGCGCTAAATAGCTGAACTCTTACATTTCTTACCCGTCATCATAATAATATGTAGTACAATGATTGTCAAACTGTGCTATACTACTTTATACTACGACAAAGGAGAACCCAAATGCTTTTCTTCAAAAAAATTACAGTAAATGAAACCATCAATAAGGTGCGCACTTCACCGAACGCGGTTCTGATCGACTGCCGCAGCAAGGAGGAATTTTCCCGCGGCCATGTCGCCGGAGCCATCAATATTCCCGTGGGAAAGATCACGAAAGAGCGCGTCATAAACCGCTTTCCGGATAAAGAATGTGAGATCTATATTGTCGGGAGCTACACAGATAAGCCTTCCACGGCCGTCTCCGCATTCAAAAAGCTTGGCTATAAAAACACAAAACGAGGCGGATATATGGAAGAACATCACGGGCTGCTGTCCCGGTAAGTCATAAAAAAAGAAAAAAACTATTGTTTTTTTCTTTTTTTATGTCTATCCTAGTATAGGAACCTTTTTCTTCCGCCCCGGCGGGAAAAACACACTATAAATACGCGAGGTATATAAGATGAAACCAATCAAAGAAGGGAAAGTCCGTGAGATCTATGACAACGGCGACAGCCTGATTCTTGTCGCAACTGACAGGATCAGCTGCTTTGACGTAATCCTGAAAAACACGATCACAAAGAAAGGTACGGTTCTGACACAGATGTCCAAATTCTGGTTTGATATGACCAGCGACATCCTGCCGAACCACATGATTTCCACTGATGTAAACGACATGCCGGAATTCTTCCGCAAACCGGAGTTTGACGGAAACAGCATGATGTGCCGCAAATTAAATATGCTCCCTGTCGAGTGTATTGTCCGCGGCTATATTACAGGAAGCGGCTGGGCAAGCTACCAGAAAGACGGTACAGTCTGCGGGATTCGTCTCCCGGAAGGCCTGAAAGAATCTGACAAACTGCCTGAACCGATCTACACGCCTTCCACAAAAGCGGAGATCGGAGACCACGATGAAAATATTTCCTATGAGCAGAGTATTGCCGAGCTGGAAAAACATTTCCCGGGAAAAGGGGAAGAATACGCTTCAAAACTGCGCGACTACACAATTGCGCTTTACAAAAAATGCGCAGACTATGCCCTGACGCGCGGCATTATTATCGCTGACACCAAATTTGAGTTTGGTCTTGACGAAGAAGGAAATATTGTACTGGGAGACGAGATGCTCACGCCGGACAGCTCCCGCTTCTGGCCGGCAGACGGCTATGAGCCGGGCCATGGTCAGCCGTCCTTTGACAAGCAGTTCGCCCGCGACTGGCTGAAAGCCAACCCGGATAATGACTGGACACTTCCGGATGATATCGTCCAGAAGACAATTGATAAATATCTCCAGGGATATGAGATGCTGACAGGAAAAAAATTGCAGTAATTTCAGCTATAAAGTTCACTAACTTCCGCAGGCAAAACGTCCGAAAACAGAGGCTGTTTCTGAGACGTATTCTGCGGGGATGGAGGACGGCTCTGGATTCCGCTCCAGGGATATAAGTGAAACTAAGA
>CALWTQ010000090.1 GCA_944384505.1 uncultured Mediterraneibacter sp.
TCTCCACAGAATACGTCTCAGAAATAGCCCCTGTTTTCGAACGTTTTGCAGTAGGGTGTTAGTGAACTTTATAGCTGATCCCCATTTTACATCAGCTCTCTCTGATGTGTCGCGTACAGATATTCGTCAATCGTATTCGTAATCCGGTCCTCGATCAGCGCCACCGGGTCATTCTCGAGCAGTCCCTCCCGCACTTTGGTGTACTGGATCGGCATGAACTGGCTCAGCAGATTCAGTGGAATCCCTTCTGTGCGGAGGTTGCCGAGCAGGCGGGCAGCCGCGTCCTCCACAGCCGGAACCGGCATGTAATATCTGCAGCGGTCGGAGAAGGAATACTTTCTTTTAAGCCGGAGTTCCAGTTCATTCCCCTGATAATGTTTTCTCCAGTTCTTATCGTTTTTCAGCATTTCCTCATCAAGAATCTCCGCAAAACGGCTCAGCTCTTTCTCTGTTCCGTAGAAGAGTTCTTTCTCAATATTTTCCAGGGCGAACATCGCCTCGCGCATGGCAAAGGTAAGTCCCGGTCCTACTTTCAGGATACCAACGCCGTCCTCAACCAACTCGCGGAGCCTGATCTTTGTCTGATAGTCTGTAGAATGCCCCTCAAATACAAGCGTCGGGAACTCTTTGATGGAAGCCATCAGATCTTTTGCCTTTTCCCGGTCATACTCCGTGCACCCGCTGTCTTTCTCCTCCACGCCGGGCTGTACGACAACGCCGATCACCCGATTCCACACATCGTCTCCTAGGCCTGCATCCGCAAAGGCTTTCTCGAACGCTGCCACTGTGTTCTTGAAGTCTTCTACTTTCGTCACCTGGACTCCGTTATCCTCGCTTCCCACAGCTCCGCCCGGGATCGGCACCTCACTTCCGATAATATAGACCGGCGGGATCGCGTCCGGCTCTCTTGTGAGCAGCTCACGGTAGGTATCCTCAGCCACTTTTGCAAGATGGGCGCCGCGCTTTGCGATCACCTCATCCGGCAGTCTGGTTTCCGGGTCGTCACTGTTTACCTTCATACTTGTATCAATATGAATTTTCGTAAATCCTGCTCCAACGTAATGACGAATCAGCTCCTCCGCATCCGCCATAGCCTCTGGCTCGTCTTTATGGGCAAATGTAAGGGGGCCTAAGTGATCTCCTCCGAGGAACAGCCTGTTCCGGTCAAATCCATTCTTCTCCGCGATATCAAGAACAAACTTTTTAAAATCTGCAGGCTTCATTCCCGTATACCCGCCATTCTGATCACACTGGTTCGCCGTACTCTCGATGAGCACGCAGGAGTCGTCTGACAAACCTCTCTTTAGAGCTGCCTCAATGACATATCCGTTGGCGCTGCACACGGAATAGATCCCTACACTTTTCCCCTCCTTCTGAAGCTCTACGATTTTTTTCAATGGATTCTGCCTCATCTTCATCTCTCCTTTTCTTTTCCGGGTTTCTCCCGCCCCGCAGAAATCCGGGAGAGCCCCTTTTCACTCTGGAATTCTTAACTGTACCGTAGCACTTTCCCCCTGCCCCTGCTTTGGATTTATTAAAGAATCGTTTGCATTTTTTAGGAAAGTAAAAAATGAAAAGACAGAATCCCGTGTTGTGTGATATACTTAGAGGCGTAGCAGCACCGGCATCTGCCGTGCAGAACTCAATGCTCCGGGACGTCCGCCCCAGTGTGAGAGGGATCGGTTTCCCGGCACAAATCTAATAAGAATCGAGGTTGTTATTATGCCATTAGTTACAACGAACGAAATGTTAAAAAAAGCTCAGGAAGAGCATTATGCAGTCGGCGCGTTCAACGTAGAAAACATGGAGATGGTTATGGCTGTCATCAAAGCGGCTGAGGAGATGAATTCTCCGGTTATCATGCAGACTACTCCTTCCACTGTAAAATATGCAGGACTTGACTATTATCTTGCAAATGTAAAAACCGCGGCGGAGCGCTCAAAGGTTCCGGTTGCCATGCACCTGGATCACGGCAGCAGCTTCTGGCTGGCAATGCAGGCCCTTCGCACCGGATATACTTCCATCATGATCGACGGGTCTCACGAATCTTTTGAGGACAACATCGCCCTCACAAGCCGCGTTGCGCAGGCATGCGCTCCTTCCGGCATCAGTGTGGAAGCCGAGCTTGGAAAGGTCGGAGGAAAAGAGGACGATCTTGACGGAGGCGACGAGAATCCTTACACAGATCCCCAGCAGGCAAAAGAATTCGCAGAGCGCACAGGCGTGACTTCCCTGGCTGTCGCGATCGGAACCGCTCACGGACTGTACAAGGGCACTCCGAAGCTTGATTTCGACCGCTTAACTGAGATCCGCGAAGTCGTTTCCATCCCGCTCGTTCTCCACGGCGCTTCCGGCGTACCGGATGAAGCTGTCCGCGAGTCTATCAAACGTGGAATCTGCAAGGTAAACTTTGCTACAGAACTGCGTATCGCATTCAGCGATGGTATTAAAGAATATCTGGCTGCAAATCCGGACGCTTTTGATCCGAAAAAATATGGCGCAGTCGGCATGCAGCATGTGACAGAGCTTGTAAAACAGAAGATCGGCGTATGCGGTTCCGAGGGGAAAGCGTAATAGTTGCACCAAATAAAAATCAGTGCCGCCGGGCTAATCCGATGGCACTGATTGATTGCTTAAAATAATTAGAACGTCATGAGTTATTGATTAAGAATTCCCTTAACTTTCATAACAACCTCATCGTCTAGTTTAGGTGATATCTGACACGTCTCCCATTTTATCTTTGGTGTCAAAAAGCTTTCTTCTGAAAGGGTAATATCAAATAGACATGCAAGATCATCGTTTATCCATTCTGTATACTTTTCTAAATCATTATAAGACTCTAAGGCTGCTGCTCTGATCCCATATGCTTCTGAAATTTTCACAAAGTCCGGAACTGAATATCCTCCACTTGCTGTTGTATTAGCAAACCTGTCACCATGATTAAAATGTTGCGTTTCACTAATCTTCCCAAGTACGCGATTATTAAGAATAAATATCTTTATAGGCAGATTTTCCCTCTTTACTGTTTCAAGCTCTTGAATATTCATTTGAAATCCACCATCACCAGCAATACAGTATACTTTTCCACGGTTTATTGATATAGAAGAACCAATGGCATATGGCAATGCACATCCCATTGTACCATACCCACCGCTAATATGGATTCTCCCTTTATATCCTTTCAAAACTAATGATTGTGCACACCAGCACTGATGCATGCCAACATCAACTGCGACTATCGGATCTTCCGGCAGTAATGAAGCTATTTTTTCTACAGCAGTATTCCCTTCGTGCTTATCATAGGAAGTAAGTATTTTTTTCGCTTCAAAGCATTTGGCTTTCCACTGAAAATAATCTGGAATGTCTTCAGATAAGAGAATTCTCATAAAATCTCTGGCATCTGTATGATACTTCATCTCATTCTTTTTAATATTACGGCTTAATTCATATTCATCAATATCTACCCTTATCAAATCCGCTTTTGGTGCAAAATTTTCTGTATATCTTCCCACCTGCCTTAATCCCAGCCGGGCTCCTACTGCAATAACCAAATCACTTTCATTCAAAATCATATTAGCTATACGATTCCCATGCGTCCCGATGAAGCCAATATGAAGTTCATCCTGAGCAAGATCAACGCCATTCATCGTCGTCAAAACCGGGATATTTGTCTTCCGTGCAAACTCATGAACCATATTAACTGCATCAGCAGTTCTTACACCATTACCTACTAACAATACCGGCCTGTTGTATGTCGAGCGGAAAATCAATAATAACACCTCCCATTCTCCCGAGTAAAGCCATATTATATGCACGGTTAATGATGTCAGCAAATCCCTCAGAACTATTCGCCGTAACAGAATATTTCGTGATATTTCTTGTCATAGATACAATATCCATTTCTTGAAAACCATTTTGCCTAATTCCCGAAAATCCTTTCATTTCATTTGTAGGTACATTCCCACAAATCCCCATAAGAGGGTATCCGTCAAACCATGCATCTGCCAAACCACCCAGTCCATTAACCGCGCCCGGTCCAGATGTGGTAAAATAAACTCCTATTTGCAGACTTGTCCTGGCAAATCCAACTGCCGCTAATGCGCAGCCTTGCTCGTTGTAACAAACATGCGTTGTTATTTCATCCTTTCGTTTATATAATGCATCCATAAAAGGCACGATATAACCTCCAGCATATCCAAATACATCCTTCACTTGATTCTTTATCAAAAAATCCACTAAATATTCCGAACAATTCACGTTCAATGTACCTTTCAACTTATTTTTTTAATATCATTTCAAAGTTCTGTTTTCTCACAATAATGTGGGTCCCGGATTCATATTTTTTACATACGGCCTTCATTACAATTTGTGCAAAATCTAATGGATCTAACAACGTAGACTGATCTTCATCTGGATATAGACTTTTCCTCATTTTTGTTTTTGTTCTACCCGGTGAAATTACTACTGCATATAATCCATCCTCAGCCCAGCATTTTGTTGCCATTACAACTGCAGCTTTTGCTGCACAGTATTCACTCCATGCTGCATGCGTTTCAACAGCCGCCGCTGAACCAATATTAATGATGCTTACAGATGAATTATATTTTAAAGCAATTTCTGTACAATAAAATACCCCACCTAAATTAATATCAATATGCTGCTTGGTATTAATTAAGTCTGCCATTTTCACGGAACACGGCTTAACATATCCTGCATTATTAATCAATATATCTGGCTTAAACTGTGCAACCGTATTCTCAATGCTTTCCCAGTTTGTAACATCCATTTCTAAACGCGAAGGAGCACATACCGTATATCCATTTTCTTCCAGCAGGCTTTTAATAGCTTTTGCAATATCTCCACTTCCGCCCGTGATCAAAACTCTCTCTTTCACTCTTAGATCTCCCTTTGTTT
Organism: uncultured Mediterraneibacter sp.; assembly: GCA_944384505.1. Classification (GTDB taxonomy): domain Bacteria; phylum Bacillota; class Clostridia; order Lachnospirales; family Lachnospiraceae; genus Mediterraneibacter. The sequence goes on from CALWTQ010000090.1 coordinate 4,915, forward strand.
TTTATATATAGACTCAATAATTTCCAGATCTCCCGGATAAGTGACTTTAAATAGATTTAATCCCGTCTCAATAAATCTCGGGCTTATACGGTGGAATTCATACATAACTTTTGTCTCATCTGTCTCGTCTGTGAATTGATTACTGCGATAGGCCTCTATCAAAAGTTTATAATCAAACGCCTGGGGTGTTAATAACTCATACAGTTCATTTCTGTTAAGATATCTTCCATCTCGATAAACAACAGTATTTACTAACGGCCTGACATAAGAAACTGATGGATACGAGTTACTTAGCAGCTCGGCAACCTGTTCACGTGTGACCATCGGACGTGCTGCTTCTATGATAATTACCCGGTCTGTGTCCTGTGGCAGTGCTTCCAAACCATTTATTACAGACTGTGTTCTTGTCTCTCCCCCTTCTATATCCTTGCCGACAACCATTGTTCTTCCCCTTCCAACTACATCCCGGGCCGCTTCATATGCATATTTCCACAATGGTTTACCGTGAAATAAAATATCCTGCTTTCTTTCCTTATATCTTTCTCCATTACCTGCTGCTAATAATATCGCTGCATAATTCACTTTAATCCCGCCTTTTAAAATCATTTCTTCTGAAAAGCGCAGTTGTATATTCATGGATCTTTTCTCCTGCTGTGCCGTCAGCATTAGTACAATATGAACGTATCTTTGCCATCTGAATATTTTTATACTTCTCAATCACATCCAGATGACTGAAGAAATCAATCAAACTAAATCTGTCCCCTTCTGTTTCACCCTCTGCCTCATATATAACATAACTGTTAAACACATCCTCTTTAGCGAATGTTTCCATCACTTTTTCTGCTGCCTCAACGGTTCCTTCCTCATCTGGTTCTCGTCCTGCGTTTTCTATATTCTGGATTAGAACAGGTTTCCCAAGAAACTGCAGCAGAAGCTCAACAGAACTTTCATCCCCGCAACTGGCATCCACCCACGCCACAGCCCTGTTCAGATCTGCAGTATCATCAAAAATTCCCCAGCCTTCTGATTTATAGCATTCTATCATTCTTTCATATTCGTCAGAAAGCTGAGGCCTCATAGTATACAGTGTCTGCGATAATAAGGGGTGCGGCCTCAGCCACAGCAGTATATCCTCCCGCTTTTTAAAGAATTCGAGCACACCTCTTACTTTTTTCAGATATGCTTTTCCATTTTCTTTATTTGAATTTAACGCCCCATAAATAGTAAGATTATACAAGACAATTTTCTGTCCCGGATTCATAGCATCAACAGCCTGTCTCCATTTTTCCGGAAGAATATAATCATCTTTATCTGTCAGGACCACTTTATCCAGCTTTGGTGAACCCATGGCTATAATTTTTTCTTTTACCGTTTTAAGTGTTAGATCCTTAAGATTACTTTTTTCCAAAAGATTACGCGTATAATATTCTCTGATATCTTCTGACTGAACAAAAGTCATGTTTGAGTATAATATGCCCGGTGCAAGCGCTGTACTTGGCGGCATATTTATTACATGAACGAAATACGGCACATACACAAGACAATCTGTCAAATCCTTCAGCCGTCTTGCATAAAAATCAGGATGTACGCTTGTTACCAGGTTGGTGTCATCATAGGGATTCATAATATAGATAATATCCGGCCTTCTCATTTCTACATTATATGTTTTCCAGTCTGTCAGCTCATAAGTATCCGGATAGCAGCCCTCTCCCTCATAATGCATCTCACCGAAAGAACCGTCCGAATTTTTGTCAAAGTAGGGAATTGGAATAAAATAAGCGTCACATAACGGATCCTTTTTCGCAGTAAAATAAATACTTTCCAGGCAGTCGCTCATACTGGCTTTATAACAGAAAAATGCAACCTCAAGCCGCACTAGCACCGTCTGCATGACGCTGTTCTCCACCGCTGTCAGTCTCTTCTGCAGCAAACGATACACACCGGATGGACTCTGCTCGTTTTTCTCCATATCCGAATAGATCTGATAGCAGGCCTCACAATACTCTTCAATGTTATGGACGGGGGATGCGCCTTCTCCCTCCTCCTGCTCAATCAGATTGCCAACCTGGATTGCGCTCTCCTGACAGTCTCCCAACAGCCGTCTGACCATATCAATATTCTGCTCTGCAATCTGTTTTCGAATCTCTTCATGTGCCTCCCTTATCAGGGAAATAATCTCTTCTATCTGTTTTTTTCTGGCTCTTCGCATACAGCCTTATCTCCTTTTCCCTTTTTCAGATATTTTCTCTCTGTATCCGTCTTTTGATCCCCCCACTTCCTATTCCGAAGAACTTTTGAATTCCCTTCCGAGATTATTCGGAAGAGCTTTGACCACCTTGCTTTCAAGGCTTCTAAACCCTGACAGCTTGGCACACTTCAGAATAAAAAGGAGGTCTTTCGGGTTGCTGAAATCATAGAGATTCTTGAGGAATTTCCAGGTGCCTTCTGCACGGCCGGATTCGCCAGGTTCCTGCTTTAAGAGCTGAAAGACAGCTGTCAGAATCCGCTCCTGATATTTATTCATGCGAAGGGAAAGTACACAATAGTGGACCACTTCTTGTGGATGGTTCAGCCGGAGACATGCCTGTGCCAGCCAAATGTAAATATTGTTCAGATTCTCTTTGGCCAATTCATTCCCGATGCCTTTATAGGTATCCAGCCGCTCAAGAGCCTGCAGAAATCCCTCCCTTGCCCGCTCCATCTCATTTCGGTTATAGTGCCAGAGCCCAAGGAAGAACCATGGATCCGGATTCCCCGTGTTCGGATAACCATAGCTTTCCGCCAATTGGTAAATTTCCTCATCGGACTCGTATTGGGGTGCCGTCTCAGCCAGGACAGCCATCAGGCCTGACTTCGCCCGTACCAATACATGAGGGCTCAGCTTCTGCTCCCACTCCCCTTCCAGTGCCTTCCGAAAGCTGTACTTTGCACTTTCTTTATCTCCCATTGTTTTCTGTGAGTCTCCCAGATATGACCACGCCTCATAATTCTCCGGATTCTGCCTTACTTCTTCCTCCAGCTGTCGGATATTCCGCTGCAGTTTCCCTGTCTCTTCATACACTGGTGCGTTATAACCCGTGTGATAGATAGACAGCCTGCTCTGTGCATTGACAAAGGTAAACTGCCCGTTTCCTGGCATCCGGATCTGCTCATGAATCTTCCCATGATAGCGCATATCTTTACGGTTCCGGAAGATCCGATCCTGGACAGTTACATCAAAAGGCCTTCCTTTATCATCTAAGTTTACCAAAGCACATCGTACAAAAAGGGGAATCTTCTCCCCCTTTTTCAGTACAGAGAGCTGTTCCAGCAGCCGCACTAGCCTCTTCGCGTCCTCCGGGTTCATATACTCATCCGCATCAAGGAAAGCGATCCAGTCCCCAGATGCTTGCTCTATCGCATAGTTCTTGGCTGCCGCAAAATCATCAATCCATTTAAAATGGTAAACTTTCGCTCCCATCTCCTCTGCAAGCTCAACCGTCCTGTCTGTCGAACCAGTATCCACCACAATCTGTTCAAAAACTATATCCTTAGCCCATGTCAGCGCCCGGCAAATGTTCTTCTCCTCGTTTTTTACGATCATACACTGGGAGATCCTTACTTTCCTTTTCATCTCTTCTGTCCTCTCAACACTTTATCCTAAACCTGCAAACAGGGTGTCCGGCATTCCTGCCGGACACCCCTTTGAATTACTGCACATATAATGTTTCTGATTACTGTAACAGCTGAAGAACTCCCTGCGGGATCTGGTTTGCCTGAGCAAGCATTGCCTGTGAAGACTGAACCAGGATGTTGTTCTTCGTATAAGCCATCATCTCTTCTGCCATATCTACGTCACGGATGCGGCTCTCAGCAGATGTCATATTCTCTGTTGTTACGCTCAGGTTGTTGATGGTGTGCTCCAGACGGTTCTGGATTGCACCCAAATCACCACGAGTGGAAGACACCAGGTTGATCGCATTCTTGATAACATCGATTGCTGCCTTTGCACCGGACTGTGTGCTGATATCAATGTTATCAATGCCAAGTGACTCTGTGCTCATGGATTTTACGGATACCGTCATCTGATTATACGATGCCGCGCTGTCGCCGATCTGAAGTGTCAAATCTCGGCCATCCGCATTCGCGCCGCCACCTGTAGCAAATGTCATGTTGCCAGTAATCGCATTACCGCCATTCGCGCCTGCTGCGCTAGCGGAAAATACCACCTTTGACCCCTGAGATGTCGCAATATAATAAGAATCGCTGTCAATGCCATCCTGAATCTTATCCGCTGCTGCCATCCCATTATAAGCAGCAGCCACCTTCTGCGCGATACTGTCTGCTGAATCCGCCACTGTTACCTCAATATTAACGGTTACGCCGCCAACTGTTACTTCTAATTGACCTTCTGTTTCCACCGTAATACCGTCCAAGTCAAATGAATACTGGCCGACAACGCCTACTGCGCCTGTTTGATCTGCGACAACAGTTGCACTTGTCACAGCTGTACCTATAGCTCCCTGTGCGATTCCCTTACCATCCATAGATCCATCCAGCAGCTGGATTCCATTGAAGTTTGTGGACTCGGAGATACGATCAATCTCGTCTTTCAATGACTGAACCTCTTTCTGCAGGTTCTCACGGTCTACTGCATCCTGATATGTTCCGTTTGCGGACTGGTCAGCCAGCTCTACCATACGGTTCAGCATGGAGTGAACTTCTGTCAGAGCACCCTCTGCCGTCTGTACGAGAGAGATACCGTCGTTTGCGTTCTTCTGTGCTGTCTCAAGTCCTGTGATCTGTGCACGCATTTTTTCTGAAATAGCAAGTCCTGCTGCGTCGTCGCCTGCGCGGTTGATCTTATATCCTGATGAAAGCTTTTCCAGGTTCTTGGATACTGCGCTATTGTTGTTTGTTAAGTTACGATAAGAGTTAAGTGCTGCGATATTGTGCTGAATTCTCATAATTTTACCTCCTTGGTTATTGACGGAACCATCCTTTGTTCCGTATGAGTTGCTTATGTGGCGGGTCTGCCCGTCATTTCTTCTCCGCCTTTTCCTTCACGAGCCGCCTGCGGCTTTTCACGTAGGAATCGCGGATCCAGTCCGGGGCCGGATTGGTCTTTTCGTAGACTTCTCCTCTTAAGATTCTCACATCCCGCGGCGCGTCCACTACGAGACGGAGCACGCCGTCTATCTCTGCGACCTGAATCACGATCCTGCGGCCTCCATCTTCAAGTACAATGTATTCTCCTGAGTTTCTTCCAAGAGTAAGCATTCCCTTGTCCCCTTTCTGTTTCTGACAGGAGTATGGCTGATTTCCGGAATTATAATTGTCTAATAACAATGCGCATTTTATCATCCTGTCTAATAACTACTTCGACCCCCCCCCGAAAATTAAGTCATTTTTTGATTTTTGTGTAAAATTTACAAAATTTCTGCTTTCGGACAGCAAAAAAACAGGAGGATTTCTGTATATAAAGTCTTTCCTCCAGACGAAAATACGCCATTTGAATTCCGTTTATCCACAATTTTTAACACTTAGATTTTTTAGGGCATAAAAAAGGAACACTTTTTCGTGTTCCTTAAAAGTATGTTCTGATATTCCTGCCGCTCAGTACAGAAAAATTCAGCCCATTATTTGTGGCCGCCTGTATATCCGGCTTATATCATCCGATCATATATTTAATCCCCAATCCAGTTTTGGGAATAATGAAATAGAATATCTTATTAGCGATGAATATTGAACGTTTTCTGAAGAAGCAATTCCATAGAACCATTATAATGATTACTTACCGAGTAACGCATCACATGAAATCCTGTCTGTTCCACCAGGCGGGTCAGACTCTTTCTTGAGAAATATGTGATGTGTGTGGGTGTGCGCCACATCGGATCCTCCGTCTTACACAGCCGTGAAAACGCACTTTCGTAATTAGGCGTGGACAACCAAAGCACACCCCCTTCTCGTAGCAGGCGATGTGCTTTTCGCAGTCCCTCCGCCGGATTCTGGAGATGCTCCAGGACATCCCCCATAGTGATTATATCGAACTGTCCTTCCTCAGGCATTTTCAAGAAATCCCCGCACAGGATGGGGCATTCCAACAAATCCGCCGTTTTCTGAGCCGCCTGCTTCATTATCTCCACCGCTGTCACCTGGTACCCCATCTCCTGAGCCACGGCAATCAGATGTCCATTCCCCACCCCAACTTCCAGCAGTCTCATACTGTCTCTCGAGACTAGCGCCTGAGCATCGTTTAGGATCTCATTCCATGAACGTAAAAGAGCGCTGTTGGCATTCTGTACCGCGATCCGCTCCTCCCTCGGATATATCAGAACCGGTTCCTGTCCTAGGGCCAGAAACTCTTCCGGGAACCAACGGGTATAAAGCGTCTCGCAGTCCGGGCATCGCATCCATAGCTTGGCTGGCAGGAACATGGGGTTATAGGAGGCAATATAGCAGGAACAGGCCGTACGGTAGGCCTCCCCCTTGCCACCACACACCGGGCAGCAGTGGAATTCTCTCTGGGGATGCTGCTCTGGCTTGTAAACAAATCCTTTTAGATGGTCACCTTTATCCTTGAGCAGGTCTGGAACCAGTTCAAAGGCCCGCAGCATGATCTGCGCAGAAAACTCAGGCGCGGTGACTCCACAGCGCAGGGCAAGTTCCATCAGCATGATCCCGCGGCTGTTCTGATTCAGGGGAAATGTTGACTCCGCCAAAACAGCCGTACGCTCGGCTGCCGCCGCAGAAACCTGGAGGCAGCCGAGCAACCGGTTAAAGAAGTGCTGATTCAACAGAGTGGCATAGGAAATGTGCCATGCACGTACTGCCTCCAAAAACCCTTCCATCCGGGAAGCAGCGCTCAGGGCGGCACTATATTCCCTCGTCATTTCCCCATACTCCTTCTCCGACTGAAATAATGCGCTCGCCTTATCTCCCAGACTTTCCATAGCCTGCAGGATAAGGCCCTGCAATTCCTTTTTCTGTGTCTCAGATACAGAACTTATCTGGACTGCTGCCTCCTGTACCGTGCTCCAGAGATCCATCATCTTCTCTGTCTCTCCTACAATCGGATCAAACCCGGTAACCAGTTCATCTCTCATATCATCTCTCTCCTTATCAGAACATCTACAAACTTTACTATTTCTGTATAGCCATGGTGCATATTATAGCTTGCAATTCCTGTCTTGTCCATCCCCCATTGAATCCGGAGAAAATTTATAACTCCAATAGCGCCTAGAAAATTCCCTGATTCGATCTGATAAACTTTATAATTTCATATGCATCGTTCAGATTTATTTATAAGATTTTTTTCGCGATAATCTGCGTAAGAGTGCGGGAAAATGCGCATTTTAATTGACATTTCTAAATGAGTATGAAATACTATCAACAAAAGGGGTGATAATATGTTTAAGGTGACTCCGTATAGACCCGGCGCCGGCCTTGCGCCGAGATATCTTGCCGGGAGAGATGAAGATATTGAAAATATCACACAGATTTTTGAAGCACTAACAATGGGGATTCCTACACAATCTATCGTTTTCAGTGGTTTAAGAGGAGTTGGAAAAACTGTACTGTTGAATAAATTGCAGCAAATAGCAGAAGAAAACGAGATATTTTGCCAATATATTGAGATCGAGGATTCGAATAATTTCATCTCAAAGATTGCAGCTTGTTCGCAAATATTTTTGAGACAAGTAAGCGCAATTGAAAAGTTCAGAAATCTTGTCAGCAAGCCTTTAGAAGCATTAAAGTCTCTGGTAATATCATTTGACCCGGACGCCAGTACTTTTTCTCTGTCTATACAAGACAGAGAGTTGTACCAATCCGGCAATTTGACGCAAAGCCTGACGGAAGTTTTCACTACAATGGGTGAAACCGCATATAAAACAAATACGCCAATTTGTTTTTTTATTGACGAAATTCAATACATGCGTCAGAAAGAACTCGGATCACTGATTGCTGCCCTGCATCGGACAAATCAGCTGGGATATCCTATTATGATAATTGGCGCAGGACTCCCCAAAATATACAAAATGTTATCTGATGAAAAGTCATATTCTGAGAGACTTTTCATGTACAAGGAAATTGGTTCATTAACTGAGAATCAGTCTAAACGGGCCATTGAAATACCGGCTAAACAGTTTGGCGTCAGTTATACCGAATCTGCCATAGCCAAAATTACAGATATAACAGACGGATATCCGTTTTTTATCCAGCAGCTTTGCCAGGTTGTCTTTCAGAGAGCAGAGAAAAATCCAATAGACATTGATGATGTTGAAGATAGCATTCCCGAATTTTTTAGTACATTAGACATTGGATTTTTCAAAGTCAGATATGAACGTTGTTCTGAAATGGATAAAAAATTTATATTTGCCATGGTAAAGTGCGGCGAACTGCCATGTACCATATCGAACGTAGCAAATAACATGAATAAGAGCGTCAGCTCCATTTCTACAATACGCGCGCAGCTTATCAATAAAGGGATTATCTATCCGGTCAGATATAAAGAACTGGATTTTACTGTCCCGCAGTTTGACGGTTTTATCAAGAGATTAGATGAATATAAACAATGGTGTGAAGAAGTGGATAAGTTAAAAGCTGATAAATAGAATAGTTTTATCGTCCAACAAAAATAAGAATTTATTTTTATAAAAGAACGGGCGTGGAAACTGAGAGCGTAAAATTTTCTGTGTCTATGGGAAAAATTCTTCTTTGATAAGAAACAGATATGTATAAATGTCTTGTCGG
>CALWTQ010000091.1 GCA_944384505.1 uncultured Mediterraneibacter sp.
AGCGCCGATTTGCCCTTAAACATCTCTCCGGCCTGCTAGATTTTCCGGATTCTGGAACGGAACATCGCACGGCTGTCCCCTTTCACAGAATACGTATCGCAAACCATCCGCTCCGCTTCCGGACGTGAGTCACAGAAAATGTTAGTGCGCTAAATAGCTGCCAAAGTGAAGGCGGTTGGAGAAATTTCTTCTGCTGGGTATTTCACCGGCCCTGAAATCGTGATATAATACCGTAGTATATGCGATTCCGCCAGCCGGAGTCAGCCGCTTGTCTAAGTGATATGAAACTGCAGTCTGCCGGTCAGGCGTTGTATTTCCGCGAACTGCAGGATTATGGAGGAAACATGAATTTTTTACCGTCAGCATTTCAAGAGGAGATGAAGGATCTGCTCGGCGCAGAATATGAGGATTATCTGAACTGTTTTGACGAACCGCGTCATTTCGGGCTCAGAGTAAATACAGCTAAAATATCTGTGGAGGATTTTCTGAGGATCGCCCCGTGGCCTCTGGAGCCGGTGCCGTGGATTCCAAACGGATTTTATTATGATGGAGAACTGTATCAGCCGGCGAAGCACCCGTATTATTTCGCCGGGCTGTACTATCTCCAGGAGCCCAGCGCTATGACGCCGGCCAGCCGGCTTCCTGTAGAGCCGGGGGACCGGGTGCTTGACGTCTGCGCGGCTCCCGGCGGCAAGGCCACAGAGCTGGGCGCGGGATTAAAGGGCGAGGGGCTTCTTGTGGCTAATGACCTGAGCAATTCCAGGGCGAAAGGACTTTTGAAGAATCTTGAGCTTTTCGGCATTGGAAACGTGCTTGTGCTAAGCGAGGAGCCGGGGAAGCTGATCCCGTATTTCAGGGGATACTTTGACAAGATTCTGATTGACGCGCCCTGTTCCGGCGAAGGCATGTTCCGGAAGGACCGGAAAATGATCAGGGCATGGGAGGAGCACGGACCGGAATATTTTTCAAAGATCCAGAAGAGCATTATCACGCAGGCGGCAGAGATGCTGCGGGCAGGGGGCATGCTTCTGTATTCTACATGTACGTTTTCTCCGGAAGAAAATGAACAGACGATAGAATACCTTCTGAAGACATATCCGGAATTTGAAATCTGTGAGATGGAGGGCTATGAGGGATTCGAACCGGGACGGCCGGAACTGACAGAATCCAAAAACCGGGATCTGGACAGAACCGTTCGCATTTTTCCCCATAAGATGAAAGGGGAAGGGCATTTCCTGGCTCTCCTGAAGAAGGGGGAAGGGCAGACAGACGGCGGGCAGAGGCCGGCTGTGCCAAAAAACGCCGGGAGGCCGGCGAAGCTGCCGCCGGAGCTGGAAGAGTTCCTGAGATATGTGCGCAGGCCTTTTGATCCGGGCAGAGTCGAAATCCGTAAGGAAAAAGTGTACTACATGCCCGGGGGAGTTCCCCAGTTGAATGGAATCCGTTTCTTAAGGACAGGGCTTCTCCTCGGAGAGCTGAAAAAGAACCGGTTTGAGCCCAGCCAGGCTCTTGCCATGAACCTTAAGAAAGAGGAATATGCGCGGACGCTTGACTTCCCGGCTGAGGATGACAGAGTGATACGGTATTTAAAGGGCGAGACATTAGATGTGGAGGATCAGGTTTCCGGGAAAGAGAAAGGATGGTATCTGGTCTGCGTTGACGGATATCCTCTGGGGTTTGGGAAACTGACGGGACAGATGTTGAAAAATAAATATCTGCCGGGATGGCGGTGGCAGTCATCATGAAGCTGAGACTGGATAAATATCTGGCTGAGGCAGGCTTTGGCACGCGCAGCCAGGTAAAGAAAGATATCGGGCTCGGAATTGTTTCTGTTAACGGATCTGCCGCGGTCCGTCCGGAGCAGAAGATTGATCCGGCCACTGACCGTGTAGAAGTAAACGGCGTTCCGGCGCTCTATGAAGAATATGAATACTACATGCTGAACAAACCGGCCGGCGTGGTCTCCGCAGCGCAGGACAAAAGAGACCGCACCGTTGTGGATCTGATCGGCGGGCAGAGAAGAAGCGGGCTTTTTCCCGTGGGAAGGCTTGATAAGGATACGGAGGGGCTGCTGCTGATTACAAATGACGGCGCTCTGGCGCACAGGCTCCTCTCTCCGAGAAAACATGTGGACAAAGTATATTTCGCGAGAGTGCGGGGGACTGTGACAGAGTCAGACCGGGAAAAATTCCGGCAGGGGGTCGACATCGGAGATGAAAAGCCCGCACTGCCTGCCGGGCTTAAGATTCTGAACTCCGGAGATCATTCAGAAGTGGAAGTTACGATTCAGGAAGGCCGGTTTCATCAGGTGAAGAGAATGTTTCAGGCTGTGGGAAAAGAAGTTGTTTATCTGAAGCGGCTGAGCATGGGCCCGCTGGCGCTGGACGACAGTCTTTCCCCGGGGGGATACAGAAAGCTGACCCAGGGGGAAATAGAATCCCTGCAGCGCATAGGAGGCCCTGAGGAGCGGACAGGAAAAGAAAAAGGAGCGTAAATATATGCTGAGAGGGAAGAAAGCAGTGATTTTTGACATGGATGGCTCTTTGGTGGACTCTATGTGGATCTGGCCGGAAGTGGACCGGCTCTATATGGAGAAGTACGGGCTGACCCCGCCGGATACTTTTCAAAAAGATATCGAGGGCATGAGCTATACCGAAACCGCGCAGTATTTTGTGGATACATTTGACGCGCTCCACCGCACTGTGGAGCAGGTCAAAGACGAGTGGCGGGATATGACCATTGAGCTTTATGCCACGAAGGTGTTCCCGAAACCGGGCGCCGTGGAATTTCTTGACGCAATGAAAGGGAACGGCGTTCTGCTCGGAATCGCTACGAGCAATAACCGGGAGATTGCGGAGACTGCGCTTCTGGCCCGCGGCCTGATGAAATATTTTGACTCAGTCCGCACTTCCTGCGAAGTCTCCGCCGGGAAGCCTGCTCCGGATGTGTACCTGAAGGTAGCGCAGGATCTCCACGTCAGACCGGACGAATGCCTTGTGTTTGAGGACATTCCAAACGGAATCCTGGCCGGGAAAAACGCCGGTATGGAGGTGTGCGCCGTGGACGACGAATTTTCAAAAGCAGATGAACCGGAGAAAAAGCGGCTTGCGGATTATTTCATCCGGGACTTTTATGAAATTATGAATCACACATATGAGCAGTGTGGAAAGGATAAATAGAGAACCAATGATAGAACAGCAGTTTTTGCCTGTCAGCAGGGAAGAGATGGAAGCGCGGGGATGGGACCGGGTGGACTTTGCCTATGTCATCGGCGACGGATATGTGGACCACCCCTCCTTTGGCCACGCGGTCATCAGCCGCGTCCTTGAGTCCCGCGGATTCCGGGTGGGCATCATCTCCCAGCCGGACTGGAGGAATCCGGAGAGCGTAAGGGTATTCGGAGAACCCAGGCTCGCCTTCCTTGTCTCCGCAGGAAACATGGATTCTATGGTGAACCACTATTCTGTTTCAAAAAAGCGCAGAAAGACAGACGCCTATACGCCGGGCGGCGAGATGGGGAAACGGCCGGACTACGCCTGTACCGTCTACGGCAACCTGATCCGGCAGACATATAAGAAGACGCCTGTTATACTGGGCGGCATTGAGGCGAGCCTGCGCAGGATGGCCCACTACGACTACTGGTCTGACAGGCTCAGAAGATCCGTTCTTTTGGATTCCGGAGCGGATATGATCTCCTACGGGATGGGGGAGCGCTCCATCGTGGAGATTGCCGAGGCTCTGGACGCGGGCATACCGGTGGAGGAACTGACATATATTGACGGCACTGTCGTAAAGATAAAGGACCGGGAAAGGATCGGGGACGCTGAATTTCTCCCTTCCTTTGAAGAACTGAAAGCTGACAGGCGGAATTATGCCGCAGGATTTTACACTCAGTATATCAATACAGACGCCTATAACGGGAAACGGCTGGCGGAACCTTATTCAGAACATCTCTTTGTGGTGCAGAATCCGCCGTCAAAACCTCTGAGCACACTGGAGATGGATGATGTGTACGGCCTTCCCTACGCCAGGACATTTCACCCGTCCTATAAGGCAAAGGGAGGAATCCCTGCCATTTCGGAGATCCGCTTCAGCCTGATCAGCAGCAGGGGATGCTTTGGGGGATGCAGCTTCTGCGCTCTGACCTTTCATCAGGGAAGGATCGTGCAGGTCAGAAGTCACGAGTCCCTGATCCGGGAGGCCAGGCAGATCACGCAGGAGCCGGACTTTAAAGGGTATATCCACGACGTCGGCGGGCCCACGGCCAATTTCCGCCATCCGTCCTGCGCGAAGCAGACGGAGCATGGCGTGTGCAGAAACCGCCAGTGCCTCTGGCCAAAGCCGTGTAAGAACCTGGACGCGGATCACAGCGATTACGTCAGCCTGCTGAGAGAGCTGCGGAAGATTCCCGGAGTGAAGAAAGTATTCATCCGCTCGGGGATTCGGTTTGACTATCTGCTGGCAGACAAAAAACAGGAATTCTTAAGAGATCTGTGTGAATATCATGTGAGCGGTCAGCTTAAAGTTGCGCCCGAGCATGTGTCGGATCCTGTGCTCGCCCTGATGGGAAAGCCGGAGCGCAGCGTGTACGATGAGTTTATCCGCCGGTTTCAGAAGATGAATGAGAGGATCGGGAAAAAGCAGTATCTCGTCCCGTATCTTATGTCATCCCACCCGGGTTCCACGCTGAAAGAGGCTGTGGAGCTAGCGGAATACTGCCGGGATCTGGGATATATGCCGGAACAGGTGCAGGATTTCTATCCAACGCCGTCCACCCTCTCTACGTGTATGTATTATACCGGCCTGGACCCCAGGACTATGAAGCCTGTGTATGTGCCGGAGAATCCCCATGAGAAGGCGATGCAGAGGGCGCTGATCCAGTACCGGAACCCGAAGCTTTATGACCTGGTATATGAGGCGCTGGAGAAGGCGGGGCGTACAGACCTCATCGGATACGGGCCAAAATGCCTGATCCGGCCGCGGAAGGCGGGAGGAGGGAGCGCCGGTCTGGACAGGCGATCCGCCTCTCTGCCGGGGAGAACAGGATCCGGCGTAAAACCTCCGAAAGGCAAGCCCCATAAGAAAAAGAAGATACGAAATGTGCATAAAAAGAAAAGCTGACAATTGGAAGAGAGGTGTCTGAATATATGAGAATTGCAGTTGTAACCGGAGCTTCATCCGGGATAGGGCGGGAGTTTGTCATGCAGCTCGGATACTTTTACCGAAGGCTGGATGAGATCTGGGTAATCGCCAGACGGAAGGAGAGACTGGAACGCCTAAAAGAGGAGAGCCGGGTGCCCTTAAGAATTTTCTCCGGGGATCTGATGAAGAAGCCGGTCTATAAAGAATATCACAGAGCGCTCAGGGAGCTTTGCCCCGATGTGCGCATGCTGGTTAATGCGGCCGGATTTGGAAAATCCGGGACATTTGCCGATATTGCGGAGGAAGGGCGGAAGATTCAGACGGATATAGTGGACTTAAACTGCCGCGCTCTGACACGGATGACTCAGATGACCCTCCCCTATATGGGACGGGGAAGCCGCGTTATCAATCTGGCTTCTGCCGCGGCGTTCTGTCCTCAGCCCGGGTTCGCCGTTTATGCTGCGTCCAAGGCGTATGTCTTAAGTTTCTCCCGGGCCGTCGGGGCAGAGCTGAAATACCATGGGATCTCTGTCACAGCAGTATGTCCCGGGCCTGTGAATACAGAGTTTTTCGACATCAGCGGCCCGCTGAGAAGCCCGCTGAAAAAGATGGCTATGGCCAGGCCGTCCCGCGTAGTGCACAAGGCCTTAAAAGACAGCAGGAAACGGAAAAGCCTGTCCGTGTACGGCGCGGCAATGAAAGCGGCGCATATCGGGACAAAACTGCTGCCGCACAGCCTGATCTTACAAGCAGAGGAGTTAATGACACAATGAAAAAAGTACAGAAAGGCACGCCAGGCTACCTGGACTATAAGAAAAAAGCTGAGATCATCCGGACTGTCATTTATTTTGGCATCGTAGCGGCGATCTTTTTCCTTGGATATTTTCAGACCGGCACCAGACTGAATCTCCTGACAGTGGTGGCGATCCTCGGATGCCTTCCGGCTTCCAAAGCCCTGGTAGGCGTTATCACGCGGTTCCCGTACCGCTCGGTTGACCCAGGGCTGGCAGAGGAGATCAAAAGCAAAACCGGGCACCTGACCACGGCCTTTGATATGGTAATCACCAGCCGGGAGAGCATTATGCCGCTGGACTGCATTGTGATCTCCGGCCACAACATCTTCGGCTATACGCATTACAGCAAGGTGGATGTAAAAGAGCTGGCAAACCATATCTCAACGAACCTGAAAGAAAATAAGTATTCCGGCCTGACGGTCCGGATCCTGAACGAATACCGTCCCTTTATCACCCGGGCAGAGGGACTTGACAACATCGCCGCTGTGGAGAAAGAGGATACGAAGGCTCTGGAAGAGGAAGTGCGGGCTCTGATCCTCACTCTGTCCATGTAGGGCGCCCGGAGGAACGTTATGAGAGAACTGATCATCCGCCAGAATGAAGCCGGACAGCGTCTGGATAAATTTCTCGGGAAATATATGGGCCTTGCCCCCAAAAGCTTCCTCTACAAAATGCTCCGCAAGAAAAATATCACGCTGAACGGCAGAAAGGCCGCGGGAGGGGAAATGCTTTCCATAGGGGACAGCGTAAAGCTGTTCCTGTCAGATGAGACAATTGCAAAATTTTCTGTTTCTGAAAAGAGCCGTGTCCCTGAAAATGCCGGGAAAGGAGGCGGCCCGGCCACACAGAAACAAATGCGGCCTGATATACTGCGGCCTGACATATTATATGAGGATAAGCATACAATCTTTATAAACAAGCCTGCGGGAATGCTCTCCCAGAAGGCGGCGCCGGGCGACTTCTCCCTTGTGGACTGGCTGCTCTCATATCTTCTGGACTCCGGCCGGATCACTCCGGATGAACTGCGCGCCTTCCGGCCGTCAGTCTGCAACCGCCTGGACCGGAACACAAGCGGCATTGTAGCCGCCGGGAAAACCCTTCCCGCGCTCCAGGCACTGGGCCTTCTGTTCCGCGAGAGAACCCTGAAAAAATACTATCTCTGTCTTGTAAAGGGCCAAGTGTCCGCTGAAAAAAGGATCAGCGGATGGCTCGTAAAAGATGAGAAAAGAAACCGGGTCACCGTTATGCAGGAGGAGAGGGAAGGCGCCGCAAGGATTGAAACCGAATACCGGCCTGTGAGGACAGGGGATGGCGTCACTCTTCTGGAGGTGCATCTGATCACGGGCCGCACCCACCAGATCCGCGCCCATCTTGCATCCGAAGGACATCCTGTGATCGGGGATTACAAGTACGGGGACCGGAAGACAAATGAATTATTCCGGAGGGAGTACGGCCTTTCGTCCCAGCTTCTCCACGCGGCAAGGGTATGCTTCCCGAAGTGCCGGGAGGAAGCGCTTCAGGGGATTTCTGAAAAAGAAATTACAGCGCCCCTCCCTCCTCTATTTGAGAAAATATGCAGGGATAAAGGAGTATGACAGAATGGCTACATGGAACTCACGGGGACTGAGAGGATCTACACTGGAGGAATTTGTCAACCGCACGAATGAACGCTACTCAGAGATGGGGCTTGCGCTGATTCAGAAGATCCCTACTCCTATTACTCCCGTACAGATTGACCAGCAGAACAGGCATATAACGCTGGCCTATTTTGACAAGGCGAGCACCGTGGATTACATAGGGGCCGTCCAGGGAATCCCGGTCTGCTTTGACGCAAAAGAGTGCAGCGTGGATACGTTCCCCCTGCAGAACGTACATGAACATCAGATGGACTTTATGGGAAAATTCGAGAAGCAGGGAGGGATCGCCTTTCTTCTGATCTACTACAGCACAAGAGATGAACTCTATTATATGAGGTACGCTCAGATAAGAAAATTCTGGGACCGGGCCGTGGCGGGAGGACGCAAAAGCTTCCGCTTTGACGAGCTGGAGCCGGGATGGTTCATGGAGTTGAAAAACGGCTATTTTGTGCCGTACCTGGACGCGATCCAGAAAGATCTGGACTTAAGAGAAAAGGATTGACAGCAAAGGGGAAAATCCGTATAATATCATAGGAATTTAATGCATTAGCACATTAAAGTGAAAGGGGCATCTTATGGAACAGAAACTTCACACTCCGGAAGGAGTCAGGGATATCTACAACAGAGAATGTGAGACAAAACTTGCACTACAGAAAAAGCTGAGCACAGTGCTGCATCTGTATGGATATCAGGACATACAGACGCCCACATTTGAGTATTACGACGTATTCCGCAAGGAGATCGGATCAGCCACAACCCGGGAGCTGTACAAGTTCTTTGACCGGGATGGCAATATTCTCGCGCTGCGCCCGGACATTACGCCATCCGTGGCAAGGGCGGCGGCCACACTGTTTGAGGATGAGGATTTCCCGGTGCGGCTCTGCTACGCGGGCAATACATTCACAAACCACTCCAGCTATCAGGGGAGATTAAAGGAGAACACCCAGCTTGGGGCCGAGCTGATCGGACTGGACTCCATTGAGGCGGACGCAGAGCTGGTCGCCATGGTGGCGGACAGCCTGAAGAAAGTCGGGCTGAAAGAATTCCAGATCAGCTTGGGGCACGCTGATTTCATCCAGAGCCTTCTCGACGCCGCAGAGCTTGACGAAGAGCAGATCGCGGAGGTACGAACGCTGATCACGAACAGGAATTTCTTCGGCGTGGATGAACTCCTCGAGGGCTGCAGGGTGAAGAAAAACGTCAGGAGCGCCTTCCATCTCCTCCCGGAGCTGACCGGAGGGGAGGAGATCCTGGAGCAGGCGCTGAAGGCCGCCCCGGACGCCCGGGCGCGCCGTGCGGTTTCAAGGCTTCAGCAGATATACCGGCTCCTGAAAATGTACGGGGCAGTGGATCACATTACATTTGACATGAGTATGAGCGGGACATACGGTTACTATACCGGAATCATTTTCCGGGCATATACATATGGCACCGGAGACGCCGTGGTCAGGGGCGGCCGCTATGACCATCTCCTGGAGAAGTTTGGCAAGCGCACTCCGTCCATCGGATTTGCCGTTATTCTGGATGAGCTGATGAGCGCGCTCAGAAGGCAGAAGGTCCAGATCCGGACCATCCAGAGAAATCTCGTCGTGTATACTGAGGCGACAGAGGAAGACGCCATTCGTCTCGCCTGTACCTTCCGGGACAAGGGCCGCAATATCGAGCTGATCAAACGGGAGATCGAAGAGGAGCGGGAACAGTATGAGGATTACGCCAGACGCAGATCCGCTGCCGCGCTGCTTTACCTGCGGGATGACCAGAAGATTGAGATGGTCAATCTGATCAGCGGTGAAGAAAGAGTTGTAAGCGTCTTGGAAAAAACAGATTAAAGGAGCGTGCGGCGTATGAGATATCTTACATTTGCCCTGACAAAGGGAAGGCTTGCGAATAAAACACTGGATATGCTTGAAAGACTTGGGATCACATGTGATGAGATGAAGGATAAGGATTCCAGAAAGCTGATTTTTACAAATGAGGAACTGAAACTGAAATTCTTCCTCGCAAAAGGGCCGGACGTTCCGACTTATGTAGAGTACGGCGCGGCGGATATCGGTGTAGTGGGAAGGGATACTATCATAGAAGAAGGACGTAAAGTCCATGAGGTCCTGGATCTGGGCTTTGGGAAATGCAGAATGTGTGTCTGCGGATACGAGAAGGCGGCGGAACTGTTAAAGCACAGAGAACTGATCCGCGTAGCGACAAAATATCCGAAGATCGCGAAAGATTATTTTTATAATAAACGGCATCAGACTGTGGAAATCATCAAAATGAACGGCTCCATTGAGCTTGCTCCCATCGTAGGACTTTCAGAAGTGATCGTAGATATCGTGGAGACCGGTTCAACACTGCGGGAAAACGGACTTGTCGTGCTTGAAGAAGTCTGCCCGCTGTCTGCGAGAATGATCGTCAATCCTGTCAGCCTCAGGATGGAAAACGACAGGATTAAAAAGCTGATCAATGATCTTAAAAATCTGCTTCAGGAGGGCTGAACATGCGAATCGAAAAACTGGACCAAAATACGAAGAAAAATCTGCTGGAGGACCTGTTGAAACGCAGTCCGAACAGCTATGGAGAATACGAAGAAAGAGTACAGAAAATTCTGGATGAAATAAAGGAGAGAGGCGATGAAGCTCTGTTTGAATATACAGAGCAGTTCGATGGCTTTCGAACAGATAAGGATACCATCCGCGTGACAGAGGAGGAGATCCGTGAGGCTTACGATCTGGTAGACGCCTCCCTGGTGGACATTATCCGCAAAGCTCTGAAGAATATTGAGTCATATCACGCAAAACAGATGCAGTACAGCTGGTTTGACAGCAAACCGGACGGCACTATACTCGGCCAGAAGGTGACCGCTCTTCACCGGGTCGGAGTGTATGTGCCAGGCGGAAAAGCGGCTTATCCCTCCTCTGTGCTTATGAACGTCATGCCGGCGAAAGTGGCTGGCGTAGATGAGATCGTTATGACGACACCGCCGGGAAAAGACGGAAAAATAACGCCTACAACTCTTGTAGCCGCAAAGGAAGCCGGAGTAGATGTCATCTATAAGGCAGGCGGAGCCCAGGCGGTCGGAGCCCTCGCATACGGCACTGAGAGCATCCCAAAAGTGGACAAGATCGTGGGCCCCGGAAATATCTATGTGGCCCTTGCGAAAAAAGCCGTATACGGTCATGTAAGTATAGATTCCATCGCCGGGCCCAGTGAGATCCTCGTGCTGGCTGACGAAACAGCAAACCCGCGCTATGTTGCGGCTGATCTCCTCTCTCAGGCAGAGCACGACGAGCTGGCGAGCGCGATCCTTGTCACAACCAGCATGGAACTGGCCGAGAAAGTCTCTGACTGGACGGATACATTTATAAAAGAACTCTCCAGAGGTGAGATCATTCAGAAATCATTGGATAATTACGGGCATATCCTTGTGGCGGACACACTGGAGGACGCTATTGATGCCGCGAATGAGATCGCATCTGAACATATGGAGATTGTGACATCCAATCCTTTTGAGGTTATGACAAAGATCCGCAACGCAGGCGCGATCTTCCTTGGAGAATACTCAAGCGAGCCGCTGGGCGACTATTTTGCCGGACCAAACCATGTGCTTCCGACAAACGGCACAGCCAAATTTTTCTCCCCACTGTCAGTAGATGATTTTATTAAGAAATCAAGCATTATTTCCTACTCAAAGGACGCGCTGGAACGGATTCATACTGATATTGAGAAATTTGCTGAGGCAGAACATCTGACCGCCCATGCAAATTCGATACGGGTACGGTTCGACGGGAAGAATGAATAAGGAGCAGATGAATATGGAGAACAGGATCGGTACTTGTACCAGAAAGACAAAAGAGACGGACATCTCCCTGACGATCAGCCTGGATGGCCGGGGCAAGAATCAGATTGATACGGGGATTCCGTTTTTTGACCATATGCTGGACGGCTTTGCAAGGCATGGCCTTTTTGATCTGGAAGTAAAGGTAAAAGGCGATATCGAGGTGGACAGCCATCATACAATCGAAGACACTGGAATCGTACTGGGGCAGGCCATTTCCGCTGCCCTTGGAGATAAAGCAGGGATAAAGCGCTATGGTTATTTCATCCTGCCGATGGATGAGACGCTGGCCCTGTCCGCTGTGGATCTCTCAGGCCGCCCGTATCTGAAATACCAGGCAGACTTTACAGTGCCGTGTCTCGGGACAATGGATACAGAAATGGTGCGAGAATTCTTCTACGCAGTTTCCTACAGCGCGGCGATGAATCTCCATCTGAAGATTCTGGAGGAAGGAAATAATCACCACATGGCAGAGGCGCTGTTCAAGGCATTCGGAAAAGCGCTTGATATGGCGGTATCCATGGAGCCGAGGATCAGCGGCGTCTGGTCTACAAAAGGATCGCTGTAGCGCAGGATGTCTGCGAAACAGTGTGCCGCATGGCAGAGAGAAGAGAAAAGGAGAGAAGATACTCATGAGCTATAAAAGACTGACCCCCTGCATCTTTATTGCGGGCGGCAAGGCTGTGACATGGTTTGACGACAGGACTGTGCTCGCGGACGATGTTGTGGCGCTGGCCAGACATTACTGTGAACGGGGCGCGGATGAACTGATCGTATTCGACCTCTCAGCCGGAGATGAAGAACACGAAGAATCCATTAACCTGATCCGCAAGATCAGCCGGGTGATCACAGTCCCCATGATCGCGGGAGGGAATATCCGCAGGGCGGAGGATGTGAAGAAGTTCCTCTACGCCGGGGCGAAACGGGCGGTTTTAAACTTTTCCAAACCGCTCTCCATCGACCTGATCGAAGAGGTCTCCAAACGTTTCGGGAAAGAGAGAATCGCGGTTTCCCTGAATGATTTTGACGCTCTGTTTAAGCAGCAGCATTTGATCGAAGCATTCAGCACGGAGATCGTCTTCATGCACAGACTGGATCTGAATTCCGTGATCAATGTGACAGAGATCCCCTGCGTCGTACTCACAGATACAATGGAGCAGAGCGAAATCCTGCGCATCCTGAAAAGCGATGGAGTCAAAGGCGTATCCGGCCGCTTTATCAGCAGCCTGAACATGGACTTCAACGAATTCAAGGATATCTGCGCGGACGCGGGGATTAAGATGACCTCCTTTGAGAGCATGATGGATTTTTCCGAATTCAAGCTGAATGAAGCGGGACTTATCCCGGTGATTGTCCAGGATTGCCGGACAAACGAGGTGCTCATGATGGCCTATATGGATGAGGAAGCCTTTGACAATACTGTGAAAACCGGGCGGATGACTTACTACAGCCGCAGCAGGAAATGCCAGTGGGTAAAAGGGGAGACTTCCGGCCACTACCAGTATGTCAAATCCATTGCCGCAGACTGCGACAAGGATACCCTCCTCGCAAAAGTGGAACAGATTGGCGCGGCCTGCCACACAGGCAATCACTCCTGTTTCTACACGACAATCGTGGGAACAGACTATGACGCGAAAAATCCGCACCAGGTGTTCGAAACGGTCTACAATACGATCCTGGACCGCAGGGAGAATCCAAAAGAAGGGTCCTACACAAACTATCTGTTTGAAAAAGGACTGGATAAGATCTTAAAGAAAGTGGGAGAGGAGGCGACAGAGATCGTCATCGCCGCCAAAAATCCGAACCCGGAAGAGATCAAGTATGAAATAGCGGACTTCCTGTATCACGCTATGGTGCTGATGGCAGAACGGGGCGTGACGTGGGATGATATCACAGAAGAACTGGCGGAGAGATAGAGGGAGCAGCTATAAAGTTCACTAACGTCCTTTTGCAAAACGTCCGAAAACAGGGGCTATTTCTGAGACGTATTCTGCGGGGATGGAGGATGGCTCTGGATTCCGCTCCAGGGATATAAGTGAAACTAAGAGTTCCAGTGACGGACTAAATGCAAGGA
>CALWTQ010000092.1 GCA_944384505.1 uncultured Mediterraneibacter sp.
CCTTATCCCCTGGAGCGAAGCCCTGAGCCGTCCTCCATCCCCGCAGAATACGTCTTGAGAATCGACTCTGTTTTCGGACGTTTCTCATCCGGAAGTTAGTGAACTTTATAGCTGAAATTTCCTTTTGAAATTTTTTAAAAAAATATTTATAATATAGTTACAACGTGTAGCTCAAAAGCGTAATTCCGGTTGCGTACAGGCTGCACGTTTTATTTTTCAGAAAGAGAGGTAAGACATTGAAACGTGTAAAAGCAGCTTGTATCTGCCAGACTCTCCACTTTATGTTAAAGGAGGATGTGGGCCACGATTATGCCGTATCCTTGGTAAAGCAAGAAGTTGCGCAATACAAAAAGAGACTGGAACAGCGCAATACTCAGTACAAGATCGTAGAAGAGACTGAGCAGCCTGATGGTTCTATCATGATAAAGATCATCAAGCAGTACAATACAACTCCGGTTGGAAACTATCTTGACTAGCACTTATCGTGGATAATACTGCTATTTTACCCACAGGCAGATTTTTGTTCACCTGTACACAAGCAAAATCACGGGAACAGGGGGAAAGAACCCTCCGGCCCGTGATTTTGTTTTTTCTGAATTCTTTCAGTCTCTCTCCGTCCTCGACGCCTGTCCTGTCAGGCATCTCAAAGAGGATTTTGTTATCCTCCTCTATCCATAGCAGAAGCAGCTTTATATAACTGTAATGTAGTCTTTTAGGTCGCGGCGAACACCAACGTTCTCGCCATAATCATCTACATATCCTGCTCTTAAAATCATCTGCACATTTTCTGTTACACCTAAAACGTTTTGAATTTCCCCGCTATATGGAGCAAGTTCAAGCATAGCGCTTAATGGTTGAATGGAAATGTTATTTTCAACGCATCTGTACCAAAATGCCTGTGTTTTTCTTCCAGCTTCAATCCAGTCAATGATTGTATCGTTGCCTGTAATTACAAAAAAGGCACTACAATTATCTGTCTGCTTTTTTGCCGTGTCTATGCTTTGCGCCGCAAATGTATCTCCTTCGGCGTTTTTATGATTTGTCGTTAAATAATACAACGCTTTTACAATTCCGTTTAATCCCATCATTTCAGCGGAGATACCGTCTTTCTTTTGTTCAGCTTCTTTGTTTGAAAAGCGTAACCATTGATTTAACTCTGCGCGATAATCCATTTCTGCGGACTGCTCTGTAATGGCTTCCATTGTTCCGGTTTTTAGGTATTCAAAATTCTCTGTACCTGCTTCATAATAATAGATTCCGCTCATGCCATCCAGAAGATGGGTAATTACTTCTGAATCTATCCGCTCTGTTTTATAAGCTCGTTTGTCAGTGTGACGGCGCTCTATCGTTTCAATCTGTTGGTCGTTTCTAATCGCATTATCCGGTCTGCAGTATGAAATCGTTGCAATTTCACTATTCATCCCCGAAAAATCCGCATATTCTATATTTGTTTCATATCCATATGCGCCAAAGGCATACGTCAACGATTCAATATAGCAGCCAATGGAGATGTACAACTCCCTGCACTCTGGGTCAACAACTTCCAGTGTTCGATCTTCGTCGAGGGAAATCAATAGATTTTGAGCCTGTAAATCTAACTGCACTATCCAGCTTTGCGAGTTGTGAGAGTTTGCGGCAAGGGAGCCATAGTACAGGATGGAACTCATCTCATCGCTTACACCATCCAGTTCTGTATCCGTGTTTACGTTTGCAGGTTTTCCAAATAAGTACAAAAGAACTGCACCTCCTAAAATAATGATTGCGATTACAATACCAAATGCCTTTATGCCTCTCTTTATCATAACGATACCTCCCGCATATTTTTACAACATTCTAATAATGCAAGAAATTCTCGTTTCAAAAAATCGTCATTATGAAATCCAAGCAATTCATAATAAGCTTTTTTGCTTTCTGCCATTCGTACAATTCCTGATATACTACTCCAGAAAAAAATCATAATTTCACTGGAATTGCCGCCTGACTTGAAAATATCAAAAGCCATACCTTTTTCTATTAGCATTTTTACGAGACCGCTTAACTGTATCCCCAAATTATAAATGTCTTTATATACTTGCGGCGTTTCAGGAATCTCTATATCAACATTTATATCTCCAATCATTCCTTCAAAGTAGATGGGATACTCCCTGCAGAGTTTTTGAATAGAAAAGCATATTTCTAAATAGCACTCTTTCCACTTTTCCCGTGAATCAATTTCGCGACAGATAATTGTCTCTATTGTTCGGGACAACTGCTGCATATGCTGATATACCAAGGAAAAGAAAATCTCCTCTTTGTTTTGAAAGTAGACATATAAGGTTGCTTTACTATATCCTGCTTTTTTTGCAATTTCATCAACAGTTGTTGCGGCAACGCCTTGTTCGACAAACAGTGCAGACGCGGCAGACGCTATTTTTTCTCTATGTACACTTAATGGTTCTTTTTTCCTCCGGGCCATGTACTCTCCTCCTTCAATAATTAAACTATAAGTTTAATTATAAGAGGCTTTATATCATTTGTCAACTCATAGGCAGGGGCGAGTTTGTATAGACGATCTGTTCTCTTCTTTATAAAAAAGGGAATTGAAATCCTCACATTCCAATTCCCTTTTCAGATCAATCTCTTATTTTAACAAATATCGAATGGCGGATACTTGCCGCGATGATCTCTGTCTCAATCCCTGCGATGCCAAATATCTCCGCGGTTTCCCTGATCAGATCTGTTCCGCGGACTGAGATGTCATCAAGCCTTCCAAGGAAGGGCGACACATATGACGCGCCGGGCCTTGCCGCCAGGAGGGCCTGGTTTGCCGTGAAGATCAGTGTCACATTTGTCTTGATTCCCTCGGATGATGTTTGATACGTTTATACCTTTAAAAGGAAAACATCCTACATTTTCGTCAAAATATTTTGTTGACAGAGTCCATAATATATTTTATTCTATTAAAAGTGGACGCAGTCAACAAAGTTGAAGCTGCATAAAATGGAGGTTAGTTTACATTATGAAAACAGGATACTATTCCAGCGCCGGCAAAAAAGAAGGCGCCGGCGCTAAAAGAATGGTCAGTATGAGACGGCCTAAAATTATGCTCAGCGTGTCCATGGCCATATTCGGCACGCTTGGGCTCTTTACCCGTTATATCCCGTTAAGCTCCGGTGAACTGGCGCTGTACCGGGCGATCCTGGCAGCCGCATTGATCATTGTATATCTGGCGGCCGCCAGGCAGAAGATCGATTTCAAAAGCATCCGCCGGGATGTGCCTCTTCTCCTGGTATCCGGCGTTGCAATGGGGATCAACTGGATTCTGCTCTTCCAGGCATACAGATACACAACGATCTCCGCTGCGACACTGAGCTACTACTTCGCCCCGGTCATCGTAACTGCCGCTTCACCGCTTCTGTTCCGCGAGAAGCTGACAGCAAAGCAGATCCTGTGCTTTGTCATGTCCACCGTGGGCCTGATCATGGTGATCGGAACCGGTGGTCTTAAACAGAGCGGCAGCGATCTGACCGGCATCCTCTTCGGACTGGGCGCGGCTCTCTTCTATGCAGCAGTGATCCTGCTCAATAAGTTTATCAGAAATGTGGCCGGCATCCACCGGACACTCCTGCAGTTTTTCGCAGCGATTGTCATCCTGATTCCCTATGTGGCATGTACGGGCGGTGTGAATCTCTCCTCCCTGAACGGGATCGGATGGATCAGCCTTCTGATCGTGGGGCTGGTGCACACCGGAGTCACTTACTGTATGTATTTCTCCGCCCTTAAGGATCTGCCCGGCCAGGAGGCGGCGATCTTAAGCTATATTGATCCGCTGGTGGCAGTGATCGTCTCCGTACTCATCCTCGGAGAGAGCATGTCTGCCCCTCAGTTCATCGGCGGAGCGCTGATCCTGGGATTTACGTTGTGGAATGAAAAAGACAGTACAAAACAGACAGGAGGTTGAGACAGTGTTTTCATCTGACCAGATCGCAGATGTTCAGGGATTTAACAAAGTATACCTGTATCTGTGCAAACAGATCGACAGTGCGATCCTTAACGCAGGGTATTCCCTGACAGAAAAGGACGTCCTGCTGGAGATCAGCAAGACGGAACGGTGCACGGCAAATATCCTGACCCACCAGCTTGGAATCGACCGGAGCTATATGAGCCGGATGATCGCCAAATTCGAGAAAAAAGAACTGATCGAAAAGACGCTGTCCAAAACGGACAGCAGAGTGCGCTACATACGCCTGACCGACGCCGGGCGCATGGAGTTCAACCGCTTAAGCGATATTCAGAGCGCCCAGATCCGGAATATCTTCCAGAAGTTAAGCGAAGAGGATCAAAACACAGTCCTGGACGCCATGATTCTGATCCGGAACAAGCTCTCCGACGCAAACGATGTAATCACAATCAGGCCTTTCACTCCCAGCGACATCGAATATGTAATCTCGCGCCACAAGACGCTCTACTATGCAGAGCGCCATCTGTCCGATGTGTTCTCCGCCTATGTAGACCGCATCGTATATGAGTTTGCAGATCATTTTAACCCGGAGACTGACTGCCTGAATATTCTGGAATGCAACGGCGTCCCCGCCGGGAGCATCGCGGTCGCCAGGGCAGATGAACACACCGCCCAGCTTCGTTTCTTCATGCTGGAGCCGGAAATGCGCAAGCGCGGATACGGCAACAAACTTATCGACCTTGCCCTCAACTTCTGCCGGGAAAACGGATACCGGAGAGTCTTCCTCCTCACCATCACCGCCCAGGTAGTGGCCCGGCATGTCTACGAGACCCACGGCTTTTACAGAGTGTGGAGCCGGGATAAATCAGAGTGGGGAGAAGGCGTTGTAGAAGAAAGATGGGATCTGGAGCTGTCCTCAGCAGCTATTTAGTCCACTAACACTTTCCGCCAAAAAGAGTCCGGAAGGGGAGCGGGTGTCTGGCAATACGTCTTCTGTGAAAAGGGGACAGCCGGGAGATGCTCCGGTCCAGAATCCGGAAAATCTAACAGGCCAAAGAGATGTTTAAATGCAAGCGGCGCTCCGGTCAACTCGCTTACGCTCAGACAATCCCTGCGCGCCGCTTAACAACATCTCTTCGCCCCTAAGATTTTCAGCGGATTCCTCCAAAGTCACATCTCCCGGCTGTCCCCTTTCCCCAGAAAAGTATACTCAAACCGTCCGCTCCCCTTCCTGCGCATTCCCTGTCGGAAATGTTACTGCCCTAAATAGGCTGTAAAGCGCAACTGGCGCGGCTTGAGGGCTTTCGGCTGCGAAAGTCTTCCGGCCGCGCCTGCTGCTTGTAGCAGCTATATATTCACTGACTCCCGGCTTGAAAAGCCCAGAAAACAGCCCCATTTCGAAAAAAATTCTGCGGGAATGGAGGATGGCGACAGGCGCCTTCGGAAGGGGATTAGGGAAAGTTAAAGATGCGGTGACAGACGTTAGGGCTGACGGTGGAATTGTCTGAGCGGATGCGAGTTGTCCACCGGCAGACCTTGTATTTAGTCTGTCGCCGCAGCTTTTAGTTTCCCTTATCCCCTGGAGCGAAGCCCTGAGTCATCCTCCATCCCCGCAGAATACGCCTTAGAAATAGTCTCTGTTTTCGGACGTTTCGCATCCGGACGTTAGTGAACTTTATAGCTGTTAGATTAATTGACTGAGATCTCCCAGCACATCCGCCAGTGTGATGGACTGCAGTTCCCGCTCCATAGCCTGCTGTACCTGCAAAAGCTTATCATCCAGGATATTGTGGATATTCTTTCCCACAGGGCACTCCGGATTGGGATTCTCATGAAAATGAAACAGTGTGTTCTCTTCGATGCACTCTACAGCCCGGTATATATCCAGAAATGTAATCTTCTCCGGTTCTTTCAAAAGGGCCGCGCCGCCGGTTCCGCGCTTCACTTCAATCAGTCCCGCTTCCTTAAGCTGTGACAAGATTCTCCGGATAATAACCGGATTCACGTTAATGCTGGAGGCAAGGAAATCGCTGGTTATCTTGTACTCCTCTTTAAATGTCTCCATACAAGTCAGCATATGGATGGCAATGGTAAATCTGCTCGATATCTGCATGATATCCCCCTCTCTTCGTATACTTCCTGTTGCTCTTTGTTCCTGCCGCTCTTATGACAGCGCCGCCTCATACAGCTCTCTGTCCACATCCTTAAACACATTGAATATCACCCGGTCAAAGTCAGCTCCATGCTGCCCCAGGCATTCTGTCACTGTCCGCACCGCGATGCGTGCCGCCGCATCATTAGGGAAATGAAATTCTCCTGTGCTGATGCAGCAGAATGCCACAGACCGTATACCATGCTCCATGCAGCACTTTAATACATTTTCATAACAGTTCTTAAGATCTTCCTTTAATTTCTGCGTCAGAATGCCTCCCACAACCGGCCCCACCGTATGGATCACATAATCCGAGGGAAGATTATACCCCTCCGTCAGAACCGCCCGTCCTGTCGGCTCTGTATATCTGACCCCGTACTGCATCTTCCTGCGGTTCATGTAATGGCTGCACGCCTCCCGAAGTTCGATTCCGGCCGCGCTGTGAATCGCATTGTCAATGCATCCGTGACAGGGCACGAAGCATCCAAGCATCTGAGAGTTTGCCGCATTTACAATAGCTCCCACAGCAAGTCTTGTGATATCCCCCTGCCAGACAGATATCTTGTCCGCAGACCGATGGCTGCTCCCGTACTGCTCCGCCACTGTGGGGATCTTATCCAGAGTTACAATTCCCTTCTCTTCTGCTTCCCTGGAGAGGAACTCATCCTGCACCCGGATCACCTCATCGGCCATCCCGCCGGGCATGCGGATATTCATAAGAGATCTCAGAGCCATTCTCTTTTCCCGATAACTGTCTCCAACCTCCAGATCTTTGTACGTTCCCGAATCTTCCTTAAATTCCCTGAGGAGATAATCCAGACGTTCCTCCTGTTCTCTGCTCTGTAACATTTTTTCACGCCTCCTGCCGAATCAATTCCCGCCGGTCTGATGCTCTGCATGCCTGCATCCGGTCCTTTGACTTCGCATAGTCAAAATAGCACACTTTTAATGTAATGTCAATAGTTACATCTATTCAGACAATCCAGACCGGATATGATGTTCAGTTATGCAGTCTCCGTATAATCTTACAGATCACTTCATTTTCTGTTACAAGAGGTTTCTTGTGTGTGAAAAACACGATTCCCTCAGTCGGCGAGAGCACAGTAGTGATCACATTTCCCTCGTATGGGTGCACAATCTCAGCAAGAGGAGTCCCCATCCTCACCTCATCTCCCGGATGACAGATTCTCCTGTAGATTCCTCCGGCTGTAGTTCTCACAGACGTCAGCTCTTCTTCCTCAATTACAGTTGAGATATATCCATTATGACTGTTATACTTAAGGATTCCCATCCGCGTCAGGAAGCGGAGCACCGCCGCTACAGCCTGCCTGGCAGATACCTCATCAATAAAGTCTGTCTCCTTCGTATACAGGGAAAATGCATTCGTATCCCAGATCTGCCAGTTATAATTCAGCGTAGTTGTATCAATCGGGCTCGGCTTCCTGACCACAACATATGGAAGTCCGAAAAGCCCCGCAAGGCTTGTGTTTTGCTTTCCTGTATCCATCATGCGGACATGGGGGATGAAATCCCCCGGCATGTAGAAACTTGCAAACTGGATTCCATAATCAAACTCCTTCACCTTCTCAAATACACCTGCGGCAATTCTCTGTGTCGTTTCACCCAGGTCATAGCCCGGGAACATGCGGTTGATGTCCGTATTATCCACAGGCCAGAATCTTTTCCCGATATTCATGGCATGATGGTTCACCGAGGGAATCACGAGGATCTCCCGATCCGCCGTAACCGCATGCGCAGCTTCCAGCTCTTCCAGCTTCCGGATGATCTGAGAACAGACATAGAGCTGCTGAATCTCATTTCCCCGAATGCTCCCCACAATACACGCGGACTTGCGTCCGTGTCCAAAGCGGTATCCGCTGATCTTTAACTCCTCCCTGTACGGGGAACTCATATGATATATTTCTGTTTTTCTCATTTTTATCTGCCTCCAAGAATTCTTCCCAGCAGGGAACCGCTGTAAACCACCGGATATTCCCGCCTTGTAAAAACCAGCCCGGGAATCGGGGCTGTTACTGCCTGTTCCACATCTCCGGTCAGAGGATTCAATATCTCTCCCAGGAGGCTGCCTGCCTCCACATGTTCCCCAATCTTCACCTGCGGCACATAAATCCCGGCACAGTCCGCATTGAGATACCCAATCTCCCGGTCCGTGGACACAATTGGTTTTCTGACTGAGGCCGCCGGCCCTTCCCACACGCCCAGCTCCTTCATCACGTTCAGGATCCCTTCAACAAGCTGATACCCGTACGCTTTTGTGATCCTCATGCCGACTCCCATCTCCACCACCAGAGTGGACGTCCCGGCGCTGTTTAAACTGTAGGCGAGAGTGGATTCCAGCACAGTTGCCGATGCGTGCACCCACACAAAGTCCACATTGATCTTCTCCGCCAGAGGCACAAGCGTCTCCGCTGTGATCTCATTTATCCTCACCTGAGGCAGTTCCATCAGGAAAATATTGCTTGCATGGATATCCACGCACAGATCCGCGCCTTTTAAATCTTCTGTCAGCCGGTATACCACCGATTCCATCATCGGCCCTTCTACACTCCCCGGGAATATCCGGTTCATATCCAGGTCAAACATAGGAATTCCCCTTGTGATCGAATCGATCCCCAGCGGATTCAGGGCCGGATAGATATCTACGATGCCTTTCAGGCAGCCCGGCTCCGCTTTCAGCCTCCTGAGCAGCTCATAGCAGACAAACTGCCCCTCCAATTCATCCCCGTGCGTTCCGGTCACAATGGCAATCCTCTTTTCATCTCCTCCCGGATGGGCGGGCATAATCCGGTTTTTCCGGATGGTAAGATTTTCATCCACCGGAAGTTCTATTGACACTACTGTCTCTATCATCATTAATTTCCTCCACATTTACATAGATTTTCTGTTCCTGAACAGCGTTTCCCCGAAAGATTCCTTTATCCACTGTGCAGTCCCCATAGTCGCGTCCATGGGCAAGCTTGATGTAATAATCATCAATGTGCAGATTATTCGTAGGATCCAGGCCGTACCAGCCTTCGCCTGTATAAATTTCTGTCCACGCATGCGTAAATCCTTCCCCGATCATAAGCCCGTTTACATACCGTGCCGGAATCCCCATAAATCGCATCACCGCCGTCATAATATGCGCGTAGTCCTGACAGACTCCTTTCCCGTTCCTGAGCGCCTCAGCTGCGGTCGTGCCGATATCCGTTGTCCCCGGGCTGTATTGAAAGAGGGCGTACAGACAGTTCATGGCGCAGACCGCTTTCTCCACGGCCGTCTTCGCGCCTCTTCCGATACATTCTCTTTGGACCTTTTCCGCAAAATCGGCAACCTCCGGTTCAAACCGGGTGTACTTCGACGGATACCGGTACATGGGGTGAAGAGGTGATGTTTCTACAATCATCCCCTTTACCCTGGCCGTTCCCTCAATACTGTAGCAGAAGGAATCGTGGGGCGCCGCACAGCATCCGCTGATTTTAAGATTTCCAAAGCCGTCCCGTTCCTCACTGATATAGTCCGCGGGCTCTACGCCGCGCCTGGACAGAGTGATTTTCTGCCGCAAAGAGTCCCCGGGGACACAGCGCAGGGCAAAATAATGACTGTGTACCGGAGACGAAAATCGTAGTTCCATACTATACTCAAATTTTAGTTTTCTCATAGCTGTGTGTCCCACTCACTTTTACATTTATCCTGCGTAAATGAGTCCGCCAAGACAGGCCAAAGCCTCCCCGTAATGGCTCTTCGGATCCTCCTCCCTGAGAATAATCTCCTCCAGCCGGGCCAGGCTCTGCGGACTGTAGTTCAGATTCGTCTTGCCGAGACGGTTGCACAGCTTTCGGTATTCTTTCTCCAGATCTTTCTCGTGATAGTCCAGGCGGATACATAAGTCCAGCCGTTCCACATATTTTCCGCACTTGAGAATATTCCTGCAGTCTTCCTCTTCCACATAGTCATCGGCGCCGCCCCAGAAGGCAAGCAGGTCATCGATCACCTGCTGAAGCTCCAACAGGGGAGCCGTCGTCTTCCGGCAGGAGGCAAACGTATCCAGAGCGAGCTGAACATAGGACAGAACCGTACTGCTCAGCTCATCCCTGAGTACTATGGCATTGTCATACGCCCGTCTCATATTCGAGTATACAGAGTCCGGATTATCCTCCCCGAAAAGATAAGACTGCACGAACTGTCTGTTGGAAGTGTAAATATTCGGAATATTCAGCCGCTCGCAGTATTTCCCATATATGCCCTCAGGCTGCTCTATAATCCGGTCATAGATATGGAAGAATACTCTGAGAGTTGTATATACCCGCTCCGTGTACCTTCCCAGCCAGTACAGATGATCTACTTTTTCCATTGAGATAATACCCATGTGTCCTTAAACCCTCCTCCCTGTGAAGAATTGACTACAAACGAGTCCGCATTCCTTGAAAATCTTGTCAGCCCGCTGGGCCATACTCTTGTCTTTTCGCCTGACAATACAAAGGCGCGAAGATCGGCTTTCCGGAGCACCTTCTCATCTCCGTCCATAACCTCCATATCTTGGAAGTCAATCACCTCCTGCGCGATGAAGCGCCTGGATTCCCGCTCAATAAGCTCTTTCATCTCCTGAAGTCTTTCCCGGCTCAGCTCATTTCCAAAGATCACGCCGTAGCCGCCCGCTTCCGCCACATCCTTTATAACAAGCTTCTCCAGATTGTCCAGCACGTATTTTTTGTCCTCCTCATAAAACGGAAGGTATGTAGGCGCATTCTTAAGCACAGGCTCCTGATCCAGATAATACCGGATCATCTTCGGCACAAAGTAATAGATCCCCTTGTCGTCCGCCACTCCATTGCCCGGAGCATTCACAATGGCCACATTTCCCCTTCTGTACACATCCATGAGATTGGGGATTCCGATCAGAGACTCCGGAAGAAACGTCATAGGATCCAGATACTCATCGGAGATCCTCCTGTAGATGACTCCCACCTTCTGTTTACGATCTCTGTAATCTTTGTAGTACAGATAATTGTCTTCCACGAACAGATCCGTACATGATGCAAGGGCGCTCCCCGTCCTCTCCGCCAGATAGGAATGTTCGAAATACGCCGCATTGTACCTCCCAGGAGTCATGATAACCGGGACGCCTCCCGTATTCACCCAGTCCAGCGTCTCCCTCAGCATCGCCGCATACTGTCTGTTATCCACTACAGAATTATTGCCAAACGTCGCCGGCGAAACCCTCCGGCAGATCTCTCTTGCGATCATGGGGTAAGACGCGCCGGACGGGATCCTTAAGTTATCCTCCAGAATATACCATTCCCCGTCCTTTCCCAGCACCAGGTCAATGCCGGATATATGGCTGTATATATTCTTCGGAGGTTTTATCCCTTCGCACTGGGGCAGGTATCCGGATGAAATAAACACAAACTCCTCCGGGATCACCCCGTCAGCAATAATCTTCTTCTCCCCGTATATATCATTCAAAAACAGATTCAAAGCATCCACGCGCTGAATCAGCCCTCTTTCCAGCTGCCGGAACTCTTCATGAGTAATCACCCTGGGAATCGCGTCGAAAGGAAAAAGCTGCTCATGAAATTCCCCGCCCTTATAAATTCCGAACTTCACACCATACCGTGCCATCAGACGGTTAATTCCCTCCGTATGTTCAATCAGTTCTCTCATAAAACTTCCTCCTTGATTCCTTCATAAATTCACCGTCAAAAGCTTCAGTCCGGCCGGCCTTCCTGATAGAGTAAAAAGTATAGAAAAAGGCGCCTGACCAAATGGTCAAGCGCCCTTGCTATGTCTGTTAATATATATGATTCAACGGCTGCTCTCCGAGCGCCGCAAAGATCGAGCTAAGCGCCCATCTGTCCCGGAAGCACATATCCGTATCCGTCACAGACCACGGGCCCGGCCTGTCAGACACAGAAAAAGGACTCATCTTTGACCGTTTTTACCGGAAAGACAAGTCCAGAAATCAAAAAGAGCACTTCGGCCTGGGACTCTCCATCGCCGCGGATCTGGCCGCTCTGCAAAAATCAGATCTGCGGGTAGAAGATACTCCGGGCGGAGGCTGTACGTTCATCCTGCGCCTTTAGCCGTTTCGATTCATGGATATAGCAGCTTTACTGGCTAAAAAACAAGCTGTACCAGAAGCATATAGCACACAGTTCCTCCCGCAATAGACAGAAGCATCTGCCGTTTCCACACATGCAGGAGGACAACCAGCAGGATTGAAATCATCTCCGGAATCCCATGACTGCCGGACAGAACGCTCACATCTTTCAGACTGTAGATTACGAGCAGCCCGAACACCGCAGAGGGAAGCACTTTCCCGAGATACTGAATGTATTTCGGTGTGGGCTTCCCTGCCGGGAATACGAGGAAAGGCAGGAAACGGGTGACTGCTGTCCCGAGAACTACCATTGCAATTGTAATAATCTGCTGCGTCAGTGTCACTTAACTTCTCCTCCTTTCTCCAGCGGCTTCCTCATCAGTGTCAAAATTACGAGGAGCGCAAGCATCGCCGGGATAATAAAGTTGTCCGGCCCGAATGCCATCAGGCAGATCAGCGAAATCCCCAGTCCCAGCAGGGAACTGGTATGATTCCTTTCTTTGAGCCACTGCTCCATAAAAATAACCACAAACATGGCGGTCATAACAAACTCCAGCCCCTCCGTATTAAAGTGGATCAAAGACCCGAAAATCCCGCCAAGCGTCGCCCCAAAAAACCAGTAAAAATGGTTCAGAAGCGTGACAAAAAACATAAACCATCTCCGGTCCACTCCTTCCGGGACCTCCGCGGTATAGTTAATCGAAAAACTCTCATCGCACATTCCGAAAATCAGATAAAACTTCTTCCAGCCTGTCCCCCTGTACTTATCCAGCATGGAAATCCCATAGAACAAATGCCTGGCATTAATCATCAGCGTCATGGCAAACGCCTGCAGGGGATTAAAAGCCCCGAGCAGCATATTAACTGTCACAAACTCAATTGATCCGGCAAATATCGTGATGCTCATCAGCATCGGATACCAGAAACTAAAACCAGAAACATTCATATAGATCCCATATGTAAGTCCAAGAAACCAAAAGCCGGCAAAAATCGGTATCGTGTAGGGAAAAGCCGCTGTAAAAGCTTTTTTGAGTATTTTAGATTTAGACTGCATAACCCTTTCCTCCAAAGTAACATTTCCACTTTTCTGCACTCCTGAGCAGAAAAACGGGCGGTTCGCTTCCACATGCGGGAAACAGAGCCGGCATTTAATAGATTAACACTCTATTTCGTTACAATCAACAGTTTATTTCAGCTATAAAGTTCAATAACTTCCGCGTGTAAAACGTCCGAAAACAGAGTCGATTCTCAAAGCGTATTCTGCGG
>CALWTQ010000093.1 GCA_944384505.1 uncultured Mediterraneibacter sp.
CCGGATTCTGGAACGGAACATCGCACGGCTGTCCCCTTTCACAGAATACGTATCGCAAACCATCCGCTCCGCTTCCGGACACATTTCGTCGGGAACTGTTAGTGCGCTAAATAGCTGAAAACATCCACAGATTATTGATCTGATACTCCAGTGTATCATAATCCCACAGCTTCTCGCTCCTCTCTACGCTGTTAGGATCATTGATCCGTATTTTACCGTCCTCGATCCCCACGAGCACGATGAAGTGTCCTGTTGTGGTAAAGTCTCCCGGTCTCATGCTGCAGATCACCGGATATCCATTTTCCAGAGCTGAAAAGACTGTGTCTCTGCTAAGTCCGATCTCTTCGCCATAGATTCCGAACTGCTGTGCTCCTTCTGTCATCAGCGACCAGCTCGTCCCGGCGTCTCCCTCATAATATCCGTTCTGTTCTGCAAATTTTGCCACTTTGTAAGGTGTGATCGTATTATCCCCGGTAAGGCCGGCAGCTACCATGGATATCACAGTCGGCCCGCAGCCGTTCACAGCGATCATATTGTCACCGTATATCTGATATCCCCACCGCTCATCCCACTGCAGAAGGTGAGGGATCACGCCGGGAGTTATATCTCCCACCGTCTCGGCGGGCGGATTATCTTTCTTGGCAGCATAGTCCCTGACAAATCCTGCTGTCTCCGGATTCTTTTCCACCAGATCCCTCAGAGTATCAGATGCTTCTCCTGCCACGCTTTTTCCTTCTTTTTCTTTTCCGTCTGTTCCCCGAATAGACAGCCGCTCTCCTTCCCGTGCTTCTGGTATATTCCACTTCTTCCCAAGACATCTTTTGCCTGCCTCCTTCATTGTACATAAGATATTTCACTGTCAGAAATTATAGGAGGAAAAACAGCGGTTTTTTACTAAAAAAATCTTAAGTTTACTTTAAACTCTCTTGTAATTCTTCTTTGTCGTTGTTCAGCTATTTAGCGCACTAACAATTCCTGTAACTCACGTTCGGAAGCGGAGGGGATGTTTGAAACGTGTCCTTTGAGAGGTGACGTGTGTGTACTGCTCCGTTTCGGAATCCGGGAAGGATCTAAGAAGTCGAAGAGCTGTTTAAATGCAAAGCGGCGCTCCGGGCAACTCGCTCCGCTCAGACAATCCCTACGCACCGCTTAACAACAGCTCTTCGACTTCTAAGATCTTCCATCAGATTCCTCCAAAGTCACAGTCCCCACACGCCCCTCTCCAAGAACTTACGCTTCAAACATCCCCTCCGCTTCCTACACTTTTTCAGACGGAAGTGTTATTGCCCTAAACAGGCTGTAAAGCGTAGATTGGCGCGGCTTGGGAACTTTCCATTACGAAAGTCTTCCGGCCGCGCCTGCTTCTCGCAGCAGCTATATATTCACTGACTTCCGGCCTGAAAAAGCCCAGAAAACAGCCCCATTTCGGGAAAAATTCTGCGGGGATGGAGGATGGCGACGGGCGCCTTCGGAAGGGGATTAGGGAAAGGTAAAGCTGCGGCGACAGACGTTAGGGCTGACGGTGGAATTGTCTGAGCGGATGCGAGTTGTCCACCGTCAGCCCCTGCATTTAGTCTGTCGCCGCAGCTTTTGGTTTCCCTTTTCCCCTGGAGTGAAGCCCGGAGCCATCCTCCATCCCCGCAGAACACGTCTTTGGAATGTCTCTGTTTTCGGACGTTTTGCAAAAGGGCGTTAGTGAACTATACAGCTGAACATGTATAATTTCCCAAATTTTTACATACCCTGTCATACATCATGATTTATTATATGAAACGTGAGGTGAATTTATGGAACCAAAAATTGGCATTGTCGTCTGTGGTTTTTCCGGGGACCGTCAGTTTGTCACGAATCCATATATCCAGTCTGTCCGGTATTCGAAGGGTCTGCCGCTCATCCTGCCGCTGGTGCGCAGTGATCGCATGATCGGGGATTATGTCCGGCTCTGTGACGGCTTTCTTTTCTGCGGAGGGGACGATATCACGCCCCTGCTCTTCGGACAAGGTCCGCAGAAAGGAAACGGAAGAACAGATATTACTGTGGATCTGTTTCAGATCCGTCTGATGAAGCGTGTTCTGGAATCCAGAAAGCCTGTTCTCGCGATCTGCCGGGGCATACAGATCCTAAGCGTGGCGTGCGGCGGTACGATATGGCAGGATCTCTCATTAAGCCCGGGAAATGTTCTGGACCACATGCAGCAGACTGCATCCAGGAGCGAAGTAAGCCACAGGATCCGTGTAGAGCGTTCAAGCCGCCTGAAGCAGTATATCGGAACTTCTCTCTATGTCAACAGCTTTCACCATCAGGCTGTGAATTCCCCAGGAAAAGGCGTCTCTGTCAGCGCCCGTGCTCAGGACGGCACAATTGAGGCTGTTGAGGCGGATTTTCACCCTTTCGCCATAGGCGTTCAGTGGCATCCGGAATGCATGTACCGGACTTCTCCGGAAATGCGGACACTTTTTCATGAATTTGTGTCACATTCGCTCATAAACAGCGGGGAGAGGGGACATACTACTTCCTGAACTAATATTTTTATTGAAGGAGGTTTCAGACATGTCAGAAATATCTATTCTTGACCTGCAGAATCTGCGCCATCTCATTGGCGGCTACTCAACCACTCACTGCAAGATGACCGACTATGCTTCCAAAGCGGAAGATCCGGAGATCAAAAAACTGTTCCAGGACGCGGCAGATTCTGCCATGAAGAATAAGCAGGAGCTCATGAAATTCCTGTAAACTACACAGAACACGAGGTAATAGAAATGGATGAAAAAACAATGGTCGCCGACGCCCTTGTCGGTATTAACGGAGAATTAAAGATGTTCGGGGATATGATCGCCCAGACAGAGAACAAGCAGCTGAAGCAGTGCTTAAAACAGATGCGCAACCAGTGTGAGATGTCTCAGGAGAAGATGTATGACGCCGCGCGGGAGAGAAGCTATTATGTACCCGCTGAAAAGGCGACACAGGAAGAGATCGCGCATGTAAAATCTATCGTCTCTATGAACTGATCTTCTTCAGAAACGCAGCTGATTCCAGGATCCGGCGCAGCCGGACTGCAAAAGCAGCTGCGTTTCTTTTTGAATTTGACTGCAGAGTTCACAGATATTTTACTTTCGCTCTTGTTCTGCCTTTTATCTAGTCTCACAACGCTCCACAATCTCCCGAGCCACATATACGCCGCTGGCGGACGCGTGCGACAGGGAATGGGTTACGCCGCTGCCGTCTCCGATCACATAGAGACCTTTGTGCTTTGTCTCCAGATGCTTGTCAAGTTTTACTTCCATGTTATAGAACTTCACTTCCACTCCATAGAGCAGGGTATCGTCATTGGCTGTTCCCGGCGCAATCTTGTCGAGGGCATAGATCATCTCAATGATTCCGTCCAGGATTCGCTTCGGGAGAACAAGGCTTAAATCGCCGGGTTCCGCCGCCAGGGTCGGACGGACAAATCCTTCCTCAACCCGCTTCCAGGTGCTTCTCCTGCCCCGGATCAGATCGCCAAAGCGCTGAACCAGCACACCCCCGCCCAGCATGTTTGAGAGGCGGGCAATGCTTTCTCCATAGCCATTGCTGTCCTTGAACGGATCAGAAAAATGCTTCTCCACCAGAAGGGCAAAATTGGTGTTCTCCGTCTGTTTCTCCGGATCTTCATAGCTGTGTCCATTCACAGTCACAATGCCGTTGGTATTCTCATTTACAACAATTCCACACGGATTCATGCAGAAGGTCCTCACCTTGTCTTCAAACTTTTCTGTGCGGTACACAATCTTGCTCTCATACAGCTCATCTGTCAGATGGGAGAAAATAACAGCCGGAAGCTCCACCCTGACGCCGATGTCCACACGGTTTGACTTAGTGGGAATATCCATCCCCTCGCAGATCTTCTCCATCCATTTGCTTCCGCTTCGTCCCACAGATACAATACATGATCTGCACTCATCCGTACCATCCTTTGTGATCACCCTGTAACCGTCATCAGTCAGCTCTACGTTGTCCACATGGCAGTTAAACCTAAACTCTGCCTTATCTTTCAGCTCCCGGAAAAGATTTTCAAGAACCACGTAATTGATGTCCGTACCGAGATGCCTCACAGAAGCATCCAGAAGCTTTAAGCGGTTCTGCATGCACAGCTTCTTGAACTTTGTACCGGCTGTGGAGTACATTCTGGTACCTTTTCCACCATGGTTTACATTAATCTCATCCACATAGTGCATCAGCTCAATTGCCGTATCCTTTCCAATGTATTCGTACAGACTGCCTCCAAAGTCATTCGTTATATTATATTTCCCGTCAGAAAAGGCCCCTGCTCCGCCAAATCCGCTCATAATCGCGCAAGTCCTGCAGTTAATGCAGCTTTTTACCTTTTTCCCGTCAATCGGGCACTTTCTTTTCTCCAGAGGATTCCCCGCTTCCAGCACCGCCACTCTCAGTTCCGGCGCTTTCTTTGTCAGCTCGTATGCCGCGAAAATCCCTCCCGGCCCTGCTCCGATTATAATCACATCATATTTACCCATCGTTTTACCTTCCTTTTTAACAGAAAAACTGTTCCGCCCGCGCTGCCCGGAAAACCGCATCGGCTTTACAACAAAAAAGCGCCGTCCCACTTTCTCATGATATCCGTGGGGCGGCGGTTCTAATTATTGCCGGGAGACTATTCTACTTCTGAGAACTGGTCTTTGCCCACTCCGCACAGCGGACAGAGAAAATCTTCAGGAACATCTTCCCATTTTGTTCCCGGTTCAACTCCGTTATCCGGATCGCCTGTTGCTTCATCATAGATGTATCCACATACATCACATACATATTTTTTCATTATTTCTACCTCCTTAATAGTATTCAAAATCCATTACCTTAACCATCATAGCATACGGGGGATACTTTTTCAACGAAGAATTAAACAGTTCAGGTATTTAATGCCTTTACCCTGTAATATTTCCTGTGACTCACGTCCGGAAGCGGAGCGGATGTATTGCAATGCGTATTCTGTGAAAGGAGACAGCCGTAAGATGTTCCGTTCCCCAGAAAGTATTCTCAAACCATCCGCTCCGCTTCCTGCGCATTTCCTGTCGGAAGTGTCATTCCGTAAATAGGCTGAAACGCGAAGTTGGCGCGGCTTGCGGGCTTTCGGCTGCGAAAGTCTTTCGGCTGCGCCTGCTTCTCGCAGCAGCTATATATTCACTGACTCCCGGCTTGAAAAAGCCCAGAAAACAGCCCCATTTTTAGAAAAATTCTGCGGGGATGGAGGATGGCGACGGGCGCCTTCGGAAGGGGATTAGGGAAACTTGAAGTTGCGGATGCGGATGTTAGGGCAGGAGGGGAGATTGTCTGAGCGAAGTGAGTTGCTCCCCTCCTGTCCTTGCATTTAATCCGCAGCCGGAACTTCTTAGTTTCCCTTATCCCCTGGAGCGAAGCCCTGAGCCATCCTCCATCCCCGCAGAATACGTTTTGAGAATCGACTCTGTTTTCGAACGTTTCTCATCCGGAAGTTATTGAACTTTATAGCTGCTATTTTTCCTGCAGCCCCAGAATCCCTTCCACGAGAATCCTGACGTCGTCAAAGATATAGTCAAACGCTCCGGCCTGGCACATATTGATCAGCACCATCCCGATCGGAACCGCCAGGATCATCCAGATGATTCCGCCCATCCGGTAACCGACATACAGAAGGATCAGCGTTACGAGCGGGTTGAGACCCACACTGTCCCCCACAAGTTTAGGCTGGATCATCTGGCGCACTACCTGGGTGACGACATAGATCACCACAAGGGCGGCCGTCATTTTGTAGTCCCCCATGAAGAACTTGTATGCGGCCCACGGGATCATCGCGGTTCCGGTTCCGAAAAACGGAAGGAAATCGAGGAATGCGATGAGCAGGGCAACAAGCACGAAATAACCAGTTCCGAGAAATCCCAGTCCCACAAGCAGGATTACAAACACAATCCCCATGATCTTAAACTGTGCTTTAAAGTATCCGCCAACGGCATATTTCAGGTTGTCTATCACCAGCGTCATCCGCTTCTGTACAGACTGCGGCGCGACACGCTTCATCCACCCCAGCACTTCTTCCCTCTGCACGATGAAGAAGTACGCGGACATGACTGACACGATAAAAGAGATCAGATAGTACGGCACCCTCTTCGCTATATTTCCGGCCGCAGTCATCGTCGGCTCGCTGATATCAGAAACCAGATTCCCCATATACTGATCCAGATTTTCCGCCATCGTATTCCAGCCCTCCTGGATTCCTGACGGCAGCCTCTCGAATATCCCGGAAAGAGTATTCCCGATCTGGCTCATGCCGGTTTCGAGCTGAGCATACATCTGGGGAAAATCTTTGATCAGGCCGCTGATCTCCTCTACAAGCCGGCTGATGCCAAAGTAAATCGCAAGCACAATGGCGGCAAGAACAACAATAACAATCAGCGCTGAACCCAGTTTCTTAATAATCCGAAGATGTGTTTCCAGCCAGACTACCAGCGGATACGCAATCGCTGCGATAATCCAGCCCACAACAAAAGGAGCAAGAAATCCGATGAGCTTTAGCCCAATGATCACGAACGCCGCTGTCGCCAGAAGGCTGAACAGAAGGCGGATCCCCACCTGCCAGTACGGACGCTTATTCTCCATCCTCACTCACCCCGCTCTTTTCAACCGTATATTCTGTCTCTATCAGATCCCAGATCTCATCTCTCCCCTGCTTTGTCACAGAAGAGAAGGGAATTATTTTTGTTCCGGGCACGAGGCTCAGGCCTTCTCGCAGCATCTTCATATGCTTCTGAATCTGGCTTCTTTTTATTTTATCCAGTTTTGTGGCGATTATAATGGGATGAAAGCCCTGTTCCACGATCCACTGATACATCATCCTGTCATTCGCCGATGGATCATGCCGGATATCAATGAGCAGGAATACTGCGCGTAGCTGCCCGGATCCGTGCAGATAGCGCTCGATCATCTGTCCCCACTGCCTC
Source organism: uncultured Mediterraneibacter sp. (assembly GCA_944384505.1). Lineage (GTDB taxonomy): Bacteria > Bacillota > Clostridia > Lachnospirales > Lachnospiraceae > Mediterraneibacter. Next base: position 6,969 of record CALWTQ010000093.1, read on the forward strand.
TTCTCTTTCTCAGAAACCCGCGCGTAGCCATAACCGGGGAGATCCACCAGATACAGCTCGTCATTGATATTGTAAAAATTAATGGTCTGCGTCTTGCCGGGCGTCGCGGAAATCCTGGCATAGGATTTCCGGTTCATGAGCGCATTGATCAGGGAAGATTTACCTACATTGGATTTCCCGGCGAACGCCACTTCCGGGCGCGCATTCTGCGGCAGCGCGCTCGTAATTCCGCACACGGTTTCAAGGTTAATGCTTCTGATTACCATTATTCCCTCCTGTTTATGTTCCCTCTGTTCACACCGAAACCGGCTCTGTCAGCGCCGCCCCAAGCACTTCATCCATACTCTCCGCCGTAAGAATCTCCAGTCCCTTTGTGATCTCAGATGAGAGTTCCTCCACATCCGCCTTATTTTCTTTCGGAATAATCACCGTCTTAATCCCTGCTCCCCTCGCCGCAAGAAGCTTCTCCTTGAGCCCTCCGATCGGAAGCACCCGGCCTCTCAGTGTGATCTCTCCGGTCATGGCCAGATCGGAGCGGACCTTCTTTCCTGTGATGGCGGACAGCATCGCAGTGGCCATAGTGATTCCCGCGGACGGCCCGTCCTTTGGCACAGCTCCTTCCGGTATGTGCACATGAATATCGTGTTTCTCAAAAAAGTCCGTCTCCACATCATATCTTTTGCTGACAGAACGGATATAGCTGATCCCGGTCTGAGCGGATTCTTTCATAACGTCTCCGAGCTGGCCTGTGAGCATGAGTTCTCCGCTGCCTGGCATCACGTTGACTTCAATCTGGAGAGTGTCGCCCCCCATACTTGTCCACGCAAGCCCGCGGACAATGCCCACTTCCGGCGCCGGGTTCGCCATATGATAGGTATACTTCTCTTTCCCGAGGAATTTGTGGAGGTTCCGGTCTGTGACCGTGACCTTTTTCCGGTCCGTGGTCAGAATTTCCCGGGCTGTCTTGCGGCATATATTGCCGATCTCCCTCTCCAGCTGTCTGACCCCCGCCTCTTTTGTATAGCTGCGCGCCATCTTCCAGACTGCATGCCTGCTGAAAGAGAGCTGTTCCGGGGTGAGACCGTGGCGCTCAATCTGCTTTGGAATCAGATGTTCCATGGCAATGTGCAGCTTCTCATTCTCCGTATAGCTGCTGATCTCTATCACTTCCATTCTGTCCAGAAGAGGCCTCGGGATGGTCTGCAGTGTGTTCGCAGTCGTGATAAAGAGCACCTCTGACAGATCCAGGGGAACCTCAAGATAGTGATCCCTGAATTTACTGTTCTGTTCGCTGTCCAGCACTTCCAGAAGAGCGGAAAAGGTATCTCCCTTATAATCTGTGCTCACTTTGTCGATCTCATCCAGCAGCATGACCGGATTTTTCACCCCCGCAGTACGGATGCCGTTCGCGATTCTTCCCGGCATGGCTCCCACATAGGTTTTCCTGTGCCCGCGGATCTCCGCCTCATCCCGCACACCGCCGAGCGAAATTCTCACATACGGTTTCTTTAACGCTCTGGCAAGAGACCTGGCGATCGAAGTCTTACCGGTTCCCGGCGGGCCTGACAGGCAGAGGATGGGGCTTTCTCCCTTCTCCGTCAGCGCGCGCACCGCGAGAAATTCCAGAATTCTCTCCTTGACCTGTTCCAGGCCATAATGATCCTCGTCCAGCACCTCCTTTGCATATTCGATATCGTGATTGTCTTCTGACGCCTTATCCCATGGCATCTCCAGCAAAGTCTCAATATAGGTGCGGATCACGCCGTTTTCAGAGGGTGAGTTCAGCGAGCTTTTAAACCGGTTAATCTCCTTTTTCAGCTTCTCCTTCACTTCTCTGGGCGCTTTGAGTTCCTTAAGCGCGTTCTCAAACTCTTCCGCGTCAGATATAGTAGATTCTTCTCCCAGTTCTTCCCGGATCAGCTTCAGCTGCTCCCGGAGGATGTACTCCCTCTGATGCTTGTCCACACGCTCCTTCACCTTGCGCTGAATTTCTTCCTTTATGTCCATAATCTGCACTTCATTGACCAGTTTGAAAGCAAGTTTCTCATACCGCTTCCAGAAGTCTGTCTCCTCCAGAAGTTCCTGCTGGTCCGTATGGGACAGAGGGATATTTGCCGCAATCTGATCCACCAGTTTCCTCAGATCCTTTATTTCCAAAAGCTGTGCTATAGCTTCCCTCGACATCTTTCCGTTCTTTGCCGCGTAATCCGTGAGCATGTCTTTCAGCCCCCGCTCCATGGCTTCTCCATTCAGATCATCGGGCACTGTGATCTGCTCCTCATCAATGATCTCCACCTCCGCGCGGAGATAAGGATCAGAAAATTCAATCTGTTTGAGTTTCCCACGGCCTTCTCCCGAGACCAGTACACGCAGAATCTGTCTTGGCAGCTTAATGATCTGCCGGATCGTTGCAACCGTGCCTGTCTCATATACATCGTCTATCCCCGGGTTCTCTGTATCGAGAGACTTCTGGGCTGTAAGAAACACTTTCTGTTCCTCTACCATCGCCTCCTGAACCGCAGCGATGGAGCGCTCCCGGCTCACGTCGAAGTGCACCACCATTTCCGGCATGATCGTCATCCCTCTCAGAGCCACCATAGGCAGACTCTTTCTTTCGTTGTCCATCCAATTTCCTCCTGTCTTATATCAAAAAAGCCTGCCGGCCTTATCGCACAAAAAAGGCAGGCACATATGGCTGTTCCCACTGTACCCGCCTCGCATCTTTCACACCGTCTCTATGCGCTCTGCGATTTCAGGAATGACCTGCGCTCCTCGCCGTCGCGCAGATACAGCGGCGTTCCGGTTCCATTCACCGCTTCCTTTGTAATCCGGCACTCTTTGATCGTATCATCCGACGGAACCTGATACATCGTATCCATCATAATCTTTTCCATAATTGCCCGAAGCCCTCTGGCGCCTGTCTTTCTCGCAAGAGTTGTCTCCGCGATTGCTGTCAGAGCCTCCCGGTCGAACTCCAGCTTCACGCCGTCCAGCTCCAGAAGCTTCTGGTACTGCTTCACAATCGCGCTCTTTGGCTCTGTCAAGATCCGGATCAGCGCCTCCTTATCCAGCAGTTCCAGAGAAACTGTCACAGGAAGCCTCCCGACAAGCTCGGGAATCAGCCCGAATTTCACCAGATCCTGCGGCAGAACTTCATGGAGAAGGACATCCATATCATACTCATGCTTCTCCGCGATCTCGGCGTTAAATCCTATGGACTTCCGGTCGAGCCTCGTCTCTATGATCTTATCAATCCCCTCAAACGCGCCTCCGCAGATGAAGAGAATATTCGTCGTATCAATCTGGATCAGTTCCTGATGCGGATGTTTACGCCCGCCCTGCGGCGGAACCGACGCAACAGTGCCTTCTATAATTTTCAGAAGCGCCTGCTGTACGCCTTCCCCTGAAACGTCTCTTGTAATCGACGGGTTCTCCGATTTTCTTGTAATCTTGTCAATCTCATCTATATAAATAATACCATGCTCCGCGCGCTCAATGTCCCCGTCTGATGCCTGGATCAGCTTCAGCAGGATATTTTCCACATCCTCACCGACATATCCCGCCTCTGTGAGGGCCGTGGCATCTGCAATGGCAAACGGAACGTTCAGCACCTTAGCCAGAGTCTGCGCAAGAAGAGTCTTTCCACATCCTGTCGGCCCCAGCATAAGGATATTGCTTTTCTGGAGCTCCACCCCGAGATCCTGCTCTGCCATAATTCTTTTATAGTGATTATAAACCGCGACGGAGAGCACTTTCTTTGCCTCATCCTGCCCGATTACATAGTCATCCAGAAACTCCTTCATCTCCTCGGGAGTGAGAAGGTTGATATCATCAAAGAGCTCTCTCTCATCATAATCCAGCTCCTCTTCGATGATCTCGGAACAGATGGCCACACATTCATCACAGATATAAGTCCCGTTCGGGCCTGCAATCAGCTTTCTCACCTGCGCCTGCGTTTTGTTGCAGAAAGAACATCTCACGATATCCTCTGTCATTCTGCCAGTTATTTTGCCTGCCATATAAATGTCACCTCGTACTGATATTAGTGATTTGCGATCACTTCATCGATCAGGCCGTAAGCCTTTGCCTCTTCAGCGGACATAAAGTTGTCGCGCTCTGTATCTGCTTTAACCTTTTCAATATCCTGTCCCGTATTCGCAGCCAGAATCTCATTCAGCTTCTGCTTTGTGCGGAGGATATGCTCAGCCGCAATCTGGATCTCCGTAGCCTGGCCCTGGGCTCCGCCCGACGGCTGGTGAATCATGATCTCAGCATTCGGAAGGGCAAAACGCTTGCCTTTCTTCCCTCCTGAGAGCAGGAACGCGCCCATGCTCGCAGCCATACCGATGCATACGGTGGATACGTCACATTTAATATACTGCATCGTGTCGTAAATCGCAAGCCCCGCCGTAACAGAACCGCCCGGACTGTTAATATAGAGCTGGATATCCTTCTCCGGATCATCCGCCTCCAGAAACAGAAGCTGCGCAACCACAAGGCTGGCCGACACATCATTTACTTCTTCCCCAAGAAAAATGATTCGTTCCTTTAAGAGTCTTGAATAAATATCGTAGGAGCGCTCCCCCCTGCTTGTCTGCTCAACGACATAAGGTACTAAACTCATCACATATACCCCTTTCTTTGACATCTGTTATAAATGTATCTTAAATCTTTTTAAGAAGAGGTGTGCCGGCGGCACACCTCACAGAAATCCGGATTATTCCTCTACAGCTGCATCCGCAATCAGTGTCACTGCATCCTGTACCGCAATATCTTCTTTCATCTGTTTCTTTTCGTTGTCGCCCATGAATTCCTTGAACTTCTCAACTTCCATCTGGTAGGAATCAGCCATCTTCTGAAGCTCCTCCTCCAGGCGCTCATCTGAAACTTCGATATTCTCTGCTGCTGCGACAGCCTCAAGAACCAGTCTTGTACGGATACGCTCTTCCGCCTGCGGACGGAATTCTTCCATCATCTTCTCCTCTGAGAGGCCTGTAAGCTGGAAATACTGCTCCAAAGTCAGGCCCTGCTGCATCACGCGGCGCGCAAAATCATCTGCCATCTGCTTTGTCTGCAGATCAAGCATCGGCTCCGGAATATCAATCTTTGCATTCTCAACAGCCTGTTTTACGGACTGATCTTCTCTCTTCTGTTTTCCTTCACGCTCTTTGCGCTCTTTAATTTTCGCTTTAATCTCAGCTTTATATTCGTCAACTGTCTCACTCTCTTCGGAAACGTCGGATACAAACTCGTCGTCCAGCTCAGGAAGCTCTTTCGCCTTGATCTCATTTACTTTGCATTTGAACACGGCTGCTTTTCCTGCCAGGTCTTCTGCCTGGTAATCCTCCGGGAAAGTCACGTTGACTTCCATCTCTTCTCCGATCTTCGCGCCGATCAGCTGATCCTCAAATCCTGGAATAAAAGCGCCTGATCCGATCGTAAGCGGGAAGTCCTCTCCTTTTCCGCCCTCGAACGCCTCTCCGTCAACGAAACCTTCAAAGTCAAGCTTGATCTGATCCTTATCCTGCACCGCTCTGTCAGTCACGTCAATGGTTCTCGCGTTGCGCTCGCGCTCTTTATCAATCTCCTCGTCAATTTCCTTCTGCGTCACTCTTGTGGAAGTCTTATCCACTTTGAGTCCTTTATATTCACCGAGCTCAACTTCCGGTTTTACCGCCACTTCAGCTGTGAAGATGAACGGCTTGCCTTTCTCAAGCTGGATAACCTCAACCTTGGGCTGGGATACAATCTCAAGTTCGCATTCGTCGTATGCGTTTCCATATGCCTCTGATATCATATGATTTGCCGCTTCATCATAGAACACTTCCGGCCCGAACATCTTCTCTATCATCTGACGCGGCACTTTGCCCTTTCTGAATCCCGGAAGGCTGATCTTGCTGCGTTCTTTCAGATATGCAGCCTGCAGCGCTTTCTCAACATCCTCCGCTGGCACCTCAATGGTCAGCTTCGCCATATTATGCTCTAATTTTTCTACCTGTAAACTCATTTTCTTCCTCCTTGAATGCGCAAAATCATCTCTCCACTCCCGGCTTGGGAGAGGGCATTTGCAGTCATTGAAACAGTATAGCACACGAATGCGCATATTTCCAGTGTTTTTTATAAGAATTCCAGCTATTCAGCTATAAAGTTCACTAACGTTCGGATGCGAAACGTCCGAAAACAGTTCCTTTGCCAGGACGTATTCTGCGGGGAT
>CALWTQ010000094.1 GCA_944384505.1 uncultured Mediterraneibacter sp.
CAAGGGTTGTTGTCTATTGTTCAGTTATCAAGGTTCCTGTCGTTCTTTTCAAGCGACAGCTCTAATATTCTATCAAATCCGTTCCGCTTTGTCAAGAACTTTTTTAATTTTCTTTTTGTTTTGCTGTCTCTCGCGAGTCAACTTAGATATATTACCATTTCTCACCACTGTTTGTCAACAGTTTTCTACAAGTTTTTCAACTTTTCCTTATGGCACTATATTTAGTATTTTTACTTGATATTATCCACAATTTAACATTAAATATACAAAAACTACCGGAATCATCCAGTAGTTTTCCTGAATAATATCAAACGGAGAAGGAGGGATTTGAACCCTCGCGCCGCTACTAACGACCTACTCCCTTTCCAGGGGAGCCCCTTCGGCCAGCTTGGGTACTTCTCCAAAACGGAGAGGGTGGGATTCGAACCCACGCGCCCTTTCGGACAAACGGTTTTCAAGACCGCCTCGTTATGACCACTTCGATACCTCTCCAAATATACCGCCGAACATGTACAATATTTAATTTCTCTGTGCGACGGTCATTATTCTAGCACAGACATACTCCGCCTGTCAACACTTTCTTTTCAAAAAAACTTCTGCCATCTCCATATCTTCCGGAGTTGTTATTTTAATGTTCTCATATGCCCCCTCAAACAGCCTGACCGGATGTCCCAGCACCGTCTCCACTACCATTGCGTCGTCCGTTACAGGTGGCTGCGCGCCGGGATTTCTCCCGCCCGCCTCTATTGTTTTCTCCTCATCTTCCATAAGCTGAGCGTAAGCGCTTACCACCAGTTCTGTTTCAAACACCTGGGGAGTCTGCACGAGCCACACTTTGCTCCGCGTCGGCGTTTCCTGCACGAATCCGGCGTCATCTACTATTTTTATAGTATCCTTCACCGGCATCCCCGCCGCACAGGCGCGGTCTTTCTCCACGCACGCATAAGCGCGGCTGATGATCGCTTCATCTACAAATGGCCTGGCTCCGTCATGAATATACACATATCCCGGCCTTACCTTCTTAAGTCCATTCCACACCGAATGATACCTCTCATTTCCTCCGGTCACGATCTGCGTCACCTTTGATATACCGTATAACTCAACAATCTGACTGCGGCAGTACTCTTCTTCGCCCCGGCCTGTTACCAGAATAATCTCATCAATCAGTTCCGAATCCTGGAATGCTTTCAGCGAATAGTACAGAACCGGTCTTCCTCCCATAAGCAGGTACTGCTTATGTATCTTTGTCCCCATCCGCTTCCCGCTGCCCGCCGCAAGAACAATTGCCGTACAATATTTTTTTCCCATGTTCTTATCCTCTTAGTTTTCCTTTCTGCTGCCCGGCTTTTCTCTCTGGCCTCTATTTCCGCTCTCTGCCCAGAGCAGGTGTACAAGAGACGATCCGCCCCTTGTACACCTGCTCTATCTCTCGCCGAGTTTTAGATTCGGAACCGCATTCAGATCCCAGCCATGGCGTGTTCCGGCAAGATATTCATAATATGCCGCTGCGCCAATCATCGCCGCGTTGTCTGTGCAGAAGATAGGTGACGGGTGGTAAAACCTTATCTCTCGTTCCGCACACGCTTTTTTCATTGCCGCGCACAGAGCCGTATTAGAAGCCACGCCCCCTGCTATAGCAAATTTATATATTCCGAAGTCTTCTGCCGCACGCATCGAATTTTCTACAAGTACTTCTACTACCGCTTTCTGAAAGGACGCCGCCAGATCCGCGGGATCAAAGCTCTCCCCTTTCATCTTACATCCATTAATATAATTCAGCACTGCTGATTTCAGGCCGCTGAAGCTGAAATCATACGCCGCCCCTTCGATATGCGCCTTAGGGAACTTGATAGCGTCCGGATTTCCTTCTTTAGATATCCGGTCTATTTTCGGGCCTCCCGGGTACCCAAGCCCGATCGCGCGGGCGACTTTGTCATAGGCTTCCCCCGCGGCGTCGTCCCGCGTCCGGCCAAGTATCTCATACTTTCCATAGTCCTGCACGCGTACAAGATGGGTATGCCCTCCGGAAGCTACAAGACAGAGAAAAGGAGGCTCCAGCTCCGGATGCTCGATATAATTCGCAGAAATATGTCCCTCAATATGATGAACGCCGACCAGAGGGAGCTTCTTTGCATACGCGATCGCCTTTGCCTCCGCCACGCCGACCAGAAGCGCGCCGACCAGTCCGGGACCATATGTAACTCCCACTGCGTCAATATCATCTAACGTCACCTCTGCCTCCCGCAGCGCTTCCTCTATTACCTGATTGATCTTCTCAATATGCTTTCTGGAAGCGATCTCCGGAACAACTCCGCCGTACAGCTTATGCAGGTCAATCTGAGAAGAAATAATATTAGAAAGGACCTCCCGTCCATTATGCACCACTGCTGCCGCTGTCTCATCGCAGGAAGTCTCAATTGCCAGAATATTGATATCTCTTATTTCTTTCATGCCACGCCTCTCAATCTTCAAACATCAGTTCCACTGACATCCCGTCTTTCCCCGGCCGTGACGCCGGAAAAATACTGCGCACTTCGTCCATATAAGGCTCAGGTCTGGTCAGGGAGGGGCTGTAATGCGTCAGCCACATTTCCTTCACTTCTGCATCCCGGGCGAGCTGCGCCGCCTCATAAAATGTCATATGTTTATACTCCGCAGCCTTCGCAGCCTTCTCTTTTTCTCCATACATTCCTTCGCAGATGAAAAGATCAGAGTCTTTCGCATTCCGCCGGATAGACTCTGTTGGGCGCGTATCTGTAGTATAAGTCAGCTTGATTCCCTTTCTTGCCGGCCCCAGCACCATGGCCGGAATGAATTCTCTTCCGTCCGCCTGAATCGTCTCGCCATTTTGAAGCCTGCTCCAGTATTTCAGAGGAATCCCCTGTTCCTTTGCTCTGGAAGCATCAAACTTCCCGGCTCGGTCGATCTCCAGAGTATATCCGTAGCAGAGCACATTATGATTCACACGGAAAGCTTTCAGGCGGTATCCGTTCAGTTCAAATGTCTGTTCCGCCCCTTCGATCTCTTTGTAGATAATCGGGAAAGGAAGCTCAGGCGCTATCACACGCAGACATCCGACAACCCGCTCCAGTCCCTTCGGACCGATCAAAGTCAGCGGTTCCGTCCGGTCCGCATTTCCCATAGTAAGAAGCAGACCCGGAAGACCGCTGATATGATCGCCATGATAATGAGTAAAGCAGATCACATCGATCGGCTTAAAGCTCCATCCCTTTTCTTTCACCGCAATCTGCGTTCCCTCTCCGCAGTCAATCAGAAGACTGCTCCCGTTGAACCGGGTCATAAGAGCTGTCAGATAACGATAAGGAAGCGGCATCATTCCGCCGCATCCAAGCAAACATACGTCTAACATATCATCCCTCACTGTCCTGATCTCCGGTATCATCCCGGACATTCACAGGGATCTTAAATCCCCCGATCATTTCGTCATAGCAGGATTCGCACAGATCAAAGCTGTGCTTTTCCCCGTCTTTTTCCGAAAAATATCCCCACTCATAGTCTGCACTGAACACACCTTCTCTCGGATATCCGTTCACAACGGGTATCTCCCTGCCGCAGCGATTGCAGACAATGCTTTTTACTTCTTTTGTTTCTTTTAACTGATACTGGCGCATACATTATCCTCCTGTAACTGACAGTTCTGTTTTTTTGTCACGCCTACAGTATAGCGTCACAGTCCGCTAATTCCTAGTGGAAACTGCTGCCGCTGTTATGTTCCGTTTTCCAGCTTCGCAAAAATATGCGCCCGTGGAATGTCCCCGGACAGATTTTCAGAGCTTCCGGCTCATCAGTACCCCATCCTCCTGAGGATTTTCGTAAAATCGCTGGCGGATCCCATCTTCTTGAAATCCTGCTGCAGCATACAGTGCACGGGCAGCCTCATTTCCCGACCGCACATCCAGACAGATCCTGCTGATTCCCCTGGATCTGCAGAGATTTTCAAGTCCCGCCAAAAGGGCACGGGCAGTCCCCTGCCTCTGAAACTCTTTTGTAACCGCAATCCGGGTGACCTCCGCCTCGTCCGCCGCTGTATACGCAAGCAGATATCCGGCCGGCCGCCCCGCTTTCTCTGCCATCAGACAGATGCTTACCGGCTGCTCAAGTGTCTCCAGGAGGGCCTTCTCACTCCAGGCATCCGTGAAAAGCTGGTGCTCCATCTCAGCCACAGCCGCGCCGTCCTCTTTCGTCATGGGGCGCACCGAAGGCACTGCATTCTTCTCACGCTCCTCGCGCTCCCGCTCGGCCTGCGATTTCCTGAGATATTCCGGCTTATGCTCCGCCGCGGTCTCATACATGCCCTTCTTAAAATACTCAATTCCAAGCGCTCCCACGGCAGCCGCCCGCTGCCGGTTCATAAAGGAAGGCGCAAAGCTAAAGGGCACTTTCAGTCCCTCTGCCAGTATTTCTTTATAGACAGGCACACCATCTCCGAGGAATACAACCTTCCGTCCGTATATATTCAGCCGCCGGATCAGTTCCTCCACAGAAACAGCCATCTGCACCCGCAGAACCTGGAATTTATAGCTCACCTGCCCGGTTTCTTCCTCTGTCACCGGGGCAAAACTATATATACCTGTATAGACCTGTTTCCTCCTTGCGTCCATGATCGGGCATATAATATCCCCGCATCCGTAAACGCTGTACGCCATAGCATCCACTGTGGGCACGTGGATAAGCGGCTTATTCAGCGCCAGTCCCAGCCCTTTCGCCGTGGCTGATCCAATCCGCAGCCCTGTAAAGGAACCCGGACCGCCCGACACAGCGATCGCATCTATCTTACTTAAGTCAGCCTCCACCATACTCACAATTGAATCAATCATCGGCAGAAGGGTCTGCGAATGTGTCTTTTTATAATTCACTGTATATTCCGCTACTGTCAGCTCATCTTCCATGACGGCCACTGTAGCTGTCAGCCCGGAGCTGTCTATTGCCAAAACTCTCATATTCCGTCCTGCTTCCTTTTATCACGGTCTCTATGCCCTGATCTCATTGATCGTAATTTTCCTGTAATCAAAGCCCTTCTCCAGGTCTTTCTCAATGATGACTTCCGTGCGCTTCCCTGGAAGAATCTCGCGAATCAGGTCCGCCCATTCAATCATGGAGACGCCTTCTCCCAGCACATAGTCTTCAAAGCCGACTTCATCCATCTCTTCCACGTCGCCGATCCGGTAAACGTCAAAATGATAGAAGGGCAGACGCCCTTCATCATATACCTGCACAATCGTAAATGTAGGACTGCTAACCGGCTCGTCAATCCCAAGCCCTTTCGCAAGCCCCTGAGTGAATACGGTCTTTCCCACTCCAAGATCCCCTGTCAGGGCAAAGACCTGCCCGGGATACGCCTCTTCTCCAAGACGCATCCCCACCCGGAATGTTTCCTCCGGGCTTCTCGTCTCTAACACCATATCTGTCTCCTCTTTTCTGTCCGCGCATCAATGATGGAACAGCCGGATACCGGTAAACGCCATAACCATGCCGTGCCTGTTGCACGCCTCGATCACATTATCGTCACGGACAGAGCCGCCCGGCTGCGCAATGTACTTCACACCGCTCTTATATGCCCGCTCAATGTTATCTCCGAACGGGAAGAATGCGTCTGATCCCAGCGCCACATCTGTCATTTTGTCCAGCCACGCTCTCTTTTCCTCACGGGTGAATACTTCCGGTTTTACCTTGAATGTATTCTCCCATACTCCGTCCGCAAGAACATCCATATATTCTTCACCGATATAAAGGTCAATCGCATTGTCCCTGTCTGCGCGTCCGATTCCGTCTTTGAACTGGAGTCCCAGCACCTTCGGGCTCTGGCGCAGCCACCAGTTGTCCGCTTTCTGCCCTGCCAGGCGGGTACAGTGGATACGGGACTGCTGACCCGCCCCGATACCGATCGCCTGTCCGTCCTTTACATAGCAGACAGAGTTGGACTGTGTATATTTCAGCGTAATCATAGAGATCGCAAGATCAACCTTTGCCGCATCCGGCAGATCCTTGTTCTCAGTCACAATATTCGAGAAGAAATCTTTATCAATATTCAGTTCATTTCTTCCCTGCTCAAAGGTAATTCCGAATACCTCTTTATGCTCCAGTGCCGCCGGCACATATTTCGGATCAATCTGAATGATATTGTAGTTTCCCTTCTTCTTTTGCTTCAGAAGCTCCAGCGCCTCCGGCTCATAGCCCGGCGCGATCACACCGTCCGAAACCTCTCTCTTAATCAGGCGGGCCGTATCCACATCACAGACGTCTGACAGAGCGATAAAGTCTCCGAAAGAGGACATCCTGTCCGCGCCTCTCGCGCGCGCATATGCGCAGGCCAGCGGGGACAGTTCTCCCAGATCATCTACCCAGTAGATCTTGGCCAGGGTCTCAGACAGCGGAAGCCCCACTGCCGCTCCTGCCGGAGACACATGCTTGAATGATGTGGCCGCCGGAAGGCCTGTGGCCTTTTTCAGCTCAGATACAAGCTGCCAGCCGTTAAAGGCATCCAGAAAATTAATATATCCCGGGCGTCCGCAGAGCACTGTGATCGGAAGGTCGCTTCCATCACTCATGTAGATTCTCGACGGCTTCTGATTCGGGTTACATCCGTATTTCAGTTCTAATTCTTTCATTTTGATCCGCTCCTTTTCAAATTAAATATTTTTACTGATTCTTATTTACAATCTTTGTCTCGTATTTTCCGGTCTCAATATCAATGAAGCGGACAAAAAGCGATACTTTGTTTTCTTCGTTCAGGCTGTTCCACAGAAGGTCTGTGAATGCGTTCATGTCGTCCGGAATTCCAATCAGTTTCGGCTCCCCTTCAAAGCTCGGAAGCGGATTCCCGTCATGCATATAAGTATGGATAAAACGTCCCTCTCCCGCCGCCGGGTTCTCGTATGCAAATGTATATCTGCAGCAGCCCTCCGGGTTCCCGTTGCTGCTCTTTAAAATAGACATTGCATAATTGTAAGTCCCGTTTTCGATATGCATAATTCCGGAAATACGCGGCGTATAGTTCGGGCCGTCCGGCTCAAACTCCCGGTTCCTGAGCGACTGCTCAAATGTAAGCTGCCTGTCCATGCCCTCGTAGATCGTGTCTGTCTGGTCTCCGTTGGTCACAATCGTCTTATTGCCCAGCACCCGGACCGGAGCATAGATAATCAGGCTTGGATCAGTCAGTTTAGACGGATCAAATGCCTGTGTGCGGATTCCTTCACCGTCTTCTGCGAATATACGGTTCCGGCTGTTCTCGCTGCGCCCCATGATGAAGTAAGCTGCCACAGCCTTTTTCCCGTCCGGCGTCCTGCCTAAAATAATCCCTCTTCCGGGATAAGAATTGTTCTTAAGTTCCTCCTCAATTGACAGCATCTCCATAACGCTGACTCTCCTTTCACTCTTCTTTTTTATCTTCGTTGTCATCAGATCCGCGGTGTCTCCTCCACACGCCATGCTCTTCTTCATCTTCCTCCGGCTCCGGCGGCGGAAGGATCTTAAGCCTCACCCGGCTGACCCGGTTATCTTTGACTTCCTCAACTGTAAACACCAGATTGTCCGTCTCCACTACATCTCTGTCTTCTTTTGCAGGAATGTGGCCCAGCTTCTCAATAAGGTAACCTGACAGGGTATCATAATTCTCCGTCTCAAGCTTCAGTCCCAGCTCCTCATTCAGGTCGTCGATCAGAATACTTCCGTCAATCCGGTACTCGTCTTCGCTGAGCGCCTCGATATCAGGAACGACTTCCTCATATTCCTCATTGATATCTCCCATGATCTCTTCTACCAGGTCCTCAATTGTCACAATACCTGAGAATCCGCCGTACTCGTCCACCAGGATCGCCATATGATGGCGCGTCTCCTGCATGGTCCGGAACAGCTCATCTGCCTCCTTTGTCTCAGGAATAAAAAACGGCTTGTGAAGCATCCCTCTGATATCCATCTGCTCCAGCGGATTCTTCCTGAGCTCGATCATCACATCTTTGACGTGGAGCACTCCGATGATATTGTCAATATTTTCTTCATACACAGGTATCCTGCTGTGCCTTGTCTCAAGGATCTCGTCAATCAGCTCCTCAAACGGATCGTCGATATCGATTGTAATGACGTCACGTCTTGGAACCATGATCTCCTTAGCGTTGCGCTGGTCAAACTTAAATACGGAGTCAATCATCTCCCTCTCGTCGTCATCAAACGTCCCGCTCTCATTTCCCATCTTAAGAAGCGCTTTGATTTCTTCCTCTGTAACCGCCTCTTCCTGATCCTCCGTCTTCATGTGAAGAATCTTCAGTACCAGCTTGGTGGACACGGAAAGCAACTTAATAAATGGCGACAGTATGATCGAGATATAATGGATCGGCATAACCGTGATCATACAGAAGGCCTCCGCTTTCTGCATCGCGATCCGCTTCGGCACGAGCTCGCCAAATACAAGGTTAAAAAACATCAAAATCAAGGTGACTCCGTTGTGGGCGATCTGTCCGCTGTAGGGGATTCCCACCCCTCTCATCCATACAGCCAGCACTGGCGCGATACTTGCCGCCGCCGATGCTGAAGAATAAAATCCGGCAAATGTGATTGCAACCTGGATCGTGGAAAGAAACTTCGTTGAATCCTCGAACAGTCCCTCAATCACTTTCGCCTTCCTGTTTCCCTGCTCAGCCAGACTTCGGATCCGGTTCTTATTCACCGATACCACCGCCATCTCAGCCCCGGCAAAGTAAGCGTTCATGAGTGTAAAAAACAACAGCAAAAGCAAATCAAAAATAATAGTGTTCCCCGCAGGGTCTGCGTCCATAAAAAATAACTCCTCCTAAATTCCACCTTATGCCTCTTGTGTACACATAAGATTAATATTCAGGAGAAGTATATCATGTGAGTGCTAATTGCGCAAGATATGGTCTTGTATAAAACGCGGGACCTGTCCCTGCGGAAGCCCGAGTGCGAACGAGAATTCGCTGTAAAGTGCATGCTCCAGCAGAGCCTGGTATTTCCGATCTACACTTGTGATGCTGCCCCGCTTCTTCGTTCTGTCGTAGGTCGTCTTAAGTACTTTTACCCAGCTTTCCGGGCAGAAATCCGCAATACAGTTCTTGTATTCCTGCTCTCTTAGTTTTTCATTTTTCACCGGGACCGTCTCAATTCCGGGCATCCGCCCGATCAGCTCCATCGCTTCATCCCTGCTGACCGGCCTGCGGATATTCCTTTCATCGTCCGTAGGAACATATGCCTTATCCCCAGCGTTTTCCACAGACTGCAGAGTATAATACTTCCTGTCTCTGACGTCTGAGAGAAAATCCGGCGTCCCTATGTCTTCCACCCGGTACAGCCCTCTGCACTTATAAACAACCGCGTCGCCCCTGCTGAACATAAAAAACCTCCTTCTTTTCATCTGCCTAAAGTATAGCCAAAGAAAGACCGGTACAACGCTGTAACGGTCTTTTTCTGCCTTTGTTATGATCTATTTTAACACATTTCCCGGCCTTCGTTAAGTTTTTTCGTTTCAGAGGATTGATTTTTGTTACTATTTTACAAAACTTATCCTTACTGTTTTTGTGCAGTTTTACGCCAGAATTTCCTTCACGCACTCCGCCAGTTTCTCGTCTTTGCAGTTTGCGAAAAAGTATTCCGCAAAGTATTCTCCCGCAAGTGCGCCTTTAACCAGATCTCGGTCAATTTCTTTCAAAATATCTGCAAGATCCCTGTATGTCACCTTTTTCACATCATCCAGGATTCTCTTATTTCTCTGCTCCGGCACTGCGCGCTCCCTCGGATAACCCTGACCGCTTTCCTCACAGAAGAGCTTCTCAAAGATATATTCAAGATTGAGGTCTCCGCCCCATCCGTATCCTTTTGCAAACGGAATCGCAATTGCATTTCCATCATTGATCTGAGCAAATGTATACGCGTCCAGCGGGTCCTCCACATGTCCGCAGATCACACCCGGGAAGCTGTTGCACGCCAGCATCGCCCCTTCTCCTGTTCCGCAGCCTGTGATTACATAATCGGCCGCCCCGGAATTCAGAAGAACAGCCGCAAGTATCCCCACCTGTACATATGTCAGCTGCGCTTTGTCATCTGCAGCGTACATTCCATAGTTATCCACGGTAAATCCCATGGGCTCCACAACTTTTTTCAGCGCTTTCTCAATCTCAGCATTCTTCGCCGCCTGGCTGTTTTCATTAATCAGTGCAATTCTCATTTCCTGTCATCCTCCTTGACCTCTTTCCTGCATTTGCAGCCCTTTCAGTATATACCTTTTTGAGTGTGCCGTCCAGCTATAAAGTTCACTAATGTTCGAATGCAAAACGTTCGAAAACAGGGGCTATTTCTGAGACGTATTCTGCGGAGATGAAGGATGGCTCTGGATTCCGCTCCAGGGATAAATATGAAAGTTTTGCAGGGCTTGTAGGATGCAAAAGGGCACAAAATCCCCCTCCCCACATAAAGGGGCTTTTTAGATGGAGCCTGTTATGGTAAAATAAGCTACAGCAATCCAGTTTGGGCTGTAGCAGTTGCCACTGCAGAATCTTTTGGATGATGATTTAGGGCACGACCCTGTTGGGAGTCGGAGATAAATACCGGACTCTCATTTACAGATTCCTGCATTTGTTGAGACGCATCTGCGATTTCTGAAGTGGATTGCTTTTCTTTCGCGCCTTGTGTTTCCGCTGCATTGACGGAACACTGTGCCTCAACCAGTCGGATCGTACTTTCATCGGCACCCTGTTCTTTTAAGAAAGCGATGACATTGTTTAAGTTCAGCCCTTTTGTTTTCCTAGTGTTTTTTATGATGTCTTCATAGTCAATGGGATGGAAATCTTTATCATCCCTGATCATGTGGTAGATTGCCACGAGCATCTTCCTTGCTATGGCGATGATGGCCTTTTTGTGGCCCCGGCGCTTTTTCAGCGTTTCGTATTTGTTATGGAAGTAGGGGGCTTTCTTCGTGCTTTTTACTGCGGCAAGCGCACACTGCACAAGTAGCGGCTTGAGGTAATGGCCGCCGTTCCCCACTTTGGTGGATTTCTTCTTTCCCGCGCTTGCATTGTTAGCCGGTGACAGGCCCGCCCAGCATGCAAGGGAAGCATCGTCCCGCCATACTGTCATGTCCGTCCCGATCTCACCAAGGATATATAAAGCGGACATTGGTGTGATTCCGATCATCGTAGTGAGATGGCAGATGATATCAGCGTATTTTTGCCGGTAGTATTCCAGTTTTTCATCGATTAAAGCAATACATTCTTCGATCTGGGAAAGATGCAGGCTTATGATCTGAAGTTTGTCCCGCTGCACACCGATGAATTCATACCCGTGGATGCTGTTCAGAATATCCTCGTCAGATGCTTTCACAGACCCACGGCGGCAGACCAGTCCAAGGATCTCATCGTCACAGATCTGATCCGGATCCGTGGAAATGAGATATTCCATAATAGAGGAAGCTGATTTTCCAAAAGGATCCGAAAACACGCTGTCTAACCGTACTTTGGAGATGGTCATGGAGTTTTGGAAACGATTTTTCTCGGAGGTCCGCATATAGGTGAGCTTGAGCCGGTAACGGCACAGTTCCCTGAGATCACGGATATCGGAAGGCGGGATGAAAGAGGCAACGACCAGATCCATGCGGAACATGCTTGCCATATGGATGGCATCACGGAAATCAGTTTTTTGTCCTTTTGCCTGCTTCACATATTTCGGATGGGTCAGGATTGGTTTTATGCCGTTCTGTTCCAGGATATTGAACACAGGGATCCAGTATTTTCCCGTTGATTCCATACAGACATCCTGAACGCCATGCTCTTTCAGCCAGATGGCCATAGCGCGGATGTCGCTGTTCATCGTTGTGAACTTCCTGACAAAAAACGTTGCCTTGAGAGTATCCGGATCAGTTTTGCAGACAGAAGCCATGAGGATTTCTTTATGAACGTCAATGCCGCCACAGATGGGACGTTTGATATCTCCGTTTGCCGAACAGACGACCAGAGTGCCGTCATCCATTGTCAGGAAACGCAGTTCCTCGGAAGAGTAGGAACTTCCAGATTTAAGATGTTTTCTTTGGTTTCTTCTGTTCAATGCTGCCATATTTTGTCTCCTTTCTGAAATGGCAGGGCTGAAAAGGAGACACCGGCATTGACTGCTATCCCTGCGGGAACTCTGTTAAATCGGGCGTATTCATAAATATACGGGCTTACAAACGCCAATCATTTGTGCAAGAAGGATAGCGGCGACTGATATAAGTTCGGGCTCTGGATCTCCAGATGTTACAACGTGCTCTGTAGTGTACCGGTGTTTCCAGAACCAGAATACTACAAGTTTTCGATTCTGGGAACAACAACTATAGCTTTCATTATCATTTGTGCCGCCGCAGGCGGTATGGTAACATAAGTGAAACTAAGAGTTCCAGTGACGGACTAAATGCAAGGACTGACGGTGGACAACTCGCTTACGCTCAGACATTTCCACCGTCAGCCCTAACGTCCCTCGCTGGAACTCTAAGCTTCACTAATACCCTTCCGAAGTCATCCATCGCCATC
>CALWTQ010000095.1 GCA_944384505.1 uncultured Mediterraneibacter sp.
AGCGCCGATTTGCCCTTAAACATCTCTCCGGCCTGCTAGATTTTCCGGATTCTGGAACGGAACATCGCACGGCTGTCTCCTTTCACAGAATACGTATCGCAAACCATCCGATCCGCTTCCGGACGTGAGTCATAGAAAATGTTAGTGCGCTAAATAGCTGCTGTTGTTAAAGATTCCTCGAATACCCCATTGCAAGATACTGCCCAACAATGCTATAATCCAAAGTAGCGTACTCTTGCCTCTGGCAGGAGAAGAATTGTGAGTAGGTGACTGACTTTGAAGAATAAGATCAAGCGTTTTGCCAAAGGAGATTTTCATATAGCGCAGCCGGACATTATTTTTCCGGAGACCCACATCACTATGCGTGTGGGGGAAGGGGAAAAATACAGAGGGAGTTTTTCACTCCAGAACCAGGGGGAGGGAACCATACGAGGTCTTGTATACCCCTCCTCTTATCGTGTGCGCTGTGATGAGCAGGGTTTTGACAGCAATCCGGTGAATATATATTATACTTATGATGGAAGCGGCCTGATGCCCGGACATGTGGAGCATGGAAAGTTTACGATTGTCTGCAATGGCGGAGAGTTTGATGTGGCTTTTACGGCGATCATCGAGAAGCCTTATGTGATGACAAACTATGGGAAGATTCAGAGCCTGGATGATTTTAAGAAGCTCGCGTTCAGGGATGCGGCTGAAGCTGTGAAGCTTTTCCGCTCCAGGGACTTCTATGAGATTCTGAAATATGAGGACAGGAGAATCCAGGCTCTTTACGATAATATGCGCAAGTGGGAGCTGGACCAGCAGGCGCTGGAGGAGTTCCTTGTAGGCTGCAAGCAGAAAGAAAAAATCTTCCTGACACTGGAGGAGGAGAGCAGGGCGTTTATGGCCCTGGCAGAAGCGCGTAAAGAGACGTTTACGATTAAGAAAAATACATGGGGATACCTTGAAATCGATGTGAAGACAGAAGGGGATTTCCTTATGGTGGAGCATACACGTATTACAACGGAAGAATTTATTGGGAATTCTTACCGCCTGGAATACTTCCTGAATACGGAACAGCTCCACAGAGGGAGCAACTTCGGGCGGATTATCCTGGAGTCTCCCTACGAGACGCTGGTTTATGAAGTCGTGGTGGAAAAGGACATCAAAAGAGACGACGAATACCGGGCGAATGACCGCGAATTTGCCGGGATTATCAAGAATTATCTGAAATATGAAGCCGGGCGGATGGAGCGCACGGAATGGGTGAACGAGGCTGTGAGGCGTATCAGCCATCTGCGCGCCATGGATGGCAGGAATGAGTTCTACCTTCTTGCCCATGCGCATATCTGCCTGATCGGCGGGCGCATGGATGAGGCGAAGGAAATTCTGGAATCCTACAATTATAACAGGTTTGCCATCGGGAAAGACGTGGAGTTGAGCTCTTATTATCTCTACCTGACGACATTTTTGTCCAATGATTCGATCGGACAGCGGAAAGTGGCGGAGGAACTGTCCAGATCCTTTATGAAGCATCCGGACAGCTGGAGGATTCTCTGCATGCTTGTGGAGATTGATTCAGAGTATAAGATCTACAGTGAGCGTCTCCGCGTTTTGGAAAAGCAGTTTTACGAGGAGGGATCCCACAGCGTCTGGTTCTATCTTCAGGCATTCCGATGCTTCCGGGAGAAGAGTTCCTCTCTGAAGAAACTGGGGAATTTTGAGGTGCGCGTCCTGCTTTTTGCGGTAAAGAGGGGGCTTATGACAAGGGAACTCGCCCTGTACACGGCGAACCTGGCCAGCCAGATGAAGACGTTTGACAGCCATCTGTACGAGGTTCTTATACTCTCTTATAAGATGTATAAAGAGTCCATGATCCTTACGTCTATTTGTACGCTGCTTATCAAGGGCAACTGTGTGGAGAACTGTTACTTCAAGTGGTATGAGAAAGCAGTGGAATCGGAACTTAAGATCGCGCAGCTCTATGAGTTTTACATGGCTTCTGTTGTCCCGGAACGGTTCCACAAGCCTCTCCCAAGATCTGTATACCTGTATTTTATGCATGGAAATAATCTGGATTTTCATAAATGTGCGTTCCTGTATTCGAACCTGATTACATATGAAGATGAGTCCAGTGAAATTTACGCTCACTACAGAGATGAGATGGAGGCGTTTGCGTGGAATCAGCTTGACCGGAGAAATGTGGACGAGCGTCTGCGCATTATCTATAAAAGATTCGTGGTGGAATCCGCTATGAATCCGGACCGGATCAAGGCGCTTTACGACGTGTGCCATGCGTACTGGATCACAACGAAAGTGCCGAATATGAAATATATCCATGTCATTGCGGAGGATGGCACGATCACTCAGAAAGCGCCCTATCTGGAAAACGGGGCGAAAGTATTCCTCTATGCCAAGACGGACCGGCTTGTATGGGAGGCAAAGGATGGACGGCATTATACGGACTCTATTCCCTATGAGAGCAAGAGACTTTTCTATGAGCTCCGCTATATGGACATGTGCCGGAAATATATCAATGGTCTTAGGAGAAACCGGGAAGAGGAGGAAGAGCAGGAACTGACTCTGGAGGTTGTGCATGAGAAGGGCCTGGAAAATTATACAGAGGAAGAAATGCTGGGCTTATGCAGCAGGACAATCCGTGAGAATAATTACGAGAACGATGACTTTTTGACTTATGTCTGCTTTGAGCTTTTTAAGAAGCAGCAGTATGACAAAGTGATTCTGACATATCTGGCAAATTATTACTGCGGCGCAACGCCGGATATGAAGATGCTCTGGCGCGAAGCGAGAGATTATGAAGTGCACACCCACAAGCTGGGGGAACGGATCCTGACCCAGATGCTCTTCTCGGAAGAGCTTTTCCAGGAGGCGCAGATCTTCGAGCAGTATTATTCGGAGGGAGCGTATTTCCGGCTGCAGCAGGCTTATCTTTCCTATGTGTCAAGGGAATATGTTGTGGAGGAGCGGAAGATCAGCCGCAGCGTGATTGATATCATCTGCCGCGAATACGAGAAAGGCGAGGATACGATTGATATCTGCAAGATCGCGGTTCTGAAATATTATTCCGGCCGTGAGTATAATCCGCAGACAAGGAAAACATTGAAGAAATTCCTCCAGGAGCTCTGCGGCAAACAGATCTATTTCCCGTTCTTTCTGTCTTACGAGAAGGAGTGGCTGATTGAACTGCAGCTCTGGGATAAGACTCTGATTGAATATAAAGGGCAGAAGGGCAGCAAGGTCATGCTTTATTACCAGCTCCAGAAAGGAGAACAGGAACCAGTGGATTATTCTACAGAGGTTCTGACTCCGATGTATGAGAATCTCTATGTAAAGAAGTTCGTGCTCTTCGCGAATGAGCAGCTGAAATATTATTTTAAAGAGACGATTGACGGGAATTCTTACCGCAGCGATAAGGAGACCTGCACGCGCAGTGTAAGCCGGGGCGAGCAGGGCAGATATGGGCGGCTCAACGATATTCTGATGGAGAAAAACGAACAGGAGCGCAGGAAGAAGATGCGCAGCTATATGCTGGAGGATGCGGTTGCGGCTCATATGTTCGTACAACAGTAAGGAGGTTTGCCTTTTACATGGGACAGGGCAGTATTATCGGTTATGAAATAAATGAAAAGACATGCCAGATCAGTTATTTTAATGAGGAGGAGATGGAGCCCGACACGCTGGAAGTGGATACGGACAACTATCAGATCCCTCTGATTATCGGGAAACTGAGAGATACATGGGCTTATGGGAAAGAGGCGAAACGGCTTGTCACGATCAAGGAGGGCTTTACGGTCACACGGCTTTTGAGCAAGAGCTTAAACGGGGATAAGATTGAGTTCGGAGAGGAGACTTATGACGCGGTCTGGCTTCTCTCTCAGTTTATCCAGATGTCCCTCCAGTCTTTCCCCGAGATCGAGGGAATCGTGTTTACCGTACCGGCCCTCACAGAGGAACTGGCGCAGATGCTCCGCGGCATCGCGGTCCGCATGAATATAGACAAGAGGCATATCTTTATCCAGGACTATAAGGAGAGTTTCTGCAATTATCTCTTCTATCAGCCGAAAGAACTGTGGCAATATGACGCGGCTTTGTTCTGCTGTGACAGAAATGAAATCAAGGCATATATGCTCAGGCGGCTCAGACCGGGACTGGGCGGCGGAAAAACCACCTTTGTGACAGTGGATGAGGTGGCCAGCGCCCATATGAAAGAGCTGGCCATGGTCTATCCGGTACTCAATGAGGACAAGGCGAAAGAAGCGGACACTATGTTCTGCAAGTTTATAGAAAGTGTGTTTGACAAGAGGATCGTATCGTCTGTATTTCTGACCGGAGAAGGGTTTGAGAACAACTGGTATCCAAAGGCGCTCCGTGTGCTCTGCAACGGGCGGAGAGCGTTTATCGGAAATAATCTGTACAGCAAGGGCGCTTGCTATACGGCGTACCGGAAGCTGTTTATGCATATTGAGAATCCGGTCTATCTGTCGGAGGATAAGCTGACGGACCAGATCACCGTGAACATGAGAGTGGAGGGCCAGGAGATGTGGTATCCCATCGTCTCCTGGGGTGCGCACTGGTATGAATCCAACAATCAGTGGGAAGTGCTCATGGAAGATGTAGAGGATATTGAACTGCACATTGAGTCGCTGATACAGGGCAATGTAAAGACAGAGAAGATCTCTCTGGAGAACTTCCCGAAGCGGGCGGAATATTCCATGCGTCTTCAGATTGAGACGCTGTTTCTGGATGAGAAAACCTGCAGGATCACAGTGCGGGACGCAGGCTTTGGGGACTTCTTCCCGGCCACGGATTTTCATGCGGAGAAGACCATACATTTAGGAGGCAATGATGGGAAATTTAATTCTTTGTCATGACAGACATGCGGCGCAGCCCTATGAGATTACCAGGATTCACTGCAGGATCTTTACCATAGAAGAACTGTGCTACTATCTCTGCAACAATCTCTATCTGATTGACTATACAATTATGAACAGCCAGCTCTGTGACTGGCTGGAAGAAGAGCTTGGGATGGAGACCCTGGCGGCGGAGCTCAGAGACGTCCTCAGGCTGCGGGGCTCAGTGGAGAAATTTGTCCTGACCATCCTGAAAGCGTCCAGGATTTACAGGGAGCCGGAGATGATCCGGATCCAGAATGTGCTGGAGCATTTAAAGAACCAGAAGGATATCGAGCGGCAGAAATTCAAAGGGGATAACCTGCTGGAGAGCGGCGAGGTTGAAGAGGCGATTCTCGTGTACCAGGCCATCCTAAATCAGGAGAAGGACGAGAGCGTGGACGATAAGTTCTACGGAAAGATCTATACCGGCCTGGGGGCGGCGTACGGAAGGCTCTTCCTCTATCAGGAGTCGGCACGCATGTACGACCGGGCATACCAGATCTGCGGGGATAAAGACCTGATAAAGCCATATCTGTATGCTTCCTATAAATATATGTCGCTGGAAGAATACCATATCCTGATTACCAAAAACGAACAGTATATGGAGATCAACGCGCAGATGCGACGGGAGATCGATGAAGTAAAGAAAAGTATGCCCGAGGAGATGGATCCGGGGATGATTGAGAAGTGGAAACGGCAGCACAGGAGAAGCCATTCCTGAGAAGTCAGCTATTTAAAAATGTTTGACACGGAACAGCCTGTATGGTAGAATGCAGGGGTAACTTTACCATGGTACAGTGACTCATTGGTAGAGAAAAAAAGCGAAGCCGGTTATCCGGCGGTTGGAGGGTATTATGAAGAGAAAAGTGTTAAGCGTGTTACTTTGTACAGGTCTTGTGGTTTCTATGCTGGCGGGCTGCGGTTCCGGAAATTCCAACAACGGCTCTGATTCCGGCTCTGACAGCAGTTCTGCAGAGAGCAGCGATGAATCCAGTGATATGGAATATGTGAAAGATAAGGGAACCCTTGTTGTAGGTATTACTAATTTTGAGCCCATGGATTATAAGGATGACAGCGGAGAGTGGGTCGGATTTGACGCGGACATGGCTACAGCATTTGCTGAAAATCTTGGCGTTGACGTAGAATTTATTGAGATTGACTGGGACAATAAGATTCTGGAGCTGGACAGCAAGACAATTGACTGCGTATGGAACGGCATGACGCTGACAGATGAAGTGACAAGCTCCATGGAATGTACGGATGCTTACCTGCAGAACGCACAGGTTGTAGTTGTTCCGTCTGATGTGGCGGATCAGTATCAGGATATCGACAGCCTTTCGGACTTAAGCTTCGCGGTAGAAGCGGGAAGCGCCGGTGAGGAAGAAGTGAGCGCGCTTGGACTTAACTATACTCCGGTGACAGCTCAGTCAGACGCGCTGATGGAAGTCGCGGCCGGAACATCTGACGCGGCAGTAATTGACCTTCTTATGGCAGCTGCCATGATCGGCGAGGGGACAAGCTATGCAGATCTTACATATACAGTCAGCTTAAACAGTGAGGAGTACGGAGTTGGATTCCGTCAGGGATCTGACCTTGCAGGGGAGCTCAATAACTTCTTTGCACAGTGCTATGAGGACGGCACGATTCAGGCATGTGCCGAAAAATACGGCGTGCAGGCAGCTCTGATCGAGCAGTAAATCAGAGGATATTACCTGCGGCAATACTTACGGACGGAGTTGTGAAATGGAATTTACAGAACAGTTTCCTATAGTCTTCCAGGCGCTTAACGTGGGATTTCTCCAGACTTTGAAGCTCTTCTTTGTGACGCTTCTGGGGGCAATCCCGCTGGGGCTGGTTATTTCTTTCGGGTCTATGTCCCGGTTTAAACCACTTTCTTATTTGATGAAGATCATCGTATGGATCATCAGGGGTACACCTCTGATGATCCAGCTTCTGATTATCTACTTTATGCCGGGACTGATGGGACATAATATCTGGGGCGGAGGCGAGAGCGGACGCTTTCTTGCAGCCTCGGTTGCCTTTATTTTTAATTATTCCTGTTATTTTTCAGAGATTTACCGCGGCGGAATCCAGGGTGTGCCAAAGGGGCAGGAGGAGGCCGGCCTTGTTCTCGGCATGACGAGAAGCCAGATCTTCTTTAAAGTTACTCTGCTCCAGATGATCAAAAGGATCGTGCCGCCTATGTCAAATGAGATTATTACCCTGGTGAAAGATACGTCTCTTGCCCGCATTATCTCCCTGCAGGAGATTATCTGGGCCGGTCAGTCCTTCCTGAAAGGAAACCAGGGGATCGCAGGCGTGATCTGGCCGCTGTTTTTCACGGCAGTGTACTATCTGATCTTTAACGGCATCCTGACTGTCCTTCTGGGGCAGCTTGAAAAGAAACTGGAATATTTCAGATAGGAGGCGGCAGACAATGGCGATCTTGGAAGCAAAACATATCAGTAAGAAGTTTGAACGAACGCAGGTGTTAAAAGATATCAGCTTTTCACTTGAAAAAGGACAGGTGCTGTCCATTATCGGCTCTTCAGGCAGCGGGAAGACTACGCTTCTTCGGTGTCTGAACTTCCTCGAGAGGCCGGATGGAGGCGTGATACTTGTCAACGGAGAGACCCTTTTTAATTCAGACGACCCGGAGACAACGAAGGAGAGCGAGATCAGAAGAAAACGGCTCCATTTCGGACTGGTGTTTCAGTCATTCAACCTGTTCCCGCAGTACACGGCTCTGCAGAATGTCATGCTGGCAAAGGAGCTTCTGGCAAAGGAACAGCCGGATTATAAAGCGCGCAAAAAGGAGATCCACGATGAGATTGAGGCGGAGGCGAAGAAGCTTCTGGATCAGATGGGGCTCTCTGACAGGATGAGCAATTATCCCCATCAGCTCTCAGGCGGGCAGTGCCAGCGTGTGGCCATTGCAAGGGCCCTTGCGTTAAAGCCGGATATCCTCTGCTTTGACGAGCCTACATCGGCGCTTGACCCGGAACTGACAGGGGAAGTGCTCAAAGTCATCAAAGGGCTGGCGGATCAGGAGACGACAATGATCATTGTTACCCATGAAATGGCATTTGCCCGGGACGTGTCCAGTCAGGTTATTTTCATGGATGACGGACGGATTCTGGAACAGGGTACGCCGCAGGAGGTGTTTGAACGTCCGAAAGAGGAGCGGACAAAGCAGTTTTTGTCACGTTATACAAATGGATAGCGTTCAGGCAGAAAAGAACTGAGAAAATTGATAAATAATATCTGATTTATAAGGAATACTTATAAAAGTCAGAGCAATAAAATAATGAGCGATGATGCGGCACAGGGACAGAGGGAAGTTGATTTTCCCTCTGCCTTATATTATAATCGAATTTGCGAAACGGGCGGGAGCGGCTGTGAACAGTAACAAACGGAAGGTTAAGGAGCGATGTGCAGATGACAGATTTTGAGAGAGTTTCCACAGGAATGAGTGAAGAGTGCGGGGTGTTCGGCGCCTATGACATGGACGGACGGGATGTTGCCACGTCCATTTATTACGGACTTTTTGCTTTGCAGCACAGAGGACAGGAGAGCTGTGGCATTGCGGTGACAGATACTTTTGGCAAGAGAAAGGTTTTGTCAAAGAAAGGCCTGGGACATGTGGATGATGTCTTTAACGAGGAGGTTCTTGCCGAGCTGAAAGGGAATCTGGGAGTGGGACATGTGCGCTATTCCACAGCGGGAGGCACCAGGGTGGAGAATGCCCAGCCTCTTGTGATCAATTACGTGAAAGGCATACTTGCCATCGCACATAACGGCAATCTGGTAAATGCGGTGGAGCTTAGAAAAGAGCTGGAATATACAGGCGCGATTTTCCAGACCACGATCGACTCCGAGGTGATCGCCTATCATATTGCCAGGGAGCGTCTGAATACGCAGACTGCGGAAGAAGCGGTAAAGCGCGCTATGAAGAAGATCAGGGGCGCATATGCCCTTGTCGTCAGCAGCCCCCGGAAGATGATCGGAGCGAGAGATCCTTTCGGCCTCAAACCACTCTGCATCGGAAAGCGCGACAATACGTATTTCCTGGCGTCTGAGAGCTGTGCGATTGCGGCAGTGGACGCGGAGTTTGTGCGGGATGTGGAACCGGGGGAGATTGTGACGATCACAAAAGACGGCATTGCTTCCGACAAGTCTATGGCGATGCCGGCGGAAAAGCAGGCGCGCTGTATCTTTGAGTATATTTACTTTGCCCGCATGGACAGCACGATTGACGGGGTCAGCGTATACCACTCCCGTATTCTCGCCGGAAGGGCGCTGGCGGAGTCTTATCCCGTGGATGCGGATCTGGTGGTCGGCGTGCCTGACTCCGGACTTGTTGCGGCAAGAGGATATTCAGAGCAGTCTGGCATCCCATGCGGAATGGCCTTCCATAAGAACAGCTATGTTGGAAGAACCTTTATCAAGCCAAAACAGAGCGATAGAGAGTCCAGTGTGAAAATCAAGCTGAATGTGATCCCGGAGGTTGTGAAGGGAAAACGGATTATCATGGTTGACGATTCCATCGTGCGGGGCACAACCTGTGCAAACATTATAAAAATGCTCAAAAAAGCCGGGGCAAAAGAGGTCCATGTGCGCATCAGCTCACCGCCCTTCCTCTATCCATGTTACTTTGGCACAGACGTGCCTTCCAATGAACAGCTGATCGCTCACTCACATACCCCGGAGGAAATCCGGGAGATGATCGGGGCAGACTCCCTGGGATATATGGAGATCAGCAAGCTGAAAAGCATGGTTGGGGATTTAAAATACTGTGATGCCTGCTTTACAGGGAAATATCCGATGGGAGTTCCCGGCAGAGACATCAGCCATGCCTTTGAGTAGAGCACTTAGCGAATCCGAGCCGGAGGCGACGGATGAGGTTAGTGCGAACCACAACCGCACACTTAGTGAGGTCTTTTCGAACTTAGTGTGACGGTTGTTACCTTGTCAGGCACTTAGCGAATCCGAGCCGGAGGCGACGGACGAGGTTAGTGCGAACCACAACCGCACACTTAGTGAGAAATTGATTATTTTCAGGAGGATAAAATTATGTCGAATGACCGTTATGTGAGCCCGCTCTCAGAGCGCTATGCAAGCAAGGAGATGCAGTACATCTTCTCCCCGGACAAGAAGTTCCGCACATGGAGGAGACTGTGGATCGCTCTTGCGGAGACGGAGAAAGAACTTGGATTAAATATTACGGACGAGCAGATTGAGGAGCTGAAAAGCCATGCGGACGATATCAACTATGACGTGGCAAAAGAGAGGGAGAAAGTTGTCCGTCATGATGTTATGTCCCATGTGTATGCTTACGGCGTGCAGTGCCCGAAAGCAAAAGGAATTATCCACCTGGGAGCGACTTCCTGCTATGTGGGGGATAACACGGATATTATTGTCATGTCTGAGGCTCTCAGACTGGTGCGCAAAAAACTTCTGAACGTGATCGCTGAGCTCGCAAAGTTCGCGGATGAGCAGAAAAGCCAGCCAACACTGGCATTTACCCATTTCCAGCCGGCTCAGCCGACTACAGTGGGAAAGAGGGCGACACTGTGGCTGCAGGAGTTCGAGATGGATCTCGAGGATCTGGATTATGTCCTGGGAAGCTTAAAGCTCTTAGGATCTAAGGGAACCACAGGAACTCAGGCCAGCTTCCTTGAACTATTTGACGGAGATCAGGAGAGAATTGACAAGATCGATCCCATGATCGCTGAGAAGATGGGGTTCAAGGCTTGCTATCCTGTGTCCGGCCAGACATATTCCAGGAAAGTGGATACCAGAGTTTTAAATGTACTGGCAGGCATTGCGGCAAGCGCGCATAAGTTTTCCAACGACATCCGTCTGCTCCAGCATTTGAAAGAAATCGAGGAGCCTTTTGAGAAGACGCAGATCGGGTCGTCTGCCATGGCGTATAAGAGAAACCCCATGCGCAGTGAACGTATCGCGTCCCTGTCCCGCTACGTGATGATTGACGCTTTAAATCCGGCGGTGACATCCGCTACACAGTGGTTTGAGCGTACCCTGGATGACTCTGCGAACAAGCGGTTAAGTGTTCCGGAAGGGTTCCTTGCTATTGACGGCATTCTGGATCTGTGCATGAACGTGGTGGACGGCCTTGTGGTGTATCCGAAAGTGATTGAAAAGCATCTGCTGGCGGAGCTTCCGTTTATGGCGACAGAGAACATCATGATGGACGCGGTGAAAGCCGGCGGCGACCGCCAGGAGCTCCATGAAAGAATCAGGGAACTGTCCATGGAGGCCGGAAAGAACGTAAAGGAAAAAGGCCTTGACAATAACCTCCTGGAACTGATTGCGGCAGATCCGGCGTTTAACTTAAGCCTGGAGGATCTGAAGAAAACAATGGATCCTGCAAAATATGTGGGAAGGGCAAAAGAACAGGTGGAGGCATACTTGAACAATGTGATTTATCCGCTGTTGAAAGAAAATGAAGAACTGCTCGGAATGAAAGCAGAAATAAATGTGTAAATATTTTTCTGCAGCTATTTAGCGCACTAACATTTTCTGTGACTCACGTCCGGAAGCGGAGCGGATGTTTGAAGCGTGTTCTTGGAGAGGGGACGTGTGTGTACTGCTCCGTTTCGGAATCCGGGAAGGATCTAAGAAGCCGGAGAGCTGTTTAAATGCAAAGCGGCGCTCCGGGCAACTCGCTTTGCTCAGACAATCCCTGCGCGCCGCTTAACAACATCTCTCCGGCTTCT
>CALWTQ010000096.1 GCA_944384505.1 uncultured Mediterraneibacter sp.
CGGAATCCAGAGCTATCCTTCATCCCCGCAGAATACGTCTCAGAAATAGCCTCTGTTTTCGGACGTTTTGCATCCGGACGTTAGTAAACTAAATAGCTGTTAACTATTCAATATATTCCCGCATATTTCATCTGAAATCAGGTATACGATCCTTGAATTATTGATCATTACATATCTGTTTCCATTTCCATCTTCCCCGCCGATATACAGCGTCATCAGATTTTCTTCATCATCTTTCGTATATGTAACCTCCACTGTGATGCGCGACGCCTCGTCCAGGCCGTATCCCGCCAGGTCTTCATCCTCCACGGAATAGTCCGCCGCCTCAGAGAGCGACACTGCTCCAAGACCTCCGGCTACGGCCGCGATATCCTCTTCCTGGTCTTTATTTTCACTATCATAGGTCGTTGTCTCCCCGTTCTGAGTGATCACCTCCCTGACGAGATTGCCGCTGCCGATACTGGGATATTCATCAAACTGCGCGATATCATTCAAGGTATAATTAAAGGAATCTATGATCATGCTCTCCACTGTATATACATTCCCGGTATTCCCTGCTGTGACATAATAATAATCCCCGGTCATATTTCCAAAATATACTTCCGTGACATTCCCGTCTGTATCCGTATATTCGAGAGTATACACAGGATCGTCCAGACCGTAATCCTCCAGAGAATCGCCGTCCGTAAGCTCCCGGTCCGCGGTGATACTGCCGGCTGCTGCTGTCATATCTTCCGGATAGCTCTGGTTCAAAGGAAAGTCCCGATCCGGAGCATAGTACCAGGTACCGTCCTCTTTTGTAAATTCCATCTCTCCGTTTCCCATATCAAATTTCAGAGAAACAATATCCTCTGCGTCAGTGTCGGTCACATGAACCGTATCTGCCTTGGCCTGCTGTTCTTCCTTTTTCTCCTGATGTTTATTCCACGCCATAAGCCCGAAGTATACGGCCAGCAGCACTACGAGCGCTCCCGCCAGTATCCACACGCCTCTCTTTTTTCTATGGTTGTAGTTCCCGCTGCTTTTGCTGCCGCTTACTTTGTCTCCACTCATGTTTTCTTCATTTTCCTTTCCTTCACTTCCCTTTACTTCGTCTGTCATGCTTTTCTCCTCCTGAACCATACTGCGAATCCTCCGATCAGAATCACTGCCGGAATTCCAAAGATCATCAGAAGGCTGAACATTCCCCCGTGCTGAACCGTGTTATATTCCACATTCAGGCTCTTTGCCTCAATAGCCAGGTTCTGGACTCCGTCAAAGTTCGCTGTCAGCGCGTTCATAAAGATCTGCGTATTTTCGAGCTGCGAGAACGTATCCGTAATCTCCTGGTCAATCAGGCTTCCCGCTGCAATCACGGTCAGTCTGCTTTCCTTTGTCTCCGCTTCCGAGGATGAATCATCTCCTGACTCTGATGCAGTACTATCCGCTGTCTCCGATGAAGCACTGTCTTCTGTTTCTGAGGAAGTACTGTCCCCTGTGCTGATTGTCTCAGATGCCACTGCGCCGAGGATGTAGGTACCCTGTTCCTGGCTGGTTTCCGTTACTGCGTAAGACTGATTCGAGGATGACATAAATGACGTCACGGATATTGTATCCCTTACCGGATCTGTCAGATTCATGCCGTGGGCATAGGTCAGAAGCACCATTCCCGAAGAAATGCCGTCTGCCATATCGCCGGATACTGAGAGCTCAGGGAAAATATAGTAAGGATTATTCTGATAGCATCTGGCCGGATCTGCGATATATCCGTCAGCCACAGTCATTCCGTACTGCTCCAATATTCCCACCAGATTCGGCAAATCTCCCGCAGAAGTGTCTCCCAGCAGAACCATGATCTTTCCGCCGGATGATAAATAATCCTGGAGGATCTGTACCTCGCTCTCCGAAAGGTCGCTGGCCGGCTCATACATAAGAAGCAGCTCACAGTCTTCGGGCACGGATGTCGTCATCAGCAGATTAATTTCTGAAACCAGATAGTTATTCTTATCCATCATGTCTGTTATCGTAGAAGACAAGGTTCCTTCCCCGTGTCCTGTGGTCCGATAAACCTGATGCTGCTGCTCATTTGTCACATAATTCACCGCACTGGTAAGCTGGCCTTCTCCGTCAAACTCTGTATATGATGTTGTTCCGTAGTAATAATAAGAATACTCATCTATCACAAGGATGCTGTTAAAGGAAATCGTAGTTGACTTTCCCGTATCCTGGCATGATACTACTATCGTATTCTCTGATGTATTGTACTCCGTCAGCGCGGACGGATGCAGAACAGGATCGATCCATTCTACATTGATCCGGTCCGAGAGAGCCGCGTACTTGCTTAAGAAAGTGACAATTCTATCGTCCGTCTCATCCCTGACCGCAAGCACTGTCATGTCCACATCCTTATCCAGGCCGTCCAGGAGTTCCGTCGTAGTGTCCGATATATCATAAATCCGCGTGCTGCTCACATCTATATTCCGGTATGCTTCCGGAATCTGTCCGACAATCAGGTTAAACACAATCACCACTGCGATAACAAGAACCGTAAGCCCCACACTGTAAGCGCCATGCCTCGTTCCCGCTGTCCGGAAACGGTCTTTTATATTTCCTGTTTTATTCATTATCTTTTTCACAATCCGGCCCTCCTAACTCCAGCGTCTCTTCTGAATTGCCTGCACCGTCAAGAATGCAAATACTGCGATAACAGACAGATACAGCGCGATTCCGGACAGATCAACGATATTGTTATTCGTAATATCTGTAAATACATTTGCCAGCGCCAGTCTTCCCAGCAGATTGGAGAGCAGGTTTTCATACAGAGAAGATTTCACAATATAGACTGCCAGCGCCGCAGCTGCTCCCACTGCGCCGGCGCCTCCTGCCAGAACTATATTTTCCGTCATGTTCCAGATATAGACAGCGATAAGAATCACAAGGATCAATACGCACACAAGCCCGCTGGCCGCAGTTGACGGAAGCAGGGACAATATTCCATCCCAGAGATAAAGAACAAGCAGGATTCCAAATGTACTGATGAAAGCAATCATCTGGCTCTCTGTCAATGCAGACATAAACATCCCGATTGCGGCATAAACACACCCCAGAAGGAAAAACACCCCTATGGAAATATAATCTACCTTAAGATAAGCCGTCCCCTGAGATTTAATAATCAGAGGAAATATACAGAAAATCACGTTCGGCACCGCGATCACCGTTACCATTGCCAAATACTTTCCCATCACAACTTTTCCGAGACTCACAGGCGCCGTAAGCAAGAGCTGGTCTGTCTTATTCTTCCTCTCCTCTGAAAAGCTCCGCATTGTAATTAACGGAATTCCCACGATAAATACAATCAGAGATCCAGAAAGTGTATAGGAAAAATAGGGATATCCGGCGGTCATGTTATATGCCATAAAATAAATTCCTGTAAATGCGATCAAAAACGCCACAAACACACAGCCCACCATGGACTGAAAGTAAGAGCGAAGTTCTCTTTTATAAATCGCCAGCATTCTTCTGCGCCTCCTTCCTCTCCTCTGATACGGCAGATACTTCCGGTTTCTCCGTCCTTCGGATAAATGCGTCCGGTACGGTTTCCTTCTGTGTCAGCTCCATAAATACATCTTCCAGGCTTGTACCTGATGCTTTCAGCGTCAGCAGCGGCACTCCGGCAGAAGCGAACGCACGGAATACTCTTTCCCTGATATCTTCTCCCTTTTTCACCCGTATCTGTACTTTGGCAGGTTTCTCTCCATCCTGGCTGATCTCAATAGACTCAATCCCCGGCACCGGCTTTAAGATCAGACGGATATCCGCCGAAGACGCTTCCGTCTCTATCTCAACGCCAGTGGTTTCTCCCAGCATCATCTCCAGATTCTCCGGCGTATCGCTGGCCACCAGCTTACCGTGGGAAATAATCAGGATATAATCGCACACTTCCTGAACTTCCGCCAGAATGTGAGAACTCAGGATAATCGTATGATTCTTGGAAAGGCGCCGGATCAGCTCACGGATCTCTATGATCTGCTTCGGATCAAGGCCGACCGTAGGCTCATCCAGAATAATAATCTCCGGAAAACCAAGGATCGCCTGCGCAAGTCCTGCCCTCTGCCTGTAACCTTTCGACAGATTCTTAATCAGGCGGTGCTCAACATCGCGTATCTTCACCATCTTTTCCGTTTCTGTAACCTCGTCTTCCCGCTTCTTCGCGGGGATTCCCTTCAGCTCCGCAGCAAATTCCAGATATTCCCGCACTGTCATGTCCATATACAAAGGCGGCATCTCCGGCAGATATCCGATATGCCTCTTTGCCTCTTCTGGCTCTTTGAGAATATCATGTCCGTTGATCAGCACCTCCCCTTCCGTAGCGCCCAGATACCCCGTCATGATATTCATAGTCGTGGACTTTCCGGCTCCATTAGGACCCAAAAAGCCGTAGATCCGCCCGGCTTCAATCTTGAAACTCAGGTGATCTACGGCTGTATGATTTCCGTATTTCTTTACCAGATTCCTCACTTCGATCAAAGTCATGCCCTCCCAAATATAGATTATTCAGTAACCGTTCAGCCGTACCGGCTGAACTATTACAATATATTTAAGAAGGTATCAAAATAGTGTGAATCTTTTGTGTTGCAAATGTGATAATGATTTGTATTAACAGTTCAGTCATCTGTGAACCAGGAGACGGATTTATGCCCGCATAAGAATCCGGCGGCCAAATGGCGCGTTCATACCATGCATTCATGAAGTCCTTCCTGGCTGATTCCCTGTTCTTCCATCACTTCAAGCAGCGCGTCCCTCTCTGTAAGCGGCGCGCACCAGGCCAGCCCGCAGCCCGCGGAGATAGACCGGGGCACGGGGATCAGCCTTCCGGGGACCTCTTTTCCCCTGCAGGCCTTCTCCATGGCCATGGCGTCAGCCGTTGTGTGAAATGTTACGACAAGCTTTAATTCCTTTTTTCTCATAAGTTTATCCTTTATGCAGGCTCGATCTCTACGGCAAAGCCGTCGTCTGTCTCGGTTGAAGTAAACTTCCTTCCATGATCCTTTGCGCATTTCTCCACATTCATTTTCTGATGCGGCTCTGAGACAAGCACTCTTACAGCTCCTTTATCCGCCTTCAGCGCCTCCTCCGTCAGCATCATAGGTTCCGGGCAGGAAAGCCCTCTTGCATCTACTTCTCTCATCTTCAGATCTGCTCCTTTCTGCTGCGCTTTTCCCATACTGCGCGCAATATTTCTTAATATATCTGTTTATTTTCCTTCGCTTCTCTTATTCGCAAACGCGATCACAAAGCATACGATAATGCAGATAACCACTGCAATTCTGCCGTTCATCGGCACACCTCCCGCAACGACTTCCTGTGTCTCGGCATTGAGAGCTGTACCGCTCCCTGCCAGACCGAAATTGTGCGAAAGCGCGGCTCCGATAAACATTCCCAGCACGGTTACAGCGGAGTCAGAAGAGCCCTGGCCTGCCAGGATCAGCTGACGAAGCGGACAGCCCCCCGCCAGAACAGCAGCAAATCCAACAGCATACATGCCGAGAATGCTCCAGAGATGATCTGAATGGGCGATGATTCCCGGCGTGTCAAATGCCGGCACAAAATTGCCTGTTGCAATATTATAAATCAGCATGACTACGAAAAAGCTTCCGATGATCGTCAGCAGATCAAAATTTTTCATCAATATCACGTCGCGGATGCTTCCCGCAAAGCACATCCTTGATTTCTGAGCGAACGCGCCGAATATAAGCCCGCCGATTAAGGACAGTATAATCGGGGCATGCATACTTCCCGGGCCGCTCTGGCTGCTCTTTAGCAGTGTAGTCGCAAGAGCAAGAACCAGGATTCCCAGCATCAGAACCGGGAGCATTGCTCCGCTCATCCGATTCGCCGTATGAGCGCGCCCCAGGCTGAATCCTTTCTTAAGCGCGAATACGCCGGTTCCCACACCGAGAATAAATCCGATCAGTGCAACCCATGCATTGAGATCTCCTGCAGACATACGGATAATCATCCTCAGCGGGCAGCCCAGAAACACCAGAGATCCGATCGCAAGAATCATTCCGAGGACAAAACGCGTCATCGGGGATGATCCTGCCATAGAACGGTATTCCTTTGTAGCCACAGAGATCAGAAATGATCCCAGAACAAGTCCGATGATCTCTGGCCGCGCATACTGCACTGTCTCTGTTGAGTGAAGTCCCAGCGCGCCGGCTGTATCCCGGATAAAGCAGGCGATACAGAACGCCATATTGGCCGGATTTCCAAAATACGCCAGGCATGCTGCCACAAGTCCGCAGACAACTCCCGCAAGCGCAAGCTTTTTCTTTGAGTCAGTTAAATTCATGTTGTGTTCCCTCCTGTCAGCTCTTTTACTGCCCTGATGGCAGTATCCACTTCCTCCTCCGTATTATAATGCGAAAAGCTGAACCTCACTGCTCCCTGTTCTACGGTGCCAAGTGCCTGGTGCATCAGAGGCGCGCAGTGGGCGCCGGGACGTGTCACAATCCCGTACTCCATATCCAGTTCATCGCTCACCTCAGAGGAGTCATAATCCGAGATATTGAAAGAAACAATAGGGGCTCTCCTATCCGTACTGAAATCCCCATATATCTTCACCCCCGGAATACAGGAAATACCATCGTAAAATCTTCTCATCAGCAACAGTTCTTTCTCCCGGATCACAGAAATTCCCGTCTCTTCCAGATAATCCAGCGCCGCTCCAAGCCCGGCGATCCCGTGTCCGTTCAGAGTGCCCGCTTCCAGAGCTGTGGGCATCTCGGACGGATGCCGGGGATTGTATGTATCCACTCCGCTCCCGCCGCTTAAAAGAGGTCTCACAGCCACGCCGGTGCGCACATACATGCCACCTGTGCCCTGGGGGCCCAGCATACTCTTATGTCCCGTAAAACACAGAACGTCTATTCCCAGCTCCTGCACATCAATGGGATACACTCCCGCAGTCTGGGACGCATCCACAACGAAGAGAAGTTCATGTCTCTTCGCTATCCGGCTTACTGCCCTCAGATCGATCATATTCCCTGTCAGATTGGATGCATGAGTACAGACAATGGCTTTCGTCTCAGGCCGCACAGCGGACTCCATCTCCTCCAGAGAAATATTGCCGCTGACGTCACATCCGAGAATGGTAAGCTCCACACCGCTCTCCCGGCACTCGTAGAGCGGGCGCAGTACGGAATTATGCTCCAGAACCGTTGTAATCACGTGATCACCTGTCTGAAAAAGCCCCTTTATAGCAATATTCAGACTTTCTGTAGAATTCGCTGTAAATACGATTCGGTTCGGGCTCTCCGCATGAAAAAAACGAGCCAGCTTTTCCCTCGTTCCATAGATAATTCTGGACGCGTTCAGCGCCGCTTCCGATGCTCCCCGCCCCGCGTTTCCCATCAGATCAAAGGCTTCCATAACTGCCTGTTTCACTTTCTCAGGTTTCTGCAGTGTAGTCGCCGCATTGTCCATATAGATCATGTTGTCTCACGCTTCCTTCCCTAGGATGGTATTTCCCTTTATATCAAGTATAATTCGCTCACAGAGCTTCGTCTAATCAAAAACCGCGATAAAAAATATCCGCTTATAGATGTTCTCTATAAGCGGTTCTGTCTATTCTGTCTGTTCTAACCTTCCGGATACATTTCCTGTACATTTTTTATAAATTTATCCGCCGCAGGAAGGCTGGGATATCCGGCGTCAAAGACTAGATTGATATTTCTTCTCCCGCCCTTTTCTCCCAGTGGAAATGCAATCAGCCTTCCGCTTTTTATCTCCTCTTTCGCCGCAAGCCGTGATAAAACCGAAATTCCGACTCCGTTCTCCACAGACCGCTTAATCGTCTCCGGATTCTCCATAATCGCCGCGTTTTTCAGATCCTCCACACGGATTCCCAGCTTTGCCAGCATCTTCTCCGCCTCCTTGCGGGTTCCTGATCCTTCTTCTCTCAGAATAAACGGTTCCTCCCGGATCCAGGAGGCAATCTCTTGTCCTTCCCTTTCCCTGAATCTCTCCAGAGCAGGGGCGACAATAACTAATTCGTCCTGATAGAACGGAATGTAAGTGCAATTTCCCTTCTCCAGCACAGTTCCGGTAAATCCTACATCTGCTTTGTGAGAAAGGATCATATCAATCACACCGCCGCTGTCCGTTTCAAACACTTTCAGCCGTTCCCCAGGATACCTGGCACAGAACTTCGCCATAATACCTGGCAGAAGATACTGAGAGGGCACGGTGGACGCGGCAATTCTGAGAACACAGCCTTTCCGTCCGCCTTCCAGCCCGAACCGCTCCCGGATCTTTTCCTCCAGTTCCAGCATACGCACCGCGTAGGCATAAAGCTCTTTTCCCGAATCAGATAAGGCAACGCCTTTTGTATTGCGCACCAGCAGACAGGCATTCAATTCACGTTCCAGAGACGATATATGGGCGCTCACCGTCGGCTGAGTGAGATAGAGCTGCCTGGCGGCCAGAGAAAAGCTCTTCGTCTCCGCCACCTGTACAAAAACTTCCAGCTGTCTTAAATTCATAATTTCTGCTCCTTCTTCTGGAATGAAAGTAACAGTTCAACTCTCTGCCGTCAGAAGACAGCGCTATTTCTGCACAAGACGGATTCCGGCGCCTGCTCCGCTTTCAGCTACACGTCCAACGACAGAAACCTCCGTTCCCAGATCCGCCCTCTCTAATGCTCTTAAAACTTCTCCAGCTTCAGATTCCGGCACGGCAAGCAGAAGCCCTCCTGACGTCTGCGGATCGCTGACAAGATCAACGTAGACCTCTTCCACATCCCCTGTGTCAAGAAGCGCCGCCGCATGCCTCTGGTTCCGATACGCGCCTCCCGGGATCAGTCCCATCTGCGCATACTCTTTCGCGCCATGCATCCAGGCTATATCCTTCACGTGAAGCTCAATCACCGCATCGCTGGCAGACGCCATCTCCGAACAGTGTCCCAGAAGCCCGAAGCCCGTCACATCCGTACACGCATGGATTGTGAAATTCTGTACAGTCTCCTTTGCTTTCTTATTCAGGGTTGTCATCACCCGGATGGCCTCCCTTTCCGATTCCGCGGAGGCCATCTGTGCCTTCACTGCTGTATTGATAATCCCGCTTCCAAGCTGCTTTGTCAGAATCAGAACGTCACCTTTTCTGCATCCAAAGTTCTTATATATCTTGTCCGGGTGAACCATCCCCATTACGGACAAACCGTATTTCGGCACATCATCCTGAATGGAATGTCCCCCCACAAGTACAGCGCCGGCCTCACGGACTTTGTCCGCTCCGCCCCGCAGGATCTCTCCTAAAATATCCGGATCCAGGTTCTCCGGGAAACAGACAATATTCAGCGCAATCTTCGGCTCTCCGCCCATGGCGTACACATCGCTTAAAGCGTTCGTGGCCGCCACCTGGCCAAATGTATACGGATCATCCACCACCGGCGTAAAAAAGTCCAGCGTCTGGATCACAGCCACATCGTCGTTAATCTTATAAACGGCCGCGTCATCCGACGTCTCAAAGCCGACCAGAAGATTCGGATCTGAAAACTTCGGAAGCCGGCCCAGCACTTTCGAGAGCGTGTCCGGTCCTATCTTAGCCGCGCATCCCCCGTGCTTTGCAAACTGTGTCAAATGTATTTCTTTTTCCATCTCGTTCTCCCTTCGGTTCCGATGTAAATCTGCCCCATTTCCGCATAAAAAACACGCAGAAGAGGTACAAAAATGCTCTAAGGACGGATTACATTCACCGCGCTCTGCAGAGTCTCGACAATGCTGTACATATTCGTCACTTGGCCGACGGCGACCTTCTCTTTCAATCCGTAATAGTCAAGACATGTTCCGCAGGTCATAATCTCCACTCCCTGCTCTTCCAGATTCTTCAGATCTTCCAGGCACTCGGAGCCTTCTACTGTCAGCTTTGCTCCGCCATTGTAGAAAATCATCTTGTCCGGCAGCTGATCAAGCTGAGTCACGGCAAAAATAAAGCTCTTCATCAAAATGTGGCCCAGTTCTTCACTGCCCTCACCCATCCGGTCAGAGCCAACAGCCACAACAGTGCTTACGCAGGTCGGGCAGGCTACCGGCGTCTGGGCCGCCGAATCCGGCTGAACCGCTCCATTCGCCGGCGCACTGCCGCTTCCGTTCTGCCCGGCCTGGGCTGCCGCTCCCTCGCCAACTGTAATCAGAACACGGTACTGACGCTCTCCCAGCTGCTCCTGCTCCGCCTGAGCCCCGGTGCTCTTCGCCATCTTTGTCACATTTTTCACTGCAGTCTCATTGTCCACAAGGACCTCAATCTGCCCCGGGCCGTTTAACTCCCCGAGAGCTTTCTTTGTCTTAACTACCGGTATCGGGCATGCATCACCCATTGCATTTACTGTAATCATAATTCTTCCTCCTCTATCCAGTTATTTTTTATTTCTTTATCCAATTCACAGAACATATCATAGAATTTTTCTTTTGCCATTGATACAATCTCAAGAGCGATATTGCGGTTATAAGAATGAACTACGTTATTCCTTTCCTGAAGCGCTTTCAGCCACAGCTCTTCATCCTTTATGATTCCTGCCTGATATGAGGTTTTTAAAACAAGCTTAGGCGACCCGGTTGCGCCCTCTGCGTATCCATGATTTGCCAATATCTCTTTCAGCATCTTCCAGGCCTGCTCAAAACAGATTTCATAAAGACCGACAAGCCCTGTCAACACCACATTATCATAAGGTTCCTCATAATTATAGATATCTTTCATGTTAGTTAAAGCCGCATGAAAATTCTCATATTTTCTCATAGATCACCTTTCCTTCCGCCTCAATAGCTTTCCTCAGCTCTTCCTGTATGTCTCTCCCCAGGTCAACAATATCATATTTTAGCAGAGTCGATGTCTCCTCATCTACATCCAGCGCAAATCTTGTGAAATCGCCGCCTTCCACTGCCAGATCAATGTCACTGACCCGTTTAAAATCTCCTCTTGCCCGGGAACCGAAAAGGATTACCCTGCTGATATTATACTTCTCCGCCAGCTTTCGGATTTCTTCTATGACTTCTGGTCTTATTCCAGTATTTTCCACAGAACCGCCTCTTTCTGATACAAACTTTGAAGGTATTA
Organism: uncultured Mediterraneibacter sp.; assembly: GCA_944384505.1. Lineage (GTDB taxonomy): Bacteria > Bacillota > Clostridia > Lachnospirales > Lachnospiraceae > Mediterraneibacter. The sequence goes on from CALWTQ010000096.1 coordinate 11,092, forward strand.
TATCATTCTTTCTGAGGGACTTACAATCATTTCACAATTATTATAAATCTATCATAGCCAAACGGGTCATTGAAAATGCCGATAAAGAAGTTTTAATTATAGATGAAAATTATAAAGCAGAGGCAGCTATTTAGCGCACTAACATATCCTGTGACTCACGTCCGGAAGCGGAGCGGATGGTTTGAGAATACTTTCTGTGAAAGGGGACAGCCGTGCGATGTTCCGTTCCAGAATCCGGAAAATCTAACAGGCCGAAGAGATGTTTAAGGGCAAAGCGGCGCTCCGGGCAACTCGCTTCGCTCAGACAATCCCTGCGCGCTGCTTAACAACATCTCTCCGCCCTTCAAGATTTTCAGCGGATTCCTCCAAAGTCACATCTCCCGGCTGTCCCCTTCCCCAGAAAGTATTCTCAAACCATCCGCTCCGCTTCCTGCGCGTTCCCTGTCGGAATGTCATTGCCCAAATAGGCTGAAACGCACAACTGGCGCGGCTTGTAGCCTTTCGGCTGCGAAAGCTTTCCGGCCGCGCCTGCTTCTCGCA
>CALWTQ010000097.1 GCA_944384505.1 uncultured Mediterraneibacter sp.
GAAGTAGGGATTTTCTCTGCTTCCCTTTTAATTTAGGAATGATTCCTATCTTTGCCAATAATAATTATACACTAACCCCTTTGATTTATGATACAATAAATACCAGTTCAGCTATTTTGGCAATGACATTTCCGGCTGGAAATGCTCAGGAAGCGTTATTATCTAAATAGCCGAATCGTCATATACAATAAATACTTTGAAAGGAGTCTGCAATGGTTGCATTTACCCTTACAAATATTAAAGAATTCATGTCGCAGCTTCTCCTCTCCGAGACATTTGACAGCTTCTCGTTTATCGAAGGCGAAATTGTGACTTTCAATACATTTCGGATCGACGGATATACGCAGAAAGATTTTTTCGACACCGGAGAAGAACTCCCCGAATACTCTCTCTGGAAAAGCGTGCGCGACTACTGCTTTTCCCTCATCCGCGGAAAACGGACGCCGCTCAGCTTCCGCTTTGTATTCAGTCTGTCGCGGAAAAATATCGGAAAACTGGCCGCTCAAACCGTCCCCACTCTTGATCCGGACAGCGTCCAGGGACTTTATCTCAACATCCACTACGACGGTTCACACCTCAGCTGCGTAACCGGTACGTCCTTTAAAACCTTCACCATGGACAAATCACTGGAACGCGCCTGGGATGAAATGGTGGAGAAAATCTTCCTGCAGAAAAATATCGCATACGAAAAAATGTAAGACTACAGCTATAAAGTTCACTAACGTCCTTTTACAAAACGTCCGAAAACAGTGTCGATTCTCAAGACGTATTCTGCGGGGATGGAGGACTGCTCAGGGCTTCGCTCCAGGGGATAAGGGAAACTAAGAAGTTGCGGCTACGGATTAGATGCAAGGACAGGAGGAGAGCAACTCGCTTCGCTCAGACAATCTCCCCTCCTGTCCTAACATCCGCAGCCGCAGCTTCAAGTTTCCCTAATCCCCTTCCGAAGGCGCCCGTCGCCGTCCTCCATCCCCGCAGAATATTTCTTGAAATGGGGCTGTTTTCTGGGCTTTTCGAGCCGGAAGTCAGTGAATATATAGCTGTCGTAAAAACAGGCGCGGCCGGAAGACTTTCGCAGCTGAAAGTCCACAAGCCGCGCCAGTTGCGCTTTACAGCCTATTTAGGGCAATAATACTTCCGTCTGGAAATGCGCAGGAAGCAGAGCGGATGTTTGAAGCGTAAGTTCTTGGAGAGGGGCGTGTGGGGACTGTGACTTTGGAGGAATCCGGGAAGGAGCAGTACACACACGTCCCCTCTCAAAGAACACGTTTCAAACATCAGCTCCGCTTCCGGACGTGAGTCACAGGAAATATTAGTGCGCTAAATAGCTGATTTACTTATTTTTTCTTGACCTTCAAGCTGCTGTAAGGTATATGCTTTAAATAGCCAGAAAAATCAATGGGAGGGCCTGTATATGAATATCAAAGATGTTGAAAAGCAAACCGGAATTAAGAAAGCGAATATACGCTATTATGAAAACGCCGGACTTATTCAGGCGGGACGGAATGCCTCAAATAATTACCGCGAGTATACAGAACACGATATCAGGCTGCTGAATAAAATCAAATTTCTGAGAACTCTTGACATCTCCATCAGCGATATCAAACTGCTTGAAGAGGGAGAGCTGTCTTTATCCGATGTTGTTAACGCCAGGCTGAGCCAGCTCGATGCAGAGGCGGATCGTCTGAAAGCAATCCGTACTCTCTGCCAGAAGCTCAAACAGGAAGGTATCTCTTTTGACACTCTGGATCCTGCCATTGCCGGGGAAGATGACAGTTGGAAGGAATCTGTACATCGGATTATGCAGATGGACAAAGTCCCCGGAGTTATGGAAAGCCGTATCGGCAGTGTCTCCGGTTACGCCCTCCTCTTTGCCGGCATGGTACGGGACGGCGATGCTATTCCTGCTGATCAGCTCTCCTTCCCCCTCGTGTGGTGGAGTATCATCTTTCTCGCCGGGCTTGCTATTACCCTGCGGGGCGATATCTGGCTATACAAAAAATATAACAACAGATTTATTGTCGTTGATTTGCTGTTTCTGCTGTTCTCCTTCGCATTGACTGCCGCCGCTTCACAGCTTTGGGGCCATGTCTCCGATGGAATCCCCTCCGTTCCTGCGCTGCCCGCACTGATATACATTGTCATGGCGTGGATGTATAAACAGAGAGTGGCAGACCCGGGGAGAGAAATCCGCTGGTGTTAAAATCAGGGTGCAGTGCAGCAGCTATAAAGTTCAATAACTTCCGGATGAGAAACGTCCGAAAACAGTTCCTTTGGCAAGACATATTCTGCGGGGATGGAGGACGGCTCAGGGCTTCGCTCCAGGGGATAAGGGAAACTAAGAAGTTCCGGCTGCGGATTAGATGCAAGGACAGGAGGGGAGCAACTCACTTCGCTCAGACAATCTCCCCTCCTGTCCTAACATCCGCAGCCGCAGCTTCAAGTTTCCCTAATCCCCTCCGAAGGCGCCCGTCGCCGTCCTCCATCCCCGCAGAATTATTCTCGAAACGGGGCTGTTTTCTGGGATTTCGGGCCGGAAGTTAGTGAATATATAGCTGCAATTATTATTTTGTCAGCAGCATCATGATCTCATTGCTCCTCTGCACAAACGCTGTCATCTCTTCCGGATTCAGCGGTTTATGCGCCAGCATTGCCAGGTCATAGAGCTGTTTACAGATGATCGGTACATTCTTACTGTCTTTATGCTCCACAAGGAACTGCACGAGGGGATGATTTGCATTGAGCACCAGAGTGGCCTGGCTTCCGAATGCAGATGTATCCATGCCGCCCATGCCGTACATCTTCATCATTTCTTCCATACGTCTCTCCTGCTCGGACAGCACTGCCATGGAAGCGACTTTATCGTCTTTGAGTTTCTCTACTTTTACATTGAGCTTGTCATTATTGAGCTCTTTGCGGAAGATCTCTGAGAGGCTGTCTGCAGTTTTCTGGAATTCTTCTTTCTCATCCTCTGCGATCTCGTCTTTCAGCGACTCGTGCACATCCGCGTCAATACGCAGGAATTGTACATCCTGGTGTTTCTGCTCCAGATAAGACACGAACGCGGAGTCAATGTTATGCGTCAGGATGATCGCATCCTGGCCCTGAGCTTTGAACATATTAATATACTGGCTCTGCTGGATCTCATCCGTCACGTAGTAAATGCTGGTCTTTTCTTCTTTCTTGTCCCCTTCTTCGTTCTCAGCATTTTCCGAAGCTTTCTCTTCTGCCGTTTCTTCTTCCGCTTTTGTCCCGGCATCGTCTGCTTTTCCGGATTCTGCAGCACTTTCTTCGGATTCCCCGGAAGCGCCTCTGCTCTCTTTGATGATATCCTCCAGCGTCAGATATTTGTGATCCAGATTCTTATAAATCATGGAATCTTTCATCTTTTCGCCGAACTTCTCGTCTTTCAGGCAGCCGAACTTAATAAACGGACTGATGTCATCCCAATATTTTTCATAGTTCTCACGGTCTGTCTTAAACATGCCGGTCAGTTTATCCGCAACCTTCTTGGAAATGTAGTCGGCTACTTTGTTTACGAAGCCGTCATTCTGCAGCGCGCTTCTGGATACGTTCAGCGGCAGATCCGGGCAGTCGATAACGCCCTTTAATACCATCAGGAATTCCGGAATTACTTCTTTAATGTTATCCGCGATAAATACCTGGTTGTTATACAGCTTGATCGTGCCCTCAACGGACTCATACTCCATATTGATCTTCGGGAAGTAGAGAATTCCCTTTAAATTAAACGGATAGTCCATATTCAGATGGATCCAGAACAGAGGCTCTTTGTAATCCATAAACACCTTGCGGTAAAAGTCAATATACTCCTCTTTTGTACACTCGCTCGGGTTCTTTGCCCAGAGCGGATGCGGATCGTTCACAGGAACCGGACGTTTCAGGATCTTCACTTTTTTCTTCGGCTCAGCCTTTTCGCCGTCCCCGTCTTCTCCGTCTTTCTTGTCCTCATCCTTTGCAGGCTCTTCTTCAATATGCTCTATTACTGTGTCTGTATCAAGAAGATCCTCCTCGTCAATCGTCTCGTACTCAGGCTCAGCGTTCGCCTTAGACAGATAGATCTCAACAGGCATAAAGGAACAGTATTTCTCCAGCACTTCTCTTGCGCGGTACTCATTTGCGAACGCAAGACTGTCCTCATTTAAGAAAAGGGTTATCTCTGATCCCACTGTAGTCTTATTGCCGTCCTGCATCTCATACTCTGTACCGCCCTGGCTCGCCCAGTGAACCGGAACCGCTCCCTCTTTATAGGAGAGTGTATCGATCTGAACCTCATCGGCAACCATGAATGCTGAATAGAATCCAAGGCCAAAGTGTCCGATCATATCATCCTCAGTTGTTTTATCTTTATATTTCTCAAGGAACTGTGTCGCTCCTGAAAATGCAATCTGAGTAATGTACTCTTCCACTTCATCCGCAGTCATTCCAAGACCGTTATCAATGAATTTCATCGTCTTTTCTTCCGGGTTAACGATCACTTCGATCTTCGGCTTATAGCCTTCCGGAAGCTCGTACTCACCCATCATATCCAGCTTCTTCAGTTTCGTAATTGCGTCACATCCGTTGGAAATCAACTCACGGACGAAAATATCATGGTCAGAATATACCCATTTTTTTATAATCGGAAATATATTCTCGCTGTCAATCGATAAATTACCTTTTTTCACTGCCATATTGAACACTCCTTTGCAAAATTAAGCGGACAGCCCGTATCTCATCACACCGTCAGACTGTCCTTCTTGCCTAAAAGACATTCTAGTACACAAAGTGGCAAAAGTCAATAGAAAATCAGCACTCTTTTAAGGTGAGTGCTGACAGCTTTTTCAGTGCATGATCCAGAACCGGCCCGACAGCTTCCAATACTTTTTCCTCCTCCGCCAGTCGTCTGATTCGGCTTATCACATCTTCATACCCGGAGTATATTTCCACAGGATTTAAGAAAATCTTTCCGACCGCCTTTTTGTAAAAAGCCGTAGCTTTCCATCCCGATCTCCTGTCATCCAAGGGCAGTTTCCCTTCCGCTCCCAGAGCCAGCTTAAGCATCGCCGGCACAAATATGGACCGGCGGCTGATTCTGCGGGTCTCTTCCCGGACTGATCTGCGGTAGTCCTCCTCAGTCTTATTCACATTATAAATGTTCTGAAAACTTTCCCCGGTATATTCTCTTTTCTCTAAAAGCTCCCTGTTAAACTCCCACAGCGGACGTATCGCAGTCTCTTCCCCTTTTAGCTCCACATCCTCCCAGAGAAACATAAGATTGACATACAATGGAAATAGCTTCTTATCCCATCTGATCGGATACCTGGCCGGGCAGCCCAGCAGATCATTCAGCTCCTCTCCCGTACAGTTCTTAAGAAGGGCCAGGGACAGATCCCAGTAATCTTTCGTAAAACCATATCTTTTCCCGTTGAACCTGTAGGGGACAAGGACAAAGTTCCCCACAATGCCAGACGCCTCCATCAGCTCCCCAAAGATATCATCCAGTTCCGCTCCGGCTTCAGCTCCATTTTCTCCATTTATATAATCGCTGATCTTCCGGACAGAACACCTGCGCCCCAGTCTTGTTTCCATATAGTCATTCAGACTGGATGCCACTGTATGCATTGTATCAGGGCCAAGCGGAAAACCGTCCAGCAGCTCCGCATTCCCACTTATTTTCTCGGGAATCTCTCCATGCATCTCCTCACGTATCACCTGATAGATCTCCTCCGGATGCAGTCTGAAGTCCCGCGGATCCCAGGGCAGCAGAGTCCGCCATATATCCAGGCTCAGATCACATGTGCCGTTGGACCCGTCACAGTCAAACGGGATGTATGGACTGATATCTCCGGTCTTATATTTCAGGAAATGAATCAGGCGGCTCTCCCCCTCCTCTGAATATGGCATTCTCTTATCCTCTGTCTTATAGTAGCCAGACATGATTCTTTTAAAATCAAACTTCTCCGGTTCTTCCAGCTTTATAAATTCAGATGCTTTCGTTATGTAGTTCAGATTATCTCTTTTTTCAGTCATTTCAGCTTCTCCTATATATTCTCATTTCCATTCATCTACTGACTGCCGCTGCACGGCATACCACTGTCACTCTTCTTCAGTCACCCTGAGCAGCAGGATAAGCTTTCCTTGTCTTTTTCTCTCTGCATCTTTCCGCCCTGCATACCCGTCCGCATCTTCCCTCGGCATATCGTTGAATGAGAAGAAGTACCGCACCAGAAGATCCGGCTCTTCCTGCGGCTCTAACCACTCCGGATGATCTTCTATCCGCCCCATAAAATCCCTGTTCCACACTGCCGCATCCTCCCTCGGATATCTGCCGTCCTTATCGTACATCGTAAGCTCACAGTTGTCGCGGTACACTTCTGCCATAACCTTAAGCCCCGTTTCTTCATAGAACGCCTTCATTTTACCGCTGTCATAGCCCTCCGGGATCATCCTCAGCAGTTCCAGCACCCCCGGCGTACCGATATTCTTCTGAAGCTCCACGAATTTCAGCGGGTTCTCCGCCGAAAAATCAAGTCCGAGATAATCCTCAACCCGTCTCATGTTATTAATTAAGATTACTTTCTTTGGATTACGCATCATAAAAACACCTCTTCTTTGAATTTTTACAGACCGCATCTTATGGACTGAAATGTTGTTATTTTCCCTTTCACCGCCTTTCTGTTTTTCTATTTTCCATACTCTGCTGTCTTCATAAATAGAGCGTTTTTATTTCGGTGCGTTTTCAAACCTTTATGAGAAATAAATTGATAATTCCAGAAAAATCCAAAACATGTAATTTTGTTGCATTTCTATGATTCCCGCAGGTTTTCCAGCGCTTTTTCCAGCCTTTCCCTCATCTTCGCCCTGATCCATTCGGAACAGGGGGTGCCGTCCTCTATCCTGATTCGGTCTGCATACTTTAAAGCCCATTCCACAAAGAAATCTTCCGGGCACCTCACTGTAAACACCTTATTCTTGACCGCACAGCACTCAGCATTAAAGGTCCGGTATATAAACGAATAGTCAGACACGCCCTGCACACGGAAACGGACCGGCACGATCCGATCTTCAAATGTCCCCAGATGGCAGTAACAGGTCTGCTTCTTCCAGAGGTCACTGTACTGAATCCCTTCTACAACATCCCACCGCACAAAGCGGATGTACTTTCCGCGGGAGAGATATTTCAGCCTTGTGTAAACATAATTTACGGAAGAAATATATTCCACATCAAAGACGCGGATCGTATTTTTCATCTTCTCCCCAGTCTCCAAATCCCACAGTCCCAGCAGGAAAAACCTGCCGCCATAACTCACAATATAATATGGGGTCACTATGCATCCCGCATACTGCGTCCTCCACTTTCCATTTTCATCCATACACTCCAGATCAAACCTCACCTTCAGCCCTCTGGCAATAGCATTCTGCAGAAATTCCAGTGTATGGCTCACATCCCTTTGCACCATTCCCCTATATTCCCGGACATGCGCCTTCTTTCGGCGCAGCTCCCTGTCATAATCCGTCTCCCCGCATTCACAGGACAGCTCTGCGCGCAGCCTGGACACCAGGCTTTCCTTCTGATCCTGAGTCCACCTGTCCGAGGTTTGAACCACCTCGCAGAGAGCACTGAGCTCGTCCCCCGTCACAGCATGCCTGTAATAAATCTTCCCGTTCTTTGCTCCTTCCTTCTGACTTTGGTATCCGGGAAAAACAATCTTCCAGCGGTCTTCCTCATAAAGTTCACCGTCTCCATCCCGGTTCAGCGCATCCGCGATCCCGTACAGCCTCCTGGTAAACGTATTCTTATACCCCAGACACTCGTCCGTTCCCAGCTTATCCAACGCAATCTCCCTTAACTTTCTCTGCGAGAGCGGATGGTTTTCATCTGTGTATTTCTTAATCAGTTCCAGCAGCCTGACTACCGAAACCGCCTCTCCATTTCCTGCCGGCATATCCCCGCCTCCTGTTTATGCAATGTTTTTCCCATCATACACCAGGAGGAGCCTTTTGAAAAGTAACAGTACAGCTATTTAGCGCACTAACATTTCCTGCGGCTCACGTCCGGAAGCGGAGCGGATGGTTTGCGATACGTATTCTGTGAAAGGGGACAGCCGGGAGATGTTCCGTTCCCCGGAAAGTATGCTCAAACCATCCGCTCCGCTTCTTGCGTATTTCCTATCGGAAATGTTATTGCCCGAAACAGAACTGTAAAGTGCAGTTGGCGCGGCTTGGAGGCTTTCCTTTACGAAAGTCTTCCGGCCGCGCCTGCTTCTTCTCACAGCTATATATTCACTGACTTCTGGCCTGAAAAAGCCCAGAAAACAGCCCCATTTCGAGAAAAATTCTGCGGGGATGGAGGATGGCGACAGGCACCTTCGAAAGGGGATTAGGGAAAGTTAAAGCTGCGGTGACAGACGTTAGGGCTGACGGTGGAATTGTCTGAGCGGATGCGAGTTGTCCACCGTCAGTCCTTGCATTTAGTCTGTCGCCGCAGCTTTTAGTTTCCCTTATCCCCTGGAGTGAAGCCCTGAGCCGTCCTCCGTCCCCGCAGAATACGTCTTCGAAATAGTCTCTGTTTTCGGACGTTTGCACAAGTAGGAAGTTATTGAACTTTATAGTTGCTAATATTTTTCTGGTATTACAGTTCTTTTTGTGCTAAGATACTCGTAAAGCATTATATGTTTCCAGCATGTTTTTATTCTCAAAAGGCGTTTAGCCCATCAAAGGTTCTAATCACATTCAGGAAAATCTCAATGCTTTTATTCCCAGTCAACAAAGGCAGAGAGGTTTTCAGAAGCGGATGAGCACAGGATGAATCAGCCTCTTTGCACCACAACAAAAAGGAGGCTTAGCTATGGCAAATGAAAACAAGGTAACTGTAAACAGGACTTTTAAATCCACGGTTTTTATCATGCTCTTTGAGGACAAAAACAATCTGCTGGAGCTGTATAACGCAATGACAGGGAAGCATTATGCAGATCCGGATCTCCTGGAGATCAACACTTTGGAGAACGCCATCTATATGACGATGAAGAATGATGTCTCATTTCTGATTGACGGGCGTCTCTCACTGTATGAGCACCAGTCCACCTACAACCCGAACCTTCCCCTGCGGTTTTTGCTTTATATTTCCCAAATATATGCAGGCATAACAAGGAATGCCAACCTATATGGGACAAAGGTTGTAAAGATTCCGCCGCCGGAGTTTATTGTCTTCTATAACGGGGAAGATAAGACACCGGAGCGGATGGACTTGAAGCTGTCAGATATGTATGCTGTAAAGGAACGGGAAGTGAAACTTGAACTTCAGGCGGTAATGCTGAATATTTCCGGAGATAATAACACCAGACTGAAAGAGGCATGCAGGACGCTGAGGGAATATGCAGTTTATACAGATAAGATCCGTATGTATACAAAGGTCATGCCCCTGCCGGATGCGGTGGAACGCGCAATTGACGAGTGCATCAGGGAAGGGGTGCTCAGGGAATTCCTTGAGAGGCACAGAGCGGAGGCGAAAGAGATGAGCATTTTTGAATATGACCAGGAAAAGCATATGAGGATGGAACGGGAGGATGCGTGGAAAGACGGCCATGCTGTTGGAATCGAGGAGGGCCGTGCTGCCGGTATTGAGGAAGGACGCGCTGCCGGTATTGAGGAGGGTCGTGCTGCCGGAATTGAGGAGGGCCATGCTGTTGGAATCGAGGAAGGACGTGCCGCCGGTATCGAAGAGGGCCGTACCGCTGGTATCGAAGAGGGACTTGCTGCCGGTATCGAAGAGGGAATTCGGCAAACTGCGAGAAATTTCTTTAAAGCAGGTGTGTCAATAGAAACTATAGCAGACGCAGCAAAAGCCAGTGTAGAAGATGTTCAGAGCTGGCTGAATTCCGGTTCCGACGAAAATAATCTTTAACAGCTCAGTCCCCATGTCATTTAGTTGAGGAATACTTGGTAAAATGGAGGTCTTATTCTATGGATACAAATTCAGATACAAATTTCAACGTAAAAAAAGCCGAGACAGATGAGCAGATACAGCGGATCACAGACCTTGCCGAAGTGATCTGGAATGAGCACTTCACTCCAATTATAGGGAAAAAACAGGTAGATTATATGGTAGACAAGTTCCAGTCTTACCACGCGCTTAAAGAACAGCTTTCAGACGGTTACACGTATTACCAGATCTTTGACAGCGGAGAATTCTGCGGTTATACCGGCATTCATCCCGGCGAAGACAATCGTCTCTTTCTGAGCAAGCTCTATATTAAGAAGGACTGCCGCGGCCGGCACCTGGCTACCCGGACGTTTGAATTCTTGAAGGAACTTTGTCAGGAAAACGGCTATTCCGCCATCTGGCTGACCTGCAACAAATATAATGAAAATTCACTCGGCGTATACCGTCATCTTGGTTTTGAGACTATTGATACACAAGAAGCGGATATTGGAGGCGGATTTATTATGGACGATTATATTATGGAATATACCATCGCTTGACAAGAGATGGCAGAATCTGCCCCCAAAAACGCCAATAAGGGTCTGGCGCTTCTCTCTGCGCCAGGCCCCTAATTTAATTTCTCTTGAAGTTCTTTTTTTAATTGTCCTCCGCCTGATTCATATACCGGATCCCTATACCGTCTCCGGCTCGTCATAGTTTTCGCCAAAGAGCTCCACCGTAACTTTTTTCATCACCTGAGGCTCCAGCGGACGGTCTCTGAAATCTGTCGCTGTCTCCGCGATCTTATTTACCACATCCATCCCTTCTGTAATCCTGCCGAAAGCCGCATACGCCCCGTCCAGATGCGGAGATTTCTCATGCATAATGAAAAACTGGCTCCCCGCAGAATCCGGATGCATCGCCCTTGCCATGGAAAGCACACCGGGATCATGGGCGAGATCATTCGCAAAGCCGTTCTGAGCGAACTCCCCTTTGATCGAATATCCCGGGCCGCCTGTCCCTGTTCCTTCCGGACAGCCTCCCTGGATCATAAAGCCGCGGATCACACGGTGAAAGGTAAGTCCGTCGTAGAATCCCTTATTCACAAGAGAAATAAAGTTTCTGACCGTATTCGGAGCAATCTCCGGATACAGCTCCGCCTTCATAATATCTCCATTTTCCATCTCAAACGTAACAACTGGATTTGCCATAATCTGTTCCTTCCTTTCCTTCAATTATAGAAACGAGTCAGAAAGTATTGTAGCCGATTTCCGCCTGCACGTCAATTCTGCAGTATAACAGCTATAAAGTTCACTAATGTCCGAATGCAAAACGTTCGAAAACAGGGGCTATTTCTGAGACGTATTCTGCGGAGA
>CALWTQ010000098.1 GCA_944384505.1 uncultured Mediterraneibacter sp.
CTCCTCAATTATATTGTTGGGCGTGGATGCCCCTGCTGTAATACCTACTGTTTCCACTGACCCTAATTGATTCAAATTCAAATCGTCAAGTGTCTGAATATAGTACGTATTGTTACATGCCTTACGGCAGATTTCAAATAACTTCTGGGTATTGGAACTATGTTTGTCACCAATCACTATCATAGCATCCACCGACTCCGCAATACTCTCCGCCTCAGTCTGACGTTCCTTTGTAGCATTGCAGATTGTATTTAAAACACTTACATAATAACTCTTTTTCTTGATAATTTCAACTAAATCTTTAAATTTATTGTAATTAAATGTCGTCTGGGAGACAATGCATATTCTGTCATTTTTATCCGGAGCGAATGCTTCTGCCTCATCCGTTCCCTGGATTACGGTCACTTTATTTCCCGCCCATCCGCGGATTCCCTGTACTTCCGGATGCTCCGGATTCCCGATAATTACGATGTGTTTTCCTTCGGCGCTTTCCCTGCTGACAATATTGTGAATCTTCTTAACAAAAGGGCATGTGGCGTCCACAATCCGGATGCCCTTTGCTTCCAGCTTATCGCAGATTCTTTTTTCGACGCCGTGAGAACGGATAATCACTGTCCCCTCTGTAATGCGGTCCAGATCTTCCTCCGTGCGCAGTACGGATACTCCCCTCTTTTCCATGTCTTTTACAACTTCTTCGTTATGGATGATCGGACCATAAGTGTAGATAGGGCCTTCGCAGGAGTCCAGCTGGCTGTACACTGTATCAACCGCGCGTTTCACGCCGAAACAGAATCCGGCTGTCTTTGCTTTGATTACTTTCATTTTCTTCTCCTGTCTTATTTGCAGTAACTGCAGATTGTGTCGACCACTTCCTGAATCGTCATATCCGAGCTGTCCACAAGAATGGCGTCTTCCGCCTTTTTCAGCGGCGCGGTCTCCCGGTTCATGTCTCTCTCATCCCGCTCCTGAATATCCCGGGATATGTCTTCCAGGCTGCATTCCTCCCCTTTTTCCCGAAGCTCGTCATACCTGCGTTTCGCCCTTGTCTCAACACTTGCCGTCAGATAGATCTTCACATCCGCGTTTGGAAGGATGTTTGTCCCGATATCCCTGCCGTCCATAATTACATCTTCATTTCGAGCCAGGGAGCGCTGCAGTTCCAGCAGCTTTTCCCGCACGGCCGGGATGGCAGATGTCTTTGAGGCCATATTCCCGACCTCCTCTGTGCGGAGCATGGACGTGATATTTTCTCCGTTGAGCCAGACCTGCTGAATCCCGTTTTCATAGCCGATTTTCACATCCGCGTCATCGCAGGCCTCAGCGACCGCGTCTTTATCGTCCGGGTCAATTCCTTTTTTCAGGAAATGAATGGCAAGCCCGCGGTACATCGCCCCTGTATCCACATAGATATACCCCTTCTTTTTCGCCACAAGCTTTGCGATTGTACTTTTCCCTGCTCCGGCAGGTCCGTCTACTGCTACATTGTATCCCATAATGTTTCCTCCAAGATTCTTTATTGATTTCCCGCGCTGATCCCCGCCAGATATCCGGTGGACCAGGCGATCTGCAGATTATACCCTCCTGTCAGGGCGTCCAGATCCAGTACTTCTCCAGCAAAATAAAGTCCTTTCACCAGCTTTGACTCCATTGTGCCCGGATCGATTTCCTTTACAGATACGCCCCCTTTTGTAATAATCGCTTCACTGTATCCTCGAAGCGCGGTGAGGGTCATGGTAAAATCTTTTATCAGCCGCACAAATCTCAAGCGTTCCTCCCTGGTAATTTCATTGACCTTCTTCTCTTCTGAAATTCCGGAAAGTTCTACGATTACAGGCCGCAGCTTTGCAGGAAAGAGACTGTCCACCGAGTTTTTAAACTGTCTGTTATGATTGGCTTCAAATTCCCTGAGCACCCGCTTGTCAAGCTGCTCTTCTGTGAGTGCCGGCTTTAAGTCGATGTGAAGGGTCAGCTTTCTCTCTTTCAGGCGTCTGCCCACAATACTGCTGGCACTTAGGATTACAGGGCCGGTCACGCCGTAATGGGTGAAGAGCATCTCCCCGAATTCCCGATAAAGCACCTTTTTCCCATCCGTAATGCAGATCTCGATATTGCGAAGCGACAGCCCCATCAGTTCCTTCGCATACCACTCTTTCACTTCCATCGGCACGAGGGAAGGGGAAAGTTCCGTCACTTTATGACCGGCATGCCTGGCAAATCCATAACCGTCCCCTGTAGATCCTGTAGAAGGATAGGAAATCCCGCCCGTCGCCACGATCACGGCGTCGCCTTCCAGCGTTCTTCCGTCCGAAAGATGGACGCCGCGGGCCCGTCCTTCTGTAAGGAGCAGTTCTTTCACCTCTGTATTAAGGCAAACACGGACGCCCAGCCGGTTCATCTCTTTTTCAAGAGCGCGGATCACATCCGAAGAGTGATCCGACTCCGGAAATACTCTCCCGCCCCGTTCGATCTTCGTTTTCACGCCCAGCTCTTCGAAAAAATCAATGACCTGGTCATTTGTAAAGCTGTAAAATCCACTGTACAAAAACTTCGGATTACTTGTCACAGCCGAAAACATATCCTCGATTTCTGCCGAATTCGTAATATTGCACCGGCCTTTTCCCGTGATGAAGAGTTTCCTTCCAAGCCGGTCGTTCTTTTCAAGCAGTGTTACATCCCGTCCGCTTCGCGCGGCAGAGACGGCAGCCATCATTCCGGCCGCTCCGCCTCCTATAATCAAAACTGTGCTCATTTACGAAGTTCCTTTCTCCCGGGGCCGGGGATCTTCATTTTCCTCCATCCCGGGCGGAAATGAAGTGCTTACCGGATTTAATTCATCTCCGCTGTACACCTGATATTCTCCCCATATCTTCTCCAGTTCTTCCAGGGTGGACACCACTTCTTTCTGCTTTTTCATGCAAAGCGCGACGATCAGCGCGTTGATCACGCTCAGCGGCGCCACGAGCGAATCCACAATAGAAGCGATATCGCTGCGGGCGATCAGATTGCAGGAAGAATACAGATTCATCGGGGAATGTACGCTGTCCGTCAGAGTAATCACTTTTGCCTTGCGGTTGCTGGCAAATTCCAGGGCTTTTAAAGTGCGCATGGAATATCTGGGGAAGCTGATCCCGATGATTACATCCCTTTCATTGATCCGGATCAGCTGTTCAAATATTTCACTGGAGCTGTTTGTGTTTACAACCGTCACGTTCTCACGGAGAAGGTTCAAGTAAAACGCGAAGAAAGAGGCCAGCGGCGCACAGCTTCTGATCCCGATGACATAGATTCTCTCTGCTCCAAGTATGGTGTCAATGGCGAGATGAAACGCTTTATGATCAATGACTGAAAGTGTTTCCTTGATCTTCTCTATGTCAGACTGAAGCACAGTTTCCAGAATTTCACTCTGGCTGATTCTTCCATAGGTTACTTCCATCCTCTGAATCGAGTTCAGCCTGGTGCGCACAAGTTCTTCCAGCGCTTTCTGAAATCCGGGATACCCTTTATATCCCAGCTGGATGGCAAACCGCACAACTGTGGATTCGCTGACTCCGACAGTCTCTCCCAGTTTCGCCGCGGTCAGGAAGACCGCTTTGTCATAATTGGCCCGGACATAATCCGCAAGACGGCGCTGGCCCTTACTCATCTTCGGATATTTTTCATTGATCCGGAGGATCAGTTCATTCGTTGTGTTTTCTGCTGTTTCCATTTCCTTCCCTTTCATATGGGTCTTGTATACTGCTTCAGCCATACCCTTTCCTCTTCGTCCAGATGCGGGCTGACCGAATCATAAACTCTTTTATGATAGAGGTTCAGTATATCCCTCTCTTCAGCGGTCATCCGTTCGGGCAGCACCGCGTCCAGGTCAATCGGAACAAGTGTGAGAGGTTCAAAGTGCATGAACTGACCATAACTGTTCTTTTCATCCTCACATACAAGAAGTTCATTTTCAATCCGGATTCCGTGTGAGCCTTCGATATAGATTCCCGGTTCGTCTGTAATGACCATATTCTTTTCGAGCGTCTGTGCCGGTGCCGTCCCCTCTTTCCAGCGGAAGTTGATGGGAGCCTCGTGAACGTTGAGCAGATGTCCGACGCCGTGGCCGGTGCCGTGGTTAAAGTTCACGTGCTCTTTCCAGAATACCTGGCGCGCAATGCAGTCCAGATTTGCCCCGCTGCATCCGTGAAGAAACACAGTATTCATAAGCCGGAGCATCGCCCGCAGAACAAGGGTGAAGTCCTCTTTTTCCCTCTGAGGAATATCTCCGAGAGCAACCGTTCTGGTGATATCCGTTGTCCCTTCCAGATAGTGCCCGCCGGTGTCTGTAAGAAGCATTTTTCCCTCCCGCAGCGTGGCATTGCTCGTCTCATCCGCGCTGTAATGCACAATTGCGCCATGTTCCGCAAAGGCGCTGATAGGCGCAAAGCTCGCTTCAACATATCCTTCCTGCTCTTTTCTAAAAGACTCCAGCTTCTCTGCTGCTGAAATTTCCGTAATTCCTTCTGAAAGGTCAGCGTGTTTCAGCCAGTACATAAATTTAGTGCAGGCAACCGCATCTTTTAAGTGGGCTTTCCGGTTATTTTCTGTCTGGATATCATTTTTTATGCTCTTCATCAGAATCTCCGGATTCTCCGCTTCTACAATCTGCGCGCTTTCCGGTATACTCTGATAGAGGGCATAGCTCATACGCTCCGGGTCAAGAAGCGCCCTGGAATCGCCGGGAATTTCACTGGCAGCAGTGCTTATCTCATCATACGGGCGCACAGAGACCCGGGATTCTTTAAGTTGTTCAAGTATATCCTCTGAAAACTTAGAGACGTCGGCAAAGAGCTCTGCGTGATCCAGGTACACAATCATATGCGCAAGGACAAGCGGGCAGTATGCCACATCATTTCCTCTGATATTCAGAAGCCAGGCGATATCGTCCAGCCCGGAGAGGAAATGAATGTCCGCGCCTGACTCAGCCATCTTCTCCCTGACGCGCTCAATCTTAGACGCCACACTCTCGCCAGCATACTTTTCATCCAGGATCCATGCCTTTCCCCCCGGAAGCGGAGGACGTTCTGTCCAGATATCCCCCACCAGATCCAGATTATATTTCACGGATCCGCCTTTTTTCTCTGCGATTTCTTCATACTTCTTCCCCTCGGATACACCGATGGTACGGCCGTCAAAGCCAATCACGCCCCCTGGGGGAAGCTCCCTTTCCAGGAACTCTTCCATTGTCTCACAGTCAGGCTCCCCCATGCGGTAAAGATCAATCCCGCTTCCTGCAAGCTGGTTCCCCGCCTGGAGAAAATACCGGCCATCAGTCCACAGGCCGGCCTTGTCAGCAGAAAACACGGCAGTTCCGGCTGATCCTGTAAATCCGGTGATAAACGCCCTCTCCTTAAAATAGTCGCCCACATATTCACTGTGATGATAGTCCGTGGACGGCACAATATACAGATCAACGCCCTCTGAAGCCATTCTGCTTCTGAGAGCTTTCACTCTATCTGAAATCTTCATAATCAGACACCTCCAATTCGCAATACCTATCATACCACCAAGTATGTGCTGATGCAAAAGAAATATTTAAAGCCCGCCGGAACCGCATTCCGACGGGCTCTGTGTGATCTTATATTCAATCTGATCTGTTTGCCGCAGATTTAATAACGGGCCATTCCTTTATACCGGGTATGCGCCGTTTTCTGTGTCCGCTACATTCGCGTCAACTTTTGTCTGCTGCGCCTGTCTGTATTTGAAGAATTCCACAGCCACCTGCGGGAAGAGCGCGTATGTCAGCACATCCTCATCCTGCTGGATCCACTGCTCGCACTCTTTTCTGAGCGTATCGAGCTCGTTCGGGATCAGGTCAGCCGGACGGCAGGTGATGATCTCAGCGTCCTCGCCCAGGATCTTCTTCTGGATCTCCGGATTTACAGGCTTCACTGTCGCGCCGTATTTGCCGGCAAGGATATCCTTTGTCTCCTTTGTGGCCATCTTGTAGCGCTCGCCCATGAGTACGTTGAATACAGCCTGTGTTCCGACGATCTGTGAAGACGGAGTAACAAGCGGCGGCTCGCCAAGGTCTTTACGCACGCGCGGCACTTCCTCAAGCACCTCATAGAACTTATCTTCCGCACCCTGCTCTTTAAGCTGGGAGGTAAGGTTGGAAAGCATGCCTCCCGGCACCTGGTAAAGAAGCGTCTTAATGTTCACGCCCAGGTTGGTCGGGTTTAAGAGGCCGCTCTTAAGCGCATCGTCACGGATCGGACGGAAGTAATCAGCGATCTCCGCAAGGAGCTTCTGATCCAGTCCTGTGTCATAAGGGGTTCCCTTGAATGTCTCAACCATAACCTCTGTAGCCGGCTGGGAAGTGCCAAGCGCGAACGGTGAGATTGCAGTATCAATGATATCGGCTCCCGCCTCAACGGATTTCATATACGTCATGGACGCCACTCCGGATGTATAGTGAGTATGCATCTCAATCGGGATGTCAACCGCCTCTTTCAGCGCAGTCACAAGCTCTGTCGCCTGATACGGGCAGAGAAGGCCTGCCATATCCTTAACGCAGATTGAATTCGCGCCCATATCCTCAATTCTCTTCGCCAGGTCTACCCAATAATCCAGGGTATAAGCATCCCCCAGTGTATAGGACATTGCCACCTGAGCGTGAGCTTTTTCTTTATTTGCCGCTGTAACAGCTGTCTGAAGATTTCTGATATCATTCAGGCAGTCAAAGATACGGATGATATCAATTCCGTTCGCGACAGATTTCTGTACAAAATATTCTACCACATCGTCAGCGTACGGGCGGTATCCAAGAATATTCTGCCCGCGGAAGAGCATCTGCAGCTTCGTGTTTTTGAATCCGTCGCGGAACTTCCTCAGTCTGTCCCAGGGATCTTCCTTGAGGAAACGCAGGGAAGCGTCAAATGTAGCGCCGCCCCAGCACTCTACCGCGTGATATCCTACCTTGTCCATCTTGTCGATGATCGGAAGCATCTGCTCTGTTGTCATTCTGGTGGCGATCAGGGACTGATGTGCGTCACGCAGAATTGTCTCTACTATTTTAACTGGTTTCTTTTCCATTTCAGCCATTTATCTGTCCTCCAAATCTATTCTTACCTAACGCCAAAGATCGCCATGAAAGTACCTGCCACGACCGCGGTTCCGATAACGCCGGCCACGTTCGGTCCCATCGCGTGCATCAGAAGGAAGTTGGTCGGGTCAGCTTCAGATCCGACTTTCTGGGATACACGGGCCGCCATAGGTACGGCGGACACTCCGGCAGAACCGATCAGCGGGTTTACCTTGCCCTTTGTCGCCCAACACATCAGCTTTCCGAACAGGACGCCGGCAGCTGTACCGAACGCAAAAGCGATCAGTCCGAGGATGACAATCTTGATCGTATCCATATTAAGGAATGCCTCTGCGCTTGTTGTAGCGCCTACGGAAGTACCGAGCAGGATAACCACGATATACATCAGGACGTTGGCGGCTGTGTCTGTCAGCTGTCTTACAACGCCGGACTCTTTGAACAGGTTTCCAAGCATGAGCATACCAACCAGCGGAGCTGTCGTTGGAAGGATCACGCATACAACGATCGTAATGATAACCGGGAACAGGATTCTCTCCAGCTTTGATACCGGACGGAGCTGCTCCATCTTGATCCTACGTTCTTTCTCTGTTGTCAGCAGTTTCATGATCGGCGGCTGGATGATCGGCACAAGGGACATATACGAATATGCCGCCACCGCGATCGGTCCTAAGATCGCTGTCTGTTCCAGCTTTCCTGCCAGGAAGATAGATGTCGGTCCGTCAGCGCCGCCGATGATAGAGATGGCGGCTGCAGCTCTGTCCGAAAATCCCATCGCCATAGCTCCCAGATAAGCAGCGAAAATACCAAACTGCGCCGCAGCTCCGAGAAGGAAGCTCTTCGGGTTCGCGATCAGCGGTCCGAAGTCCGTCATTGCGCCTACGCCAAGGAAGATAAGCGACGGCAGAATCGACCACTCGTCAAGTACATAAAAGTAATAAAGAAGTCCGCCTGTTCCATTTGACGCGTCTTCGGGAGCGATCATGATATCCGGATAGATATTGACCAGCAGCATACCAAAGGCAATCGGAACAAGCAGCAACGGCTCAAAGCCATGCTTAATTGCCAGATAGAGAAAGAGGCAGGCAACACCGATCATGATCAGGTTTCCCCAGGTCAGATTCATGAAAGCGGTCTGTTCTACCAGGTTCCCCAGTGTATTTGAAATATATTCCATTTGTCAAACCTCCTGGTGAGTAACTAGTTTAATGTAGCAAGCACTGCTCCTGCCTCTACGGAGTCGCCTACTGCCACATCAATGCTGGCAATGGTGCCCGCTTCCGGGGCAACAACCGGAATTTCCATCTTCATAGCTTCGATCACGACAACCGCATCGCCCGGCTGAACGCTCTGGCCGACCTTAGTCGGGATCTGGAATACCTTTCCTGCCGCGCCTGCCTTCACCTGGATCTTTCCTGCGCCCGCGGCCTTAGGAGCTGCTGCAGGAGCCGGCGCTGCCTTAGGAGCTACCTTCGGCGCCGGAGCCGGAGCCGAAGGCGCTGCGCCCGCGCCCTTCTCTTCCACTGTCACATCATATACATTTCCGTTCACTGTTATTGTATAGTTTTTCATATCTGAATCCTCCTGGTCATGATTAATTCCATTTATTAGATTTTCTTCTTCTGATTGATCTGACAACAAATCCGTCTGTGGAAGTTCCCTCAGCTGCCGCAACCGCTGCCGCGATCACTGCCGCCAGCTCCGTATCGTCCGCGGTCTCCTCTTCTTCCACAGGCTCCGGTTCTGCCACGGGAGCTGCCGTCACAGGCGCCTCTGCAGGTTTCGCTTCCGGAGTCTTTCTGAATTTCTTCTCAAGAACCGGAATGAACTTCAGAAGCCAGATGACAAAGCAGAGGAAGATCAGAACTACGAATACGGTTCCCATTCCAAGGATTGTATTCAGCCCTGCCTTCTGCAGGATCTCGCCTGTTGTATAGTTGGCGCTCACTGTCAGGGTCGTCATATTGCCCTTCTCATCGAAAGCAAATGAAATCGTTCCGTCCTTCACCTCGAAATCCGTGTCCGCAGTAAGCGTAACCCCGTCGTTTGTCGTCTCCATCTCATATTCGCCGCGGCTTATGAACGCTCCGCATTCCCCGATTCCTGTATTCCACGCGTTGATCATGGACAGGAAGTCCTCACCGCTGATCGGGACGCCGGTATTGAGAAGGGTCAGTTCAAGCTCCAGATCCGACATATCCTCGAAACCTGCCATATCCGCCTCAGTCATCATACTGAAGTTCTCGATAATAAAGTCAGCGTACTGTTCAAGCTCTGCCTGATTATATTCTGTTGTGCCGGACTTGCTGCATCCCGTAAATCCAAGGACAAGGATGAGGACAAGTCCCAATATACTGATTTTTTTCTTCACTTCGCCTCACCTCACTAAACCGTACCGTGTTTCTTGTCCGGGCGGTCCTCTCTCTTCGTGAACAGCATCTCAAACGCGCCGATCGCATATTTTCTCGTATCAGCAGGTTCAATAATTGCGTCCACATATCCTCTTCTTGCTGCTGAATTCGGGCTGGACTGCAGTTCTCTGTACTCCGCGGCCTTCTCTTTCTGAGTATCCGCGCCGGAATCTGCATACATGATTTTCGCAGCAAGCTCCGCATCCATCATACCAATCTCAGCATCCGGCCACGCATAAACCATATCAGCGCCGATGGACTTGCTGTTCATGGCAACATAAGCGCTTCCATATGCTCTGCCGATGATTACATTTACTTTCGGAACAGTTGCGTTGGCAAATGTATATGTCATTCTGGCAACCGCTCTCGCCATATTTTTCTCAGACTCAATTGTCGCTGCAAATCCGGCAACATTCGTCAGAGTGAGAACAGGAATTGAAAATGCGTCGCAGAAGTTCACAAAGTCAATCGCTTTTTTGCACCCGTCAACAGTAAGGGCGCAGTCAAAGGAGCTCTCCGTCTCTCCGTCAGCGCCGTAAACCTTCGTGCGGTTTGCGACCGCGCCGACTGTCATTCCGTTTAAGCGGAGGAATCCTGTTACCATCTCTTTTGCATAATCCTTCTTGATTTCCAGGAATGCCTGATTGTCAGCAATCTGGGACAGGACAATAGATGTGTCCTCCACTGCGTTCGCGATATCCGTACATACGCGGTTCAAGTCGTCTGTACATTCTTCATAAGAATCATTGTCTTCATAATTGGCAGGAATCATGTCAACAAGCGCGCGAATCTGTCCGAGAATCTCCTCCTCAGTACCGATGCCGTCCACAAGGCCGGACGTCTCGCTCTGATACTTGGCACTTGCAGTATTGCATCTGGAGATCTCATTGCCTTCCAGCGCATTCGGAGAGTTCACAAAGAGCTTTCCTTCCTTTTCCTCCATAAATGTGAAATCAGCCAGGCCGGGAACCACTGCAAGTCCCCCTCCGCACATACCGAAGACCGCTGCGATCTGCGGTACAACGCCGGAAGCCATAGTCTGCTTATAATACAGTCCTCCAAATGCTTCCAGAGCATCTGTAGCCTCCTGAAGCCTTAAGCCGGCACAGTCGATCAGTCCGATCACGGGCGCACCCATCTTCATAGCCATGTCGTAGATGTTCGCGATCTTCTTCGCATGCATCTCTCCCAGCGCCCCACCCAGAACTTCGGCATCCTGGCTGTAAACATACACAAGATTGCCGTTGATCACACCGTATCCGGTGATCACGCCGTCTGATGGAGTTTCTTTTTCCTGCAGGTTGAAATCCGTACTTCTGGCAGTAACAGCGCCGCCGATTTCAACAAAGCTGCCCTCATCAAGCAATGTGGCAATACGTCTGCTTGCTGAGTTTTTTGTTGCATTGTAGCTCATATTCTAGCCCTCCATATCAATAAATTTGTTTAAATAAACCAAAATTTCTGCCTATTCTAGTATATATCAGTATTCCAGGAATTTCAATTCAAATTTGACATTTTTTTCACATTTACTACAGCTATTTAGTGCACTAACATATCCTGTGACTCACGTCCGGAAGCGGAGCGGATGGTTTGCCTACGTATTCTGTGAAAGGGGACAGCCGTGCGATGTTCCGTTCCAGAATCCGGAAAATCTAACAGGCCGGAGAGATGT
>CALWTQ010000099.1 GCA_944384505.1 uncultured Mediterraneibacter sp.
GTGACTTTGGAGGAATCCGCTGAAAATCTTGAGGGCGGAGAGATGTTGTTAAGCGGCGCGCAGGGATTGTCTGAGCGCAGCGAGTTGCCCGGAGCGCCGCTTTGCCCTTAAACATCTCTTCGGCCTGTTAGATTTTCCGGATTCTGGAACGGAACATCTCCCGGCTGTCCCCTTTCACAGAATACGTATCGCAAACCATCCGCTCCGCTTCCGGACATGAGCCGCAGGAAATGTTAGTGCGCTAAATAGCTGTTGAACTAAATAACTGACACATTATGG
Source organism: uncultured Mediterraneibacter sp. (assembly GCA_944384505.1). Classification (GTDB taxonomy): domain Bacteria; phylum Bacillota; class Clostridia; order Lachnospirales; family Lachnospiraceae; genus Mediterraneibacter. Next base: position 280 of record CALWTQ010000099.1, read on the forward strand.
CACACTTTTTATGGGTCAGGCACATGGCTTCATGTCACTCACATTACTCCTGTCTCTCCTTCCGCTCACGTCTCTTCTCACGCGCTCCTTTTACGCAGTATCGGCTGAATCAACAGCATAGCCGCGGCGGCGAATGCTGTGATCATAATGTACGCAGGGATGTAATTTCCCACATGATCCGCTATGATCCCCGGTACGACGCCGAATACCATGGATCCCAGCATATATATGATCTGGATCCGTCTCACAATGACTGCGTAAAACTGCTGTTTCGCAACTGCGTCAGCGATAATCGTAAGCCCGACTGAGAGTAAGACGGATCCGCAGCTGACCAGTATAACAGCGGCCATTGCCAGTGCGATGCTTCCATTTCCGGCAAGGCAGCACAGAGCGCTTCCGGCGGTCAGCATTCCGAAAAAGATATTTCCGGATTTAAAACTCCCGAGGCGGTCAGCCGCCTGTCCGTAAACACATTTCCCGACAAACAGAGCCGCTCCCATCGTGGATACCAGAAGAGACACCTGCCCGGAAGGGAAGCCGGCGTTCCTGTAGAGAACAGATATATGGGATGTAGCCGGATAGGTAAATCCCATCAGGAGAACCCCGATCATAATGAAAACAGTTTCCCGCTTTCCGACCAGAAACTTATTTTCCTTTTCCTTCCCTTTCTCTCTTTTCGTTACGAACTGTGGCGGTCTCTCCTCCCCTTTCGGCCGGTTCCGAAGCATTGCGAACACAAGCACGGCCAGCACAGCCACGAAAGCCGCTTCCATGAAAAAAGCTCTTTTCATGGAAAATGTCTCAATCAGCCAGGTTATCACCGGAGTTCCTATTACGGCTGAAAAGCCGCTGCCCGCGGAACAGATGCCGACAGCAAGCCCCTGGTGCTCTTCAAACCAGCGGTGGATCATCACAGATACTGCCAGCATCCCGCCGATCCCGTAACAGATACCCGCCACAGCCGCAGCCGCCGCATAGACCGGGAAGCTGTCAGCCGCTCCAAACAGGATCATCGCAGCGGCAATCCCAAAAGCCGACAAAGTACCGCCCAGCCGGATGTCCGTTTTGTTCAGGATTCTGGCAGCGGCAAACATCGTAATAAATGTAAACATGCTCCGTATCGACGTCAGCATGGACGCCTGCGCGTTTGTCAATCCGCCGTCACTGATCAGGTATGGCTGATAGACAGAAAATCCTGTCATCCCAAGCCCGGCCGTACAGAAGAACATCAGTGTACACCCCGCGCAGATCACCCATCGGTATTTCTTCTTATCCATTTGTCAAAACTTCCTTCCACAATGTTTATAAAGCGTGCGTATCCCCGGAGGGTTTATAGCAAGCGGCAAATATATTTTTGCTTACTATAAAATGGGCTGCAGTTTTTTCTGCCGCCCATTTCAGAGAATGAATCATGTATCAAAAAGGTTTCTTTTCTGTATAACAGTTTAGCTCACGGGACTGTTATTTTATAAGTAGCATCCGCAGTCTACAGAAATAATCTCTCCGTTGATGCAGCGTGACATATCGCTTGCAAGGAACAGTACGGCATAAGCCTGGTCGATCTCCCACGGATGTACAGAACGCACTGTTCTCTCGTTACGAATCTGGTTCATAACGCCTTCTTCCGTCGTCTGCGGGCCGCCGTCGTCATGAGCATAAGCTGTCGGGCTCGGTGTATGTCCCGGAGCCACTGCGTTGCAGCGGATGCCTGTGTCTACGCAGCGGATCGCGATATTCTTTGTCAGAGTGTTCAGGCCGCCCTTTGTCGCGCAGTATGCAGCGCCGCACATTGGTCTTACACCATTGATAGAAGAAATGTTGATGATATTTCCGCTGACTTCTTCTTTGGATTTAAAGTAGTTCACAGCGGTACGGCACATATAGAGCAGACCCTTCATGTTCACATCAACTACCTGGTCGATCAACTCGTCTGTCACTGCATCAATTGTGATCAGTTCGCCTTTGCCCGCATTATTTACAAGAACGTCAACTGTTCCGTAGAGCTCTACTGCCTTGTCGAATACTGCCTGGCAGTCTGACGAGCTGGAGATATCCGCAGCCATCGCAGCGATCTCACCGCCTGTTTTCTCTCTAATCTCTGCAACAGCAGCCTCAAGCTTCTCAAGTCCGCGTGCTGTAGCGAGCACCTTAGCGCCGTGCTCTACCATAACCTGAGCCATCTTCTTGCCCATGCCATAACTTGCGCCAACAACAATTACAACCTTGCCGTCCAGCATTTTGTTCCAGTTTGTGATTGTGAACCCCTCGTCGTAGCGGCATGTTTCGTCAAAGCGATGTTTCTGTTCCATAATGAAATCCTCCTGTTTTTCACTTTTATTTTTTATATTTGCACCTTATTAAATATGAAGAATTTAATAAGCGTGTCTTTCTGATATGTATGATTTTGTACCTTATTCAGTTGTTATGGTTATTCTTAGAATCCCATTGCCACACAGACAATTGTAGCCACGATTGTCACAAGAAGCGGTGCGGCAACACTTACTGCAAATGTGTGACGGTATGCATTTTTATGAGTCAGGCCAAGTACCTGGTACACTACGAACAGTCCTGAAGAATGGGGCAGCGTATCAAGTGATCCTGACGCAATCGCGATCAGTCTGTGCAGGATATCCAGGTTTGCGCCGGATGCGATAAAGGTCGGGGCCATTGTCTCGTACATGATCCTCTGTCCTGAAGAAGATCCTCCTGTGATACCGCAGATAACAGCCGTAACGACAACCGCCAGCACAAGCGGGTTAATATCCAGGCCCAGCAGCCAGTCAATGATCGTCTGGTAAGCCGGCATCGCCTGAACTACAGCGCCAAAACCGAGAATAGCCGCGATACCTCCGATTGAGGAAACACCGCTCTGCGCGCCGTCTGTGAAGAGCTTAATCCAGTTCGTGGACTTCATCTGATCAAAGGCAAGAATAACAACCAGCACACAGCCGATCAGCATAGCAGCAACTGCGATCAGTGTCGCGTTAACTCCCATATGGCTTCCGATGATAATCGTAGCAAGCAGGACAACAACCGTCACGAAACCTTTCCATGCTGCGGGAACTTCCTCGCGTGTTCTGGCTGCCATTGCATTTTCCATAGGAGTCCATATCTCGCCGCGCTCTTTCGCCTTTTTCGTCGCCCATTCTCCATATCCCCAGCAGAGCAGGAACAGCGCGATACCACAGATAATACCCATAACAGGCGCCGCGTTCAAGGTTGTTCCCAGATACTCTGTTCCGACTACGTTGGACAGCTGCGGGGATCCCGGCAGACATGTCATGGAGAATGTAGAGGATCCGGCTGAGAAGCAGATCGCTGTCAGATGTCTCGGGAGATTCGCTTCCTGGAACATCATGAACAGGATCGGCGCTACTGCAAAGATTACTACAAACAGGCTGACGCCGCTGTATGTCAGAACGCCTACGATCAGGATTCCTACTAATACTACGTGCTTAATTCCGAACCAGTCAACCATCTTATAACCGATCGATGTAGCCAGGCCGGATACTTCCATAAATTTTGCATATAATGCAGATGCTACAAAGAGCAGCAGGTAGCTGGTAAACGCGCTTGCGTATCCGCTCGCGAACTGTCCGGAAAATGTTTCCCAGATCGGCATCTGGTTAAACAGAATCGCAACCAGCGCTCCAAGAACGGCCAATGGTAAGGCGCCAAGCCCTTTGTATGCAAATATAATCAGTACTGCTATTGCCAAAATAAGGCCAATTACTCCTAACATATTCCCTCCTGTTTCCATCCTTTTAATTGCTTTTCTAAAAAAGGATTCGTACTTAGTTTTTTCTGATCGTTCTTCGAACCGTCCAGCACAGGAACGATCGCTGACAAGCCTCCTCTCTCCCATATTTATTCAGACGGTTTTTGTTTTTCTTGATGCTAATATAAGGAGCAATTTGCATTCCAAATTTTCATATTTTGGTTATTTTTTTGCTTTTTATTCAAATTGCATAATATTTTTTCTTCATTTTGTACAATTTCACTATTACCTTTTATGGAAGATTACTTTATTTTACTGCATTTTCTATTTTTCTGCTTAATATCCTGCATACGGATGCATTCTGTAAACTTTGGCATTTATAAATTGTGCGCACAGTGTGACAATGACACAAAATGTCCTGTGCCACTGTTTCTCATTCCCTTTGAACACAAAAAGGCTGACACTACAGAATGAACTGTTATATGTCAGCCCTGTCATCAAGAATTTCTTCCAGCCTTCGAAATTTCTATCTTTTTTGCTCCCATGCCGCATTGCAGTCCTGGGAAATAAATTTTCCGCCGCTGCATTCCACTGTAATGCCCGCGCAGTAGGAAGACATATGTGACGCAAGGAAGAGAACTACCTTCGCCACCTCATCTGCCTCTCCCGGTCTGTGCAGAGCAAAGTTCCTGGCAACCTTCTCAACATCCGCGGCGGTCCGCCCTGCCGCTGCCTGCATAGCTGTATTGATCGTTCCCGGCGCGCACGCATTGACACGGATTCCAAATGGCGCAAGCTCTGCGGCCGAACATTTCGTCAGCCACTCGATCGCCCTTTTACTCGTACAGTACGCGCTCCTGTACATCGGCGGCAGGATTCCTCCAAAAGATCCCATATTCACGATGATCCCTCCGCCATTCTCCTTCATATACCGCGCGGACGCCTGTGTCCCGATAAAATAGGAATCCAGATTCGTCTTCATCACTTTGTCCCACTCTTCCAGAGACAGTTCAAGGATAGATTTTACGATTGTCATAGCCGCGTTGTTTACCCAGATATCAATTTTCCCATAGTGCTCTACTATATGATCTACAAACCCGTAAAGCTGCTCGGAGTTTCCGACATCGACGCTCTCTGTATAAATGTCATACCCCGCTTCTTTGAACTCTTCTTTCGCGGCGGCAAGCTTCGCCTCGGATCTGGAGCAGATAGCAATCTTACATCCCTCTTTCGCAAATGCCATTGCAGTCGCTTTTCCGATACCTTCGGAGCCGCCTGTAATACCCACTACTTTTCCTTCAAGATTTAAATCCATTTTTCTTCTCCTCTCTCGAACTATTATCATAAACTTTCTTTTCCGCTTTTTTCACTTCATCCAGCACAGGATCAAACAGGCGGTGAAGCTCCTCATCGTCCGCGACTTCCCGCAGCACCTCAAAAGTATGATAGCCAAGGGGAGCCGCCGGATATTTATCCGGGCGATCCATCCCACTGATACGGATCGGACAGCCAGGCACCTTAAAAATCACTCCATTAGGGAACTCTGCTTTCACAAATGTATGCCTGTACTCTGTCTGAGGATGATTCTTCACATCCGAGAAGTCATTCACTCTTCCAAAGACACATCCCTTCCTTTTCAGCATCTCCGCCAGCTCCTCGCTTGTATGTAAAGCAAATATTCTGCCGATCTCCCGGTCCAGCTGATCCGCGTCAGCCGCTCTGCGCGCCGCCGACGCCCAGCCGCTTTTCTCCAGCCAGTCCGGCCGTTCCACAGCCTCACAGAAGTCTTTCCACTGACTGTCTGTGTACACTCCGATCATAATCCGTTCTCCGTCCCGGCACCGGTATGCGCCGGAAGGAGCAGCCCCTTCTGTCCTGCTGCCCATCGGATGCGGGATAATGCCCGTTCTTAAATAGGCGCTCAGCTGATTTCCCAGCCCAAAAACCAGGGAATCCATCATCGCGACGTCGATTCTTCTGCCCCTGCCCGTCCTCATGCTGTCATAAACCGCCATCAATATTCCAATGCATGCCGCCAGCCCTCCGGTAACGTCGCCGATAGAAGCGCCGCATTTTACCGGAGAGCCTCCGGCTTCTCCCGTGATGCTCATGACGCCTGATTCTGCCTGGACCGGCTGGTCAAAAGCAGCATGAGAGGCATAAGGTCCCGACTGGCCATATCCCGATATCGAAGCAGACACAATCCGGGGATTGATCTCTTTGAGCAGCTCATATGTGACTCCGAATTTCTCCATCGTCCCCGGCTTATAATTGTCCACGACCACATCCGCGTATTTCGCCAGTTTCAGAAAAAGCGCCTTGTGTTCTTCATTTTTCATATTCAGAACAATACTCTTCTTGCCCCTGTTCCTCATGGCGTAATGACTGCTGACTTCTTTCTCGATAAAGGGGCCGTACCGTGTATTATCTCCCAGAGGCGGGTTCTCAATCTTGATCACCTCTGCGCCGAAGTCGCTCAGCAGCAGCGTACATAATGGGCCTGATAAAAACTGGCTGAAATCGAGAATCCGGATTCCCGCAAGCGGCATATCTGCAGGCCCGGATTTGAAAGCTTTCTCCCCAGCTTCTTCCGGCTGCCGCACGCGGTCTTCCTCATCCGCTTCCACAGCTTCTACAGTTACAGTTTTTTCGGCCCACCTGGCCGCCCCCTGTCCGGGCGGGCAGACCTTATATTCCATCTGCCTGTCCATCCCGCTCATCTGGATCGGACTGCCCGGAACCAGATAGCTCTTTCCATCGGGATACACCGCGCGGACGATCATTTTGCGTTCCCGGATCTGGGGATGTTCCGCCACTGCCTGAAAGTCATTAATATTGCCATAGACACAATGGGAGGTCTGGAAACGCTGCGCCAGCGCATCCCTGTCGTACCTGGCAAACTCCCTGCAGAGCTTTTCGTTGAGTTCTTCAATATTTTCCACACGGCGCATATTAGTGACATACTTTGGATCATCAATCCACTCCGGTTTATCCAGTGCCTGACACAATATCACCCACTGACGGTCGGTGCCTACAGAAAGCATAAATTCCTTCCCGTCCCGGCTCTGGTACAAGCCTACCGGCGCGAACAGGTCATAACTGTTCCCCATAGGTCTTGGCACCTTACCATCCCGCAGGTACACTGCGAGCTGATTTTCCAGACAAAGGATAGACGTATCCAGCATAGATACATCCACCCTTCGCCCCTTACCGGTTCTGCGGGCGCCGATCAACCCCGTCAGAGTGCCGATGCAGCCTGTCATGGCCGCCATATACGAAGAAATACTCGCCCCGCATTTGACAGAGTCCCGGCCCCGCGGCCCAGTGATGCTCATGATCCCTGACTCTGCTTGAATAGCAGCGTCTGAAGCCTCCCGGTCCGCATAAGGTCCGTCCTGACCGTATCCAGAAACAGATGTATAGACAATCGCCGGATTCACCTTTCTAAGTGTGTCATAGGTGATACCCCAGCCCTCCATAGTTCCCGGCCGGAAATTCTCAATCACCGCATCGGCGTCCTTGCACAGTTCCCAGAACACGCTCCTGTCCTTGCTGTCGTTCATATCAATTATGACAGAACTTTTCCCGCGGTCATAGGAAGCCCTGGCACACTCTGCCTCTTCTGTCACAGTGTCACACTGTGTCTGCGGGCTTTCAACCTTAATGACTTCCGCTCCATAGTCGCTCAGAAACAGCGTGCATACAGAGCCTGCAATATACTTTGTCAGATCCAGAATTTTCACTCCGTCAAGCGGTCTGCTCATCCTCATCTTTCACTCCAAACACATCACCGCTGTCCATAATCGGGATAATATACCCATGCGGCAGCCAGTCAAGAATTTTAACAATGGCGCTTCTCCAGAAATCGAAATTATGCCCGCCCTCTGCCGGGATAAATTCATGCGCAATCCCCAGTTCATCCATGTACGCCGACAAATTCACATTATTCTGGAACAGCGGATCATCTTTCCCACAGGTGATCATGATCTTCGGGAATTCCTCCTTATGAGCCGCATAGTTCTTCAGCAGGACATAAGGATTTTTCTCATTTGTGTCAAGTGTGTCATAGTCCCATATTGCCTGCTGGAAATCCGGGTCGCACATAGGCGTGGGGTTCGGCATGCCGGGAGCCAGCGTTTCCTTTGTTATAACCGCAGTAGACATACTTGCAATATAGCCAAATGTATCATAATATTTGATTCCGTTCATAATAGCGCCGTATCCGCCCATGGACATTCCCGCGATGAATGTGTCCTCCTTCTTCGCGGACAGCGGGAACATACGGCGTGTCACTTCAACCAGTTCTTTGCCTATGAACTCTCCATACTTCATCCCATTGTTGCTGTCATCCACATAGAAATGATTCTCTCCGGCCGGCATGACCACAGCCATCTGCCGCTCTCTTGCAAGCCGCATTACATTTGTATTCGTAATCATATCCATGTCTGATCCGTAGATACCGTGAAGCAGATAAAGTGTCTTGTAGGGCGGCTTTGCCGGATTAGTTCCGGTACCGGAAAAGTTTGTTGTGTCGCTGGGAATTACGACTGTAATCGGCACGATTCTTTTCAAAGACTGAGACATAAATTCTGCTCTTATAAATGCCATTGTCAGCCCTCCTTATTCCAGATCGAGAAGTTTCGCCGGATTCTTCTTTGCCATAAGCTCTACTTCCTCCGGTGTACATCCAAACTGAATCATCATTGCGATAAACAGGCGCATTCCAGTGGCCGGATCCACATCCCACACCTGAGACAGATCTGTTCCGAGAATGCATTTATCCGCTCCGACCTGCTTAATGCAGTCCACATAATCACTGGGATCCATGTTGCCAAGCCGCGGCATCAGTGTTCCGTATACATGCTCAATGTAGACGCCTTTGTCCGCAAGTTCCTGGATCTGATCCGCCGTAAACCGGCTGAGCTCCGCCAGCGGATGGGTCGCGACCATCTTCGTAATTCCCATTTCAATGGCCGCGTCAAACATCTTCGTGCTCTCCTCATAGGACATATGCCCGCTGCATACAACCATGTTATATTCCTTAATTACTTTGAGGATATCATACACCTCGGATTTCAAAGTCCCATCCTCATTCAGAATCCAGATTCCTCCGTCCCGTTTCAGATAATCCCTGCACCACTTCGCGTCCATGGTCGGGAACCACACAACTTTCGCGCCGATCTCCGCATTCACGCGAATCGTCTCCGCTGCGTGCCCAAGACCTCCGGTCGTCGTATATCCGATCACGACGCTTCCGAATACGGCAACTTCATCCACTACGTTCTTCTGAATAATATAAGCGTCTGAGCCTGTCGGATAGCTGAAGCTCTTTATGACAATTCCTCCCATCCCCGCCTGCTCTGCGAGAACCGCGATCTGTGCGCTGTCGAGAGGCCTCTCCGCCAGGGCGTCCGGCCCCGGATGAATATGCATGTCAACGCTTCCCTTCCAGATACTTTCAATTACATCCGCTGAAATACGTCCCAATGGTTTATTCCGTACTCCCATTTTAATGTCCTCCTGTTCTTGAAAATTAAATACTATAACTTAATCTGTAGCAAGATCAATGCCATTTCAATCACTTTTTCTCATCCAGCAGCATAACTCCCTGCTCCGGATTCTTATCAATGGCTCCGACAATGGGATGCGGAACATAGAGTTCTTCCAGATAGTCCACATCCTGCGGAGTAAGCTCTACATCCAGCGCTCCCGCCGCATCGTCAAGATACTGCGCCTTTGTGGCGCCTACGATCGGAGATGCGACGCCCTTCTTCCACTGCCATGCCAGCGCGATCTGAGACATCCTGCACTCATGCCGGTCCGCCACTTCCTTCACTCTCTCCACGATCCGTATGTCCTGCTCCTCCATGCGGTCATATTTCCCCATCGCTGTGCGGTCCGTCCTGCCCCGCAGCGAATCCGATTTCCACTGAGGCCGCGCCAGATGTCCGGCCGCCAGCGGACTGTATGGCATCAGGGAAACATTCATCTGCCTGCAGATCGGTATCAGTTCCCTCTCATCCTCCCGGTACAGCAGATTGTAGTGATTCTCCATGGCAGAGAATGGCGTCCAGTTATTGTCCCGGGCAGCAAGCTGCATATTATAAAACTGATATCCGTACATCGCGGAAGCTCCAAGCGCTCTGACCTTTCCGGCTCTCACCAGGTCGTCAAGCGCCTCCATCGTCTCCTCAATCGGAGTGTCATAGTCAAATCTGTGGATAATATAAAGATCAAGATAATCTGTCCCTAGTCTCTTCAGCGTCCCGTCAATCTCCCTGTGAATCGCTTCCCGCGACAGCCGCCCCTCATTAAAGTACACTTTCGATGCAAGAACCACCTTATCCCTCGCAATATTCTTTTTCACTGCCCGCCCGAGATACTCTTCACTTGTTCCCGCAGAATAGCCGTTCGCAGTGTCGAAAAAATTAATCCCCAGATCCAGCGCATGCCGGATCACCGCCCCGCTCTGCTCCTCATCCAGCGTCCAGTCATGCATAGTCCCTGCTTTGCCGAAACTCATGCACCCCACGCATACCTTCGAGATCTTAATATCCGTGTTTCCCAATGTCGTGTATTCCATAATCGAATCCTCCTTTTCCAGCCTGCTGCCAATCGTTTTTCTTATACTATATCCGGGTAATCCGGACGGATCAAGAATCTATTTACTTTTCTTCATGCCGTTTCATCCCCCATTCCCCAGAAGCAGGGAATAGTAATTTCAAATAATATATATAGCATAATTCATACCAAGTCAGGACCGTCAGCTATAAAGTTCACTAATGTCCGAATGCAAAACGCTCGAAAACAGGGGCTATTTCTGAGACGTATTCTGCGGGGATGAAGGAGGGCTCTGGATTCCGCTCCAGGGATATAAGTGAAACTAAGAGTTCCAGTGACGGACTAAATGCAAGGACTGACGGTGGACAACTCGCTTACGCTCAGACAATTCCACCGTCAGCCCTAACGTCCCTCGCTGGAACTCTAAGCTTCACTAATACCCTTCCGAAGTCATCCATCGCCATCCTTCATCTCCGCAGAATTTTTCTCGAA
>CALWTQ010000100.1 GCA_944384505.1 uncultured Mediterraneibacter sp.
TCCCCGCAGAATACGTCTCAGAAATAGCCTCTGTTTTCGGACGTTTTGCATCCGGGCGTTAGTGAACTAAATAGCTGAAGCATTCCTGAAATTTGTCGAAATCCTCTTTCATTTTTCGCGTTTCTTTGGTATCATTAGTACGACAAAGGTGCATTGCTTTATACGTTAATCGAGCTGGCGTTATAATGCTGTAAATATGGTAAAGCAACAAAAGGAGGAAGGAGTGCAAAGGATGAAGAAATCCAGGAGAAGCATGAGGAAGCTCTGGGCGTTTATTCTGGCTTTTGCTGTCGTGGGAAGTACCCTGGGACAGCATGTGTCTACCGTGTCTGCCGAAGAGGCGGGAAGCAGCCAGACAGAGGAAACACAGGGCGTGACAGAGGAGAATGCCCAAACCGGCAGCGGCGAAGGCGGAGAATATCAGGAGGCTATGCCGGAGACGGTTGTCCGGGATGAGGAAGGCATACTTCCGGATAATGATGAACTGTTCGAGGGCTATCTGCAGCAGCAGATGTATGCCGGATTTAACGATGGCATAGCCACGCTGGGCAACTTTGGCGAACAGGCGTTAACAGGGCTGAATCTGAAGATTTACGGGATATTGAAGGAGGAGCTCGCTGATATCGCAGCTGGAACCTCAGCCAGTGCCAGCATAGATATTTCAGTGGAGAAACTGGAATTAGAACAGACAACCTGGACGGCAGAGGAACTTGGAATCACTACGGGGGATCAGATTTCCGGTGCTATATCAGCGAAATTAAAAGAACTGGGATATGATCTTTCCAGTCTTTTTGACTGTCTGATGGCAGACTGTCCATATGAACTGTACTGGTTTGACAAAACGGCCGGAGTGAATTCAGCAACAGGCACCTTTAGATACACTGTGACTTCCAATGGTACAGTCGGCTCTGTGACCTGGGACGGTCCCATTACTTTTTCTTTTACGGTCGCGGAGGAGTACCGCCCCTCTGGCAGCGGAGACGCATACACTGTTGATACGGGAAAGACTTCTGCAGCCAGCGCCGCTGTGGCAAAGGCAGAATCAATTGTAAACAGCTATGCTGGAAGCAGCGATTACGAAAAGCTGGTGGGATATAAAAACGAGATATGCGAACTGGTTTCTTATAATACAGGGGCTGCGGCAGATTCTTCTACACCTTACGGGAATCCGTGGCAGTTAATCTGGGTATTTGATGAGAACGAATCTACTAATGTAGTCTGCGAAGGTTACGCGAAAGCTTTTCAGTATTTATGTGATCTGACAGATTTTTCGAATGACAATATCGTCTGCTATACAGTGACGGGCACTATGAGCGGCGGGACAGGCGCAGGGCGTCATATGTGGAACATTGTCACGATGGAAGACGGGAAGAATTATCTCGTAGATGTGACGAACTGCGACGCGGGGACTGTCGGCGCGCCTGATAAGCTGTTTTTAGCCGGCCTGTCCGGGAAATGGGACACAGGCTATACTTATACTAGTGGCAGTACGGCGGTTACATATGTATATGATAATGGGACGAATGGCACGGATGATGTGTTGTCCATGTACGGCGAAACAATTCTGACTCTTTCTGAGAGCGGATATACATATACGCCTCCCCGGCCTTCGGTCTCTGTCAGCGGCAACCAGGAGATTACCTATGGAGATACCCTGACACTGACGGCGAATGTTTCAAACATCAGCGGAACCGTCACATATCAGTGGCAGCAGAAACAGGCAGACGGAACATATCAGGCGCTTGATGGGCAGACAGGAGCTACCTGTACAATACAGGGGCTGAACGCTGGAGATGCCCCCTATGAGTTCAGAGTATCGGTGAATACAGGGAACACTTCTATAGAAAGCGACAGCTTCCAGGTTAAAGTCAATAAGCAGACTATAAACATAGCAGGCATAAAATGGGATACATCAGGCAGTCCGTTTACATATGATGGCCAGAAAAAATCGGTACAGCTCAGCGGCACATGGCCGGAGGACGCTGTAAACGTGACCGTAAGCGGAAATGAAGCTGCGGATGCCGGCACTTATAACGCTGAGGCGGTATTTTCTCTGAAGAGCGGGTATGAGGGAAATTATGCTCTTTCGGGAACTGCCACTGTGAGCGCAGAGTGGAGGATTGACCAGGCTTCGCCCGCATACTCGGCGCCTACAGGCCTGACAGCGATTTACGGACAGAAATTAAGTGACATTCGTTTGCCCGAGGCAGGCTCAGGTGATACCCCGGGAACATGGTCCTGGGAAGATCCGGACGCGAGTGTGGGCAATGTGGGAACGCGTACATTTAAGGCGGTTTTCACGCCTGACGATACAAAGAATTATAAGACAGTGACAGAAGATGTGGAGGTAACAGTCAGTGCGGAGCCTCTGACAGGAAGCGCGGCGCTGAATGGTGATGCGGTCTATGGAGAGAAACTGACGGCGCAGGCGTCAGGAACGCAGGGCGATGCACAGCTGATATACAGCTTTTACCGGGAAGGAACGGACGAGACTGTCCAGACAGGAAGAAGCCCGGAATATGTTCTCGGAGCGCAGGACGTGGGGAAAACCATTTCCGTAAAAGTGACAGCGGATAATTATTCGGGAAGCCTTGATTCAGACAGCACAGCTGAGGTGGCCAGAAGGCCGGTTACTGTCACCGCGGAAACAAAAAGCAAGACATACGGCAGCCAGGATCCGGAGCTGACCTATCAGGTTTCTGACAGTACGCCCATGGCTGAAGGCGACAAACTGAACGGAACTTTGAGCCGGCAGCAGGGAGAGGATGCAGGAGAGTATGAGATTTCTCAGGGAACGCTGACAAATGAGAATAACCCCTGCTATGATATCACCTTTTACGGGGCAGAGTTTTCAATTCAGAAAGCCGATTATAACGGAACAACGTCAGCAGAGCTCTCCGCGGGATACAGAAACGCGATGGAGTATGACCTGGCGGCATTCCTGCCGGAGGGCTTTAAAATCGGAGAGATAACGGTCACAGACGAAGACGGCATTCTGGACGGCGTTCCTTCCGTCACAGGCACAGTATTTTCCTGGAAAATGGGCGGCGAGGATAAAGTAGGAAAGACTGCGCAGGTTCAGATTCTGGTTACTGAAACAAAAAATTATAATCCTTTTGTGATCACGGTAACAATTACGATGACAGACAAACTGCCGCAGAATCTGAGTTTTGAAAGCGCGGCGCTGAACAAAACCTATGGAAATGAAGACTTTACCAATGCTCTGACCGGAGCGGCTGGAGGAAGCAGCATAAGCTATACCAGCAGTGATCCGGCTGTCGCGGAGGTGGATGGCACAGGCAGGGTGCATATCCTGAAGGCGGGAACTGCAGTGATTACAGCTGCCGCATCAGAAACAGCAGATTACGCGGCGGGAAGCATATCCTATACATTGACTGTTTCCCCGATCACGCTCACCTGGGATACGTCAGATCTGACGGCAGTGGATAAGGTGGGAAATATCACTGACAGGAAGGCAACGCTTTACGGCAGCCTGAAAGTATCGGGGATTCTCAGCTCAGACACGGCAGACGCAGTCTTTACCTGTTCGGCGGATAAGCTGATCGGCACATATGCTTCCACAGCAGCGGGCACGCAGAGAGTTACGCTGACCTGGGCGGACGCGGACGGTCCGGTGACGCTGCAGGGAGAGAAGGCCGGCAATTATGTCCTGCCAGAGGCACTGCCGGAGATTACCGGCACGATTCATACGGCTGAGGATCTGCCGACACCGCCGGAATCCACAGATGACCGGCAGTACAGACTTGAGGCGGAGAGTGGAATTTCCGAAGTGCCGGAGGCGCTGAAGAATATAGAAAGGCTGAATACGCCTGCTAAGATTGAGACAGAGATGAAACTGGCGATCCAGAACAGAACCGGAGACATTCCGGAAGCGAACATAGCAGTGTATGATGTGACGCTGATGATCAATATCAACGGCACAGGCTGGGTACCGGCTACAGAGGAGAACTTCCCGGCCGAAGGAGTAACGGTGACGCTGCCCTATCCGTCCGGAACAGGAAAGGATAGCCATGACTTCACAGTAGCGCATATGTTTACGACAGACGCGAACGGAAAGAAAGCCGGTGATGTAGAGTATCCGGAAGTGACCAAGACCGACGCGGGAATTCAGTTCAAAGTATTCTCCCTGTCTCCGATTTCCGTTGGCTGGAAGGCTGTGGAACAGACTTCCGAAGGCGGCCAGAATGTGGAAACAGGTGCGGGAAGCGGAGGAAATGGCGGAGGAACCCAGAACAGCGGTTCTGCCCCGGCACAGACTTCATCCGTGGCTACCGGCGACAACAGCCCGATTGCACTGTATGTGATCCTGCTGGCGGCAGCGGTGATAGGAATTGGCGCGGCAGCTGCAACAGGCAAAAAAAGAAGAGACAAATAGTTGTACCTGAAAAGAAACCCTTGAATTTCCAATTGTTCTATGTTACCATACCCACTGTATGGAAAGCAGGTATTTGGAACGTTCTCCATGCAAATATTTTTTCGCGGCGTTTCGCTGCATTATTGATTGAGTTAGAAGCTCAAATTTTATAAGTTGGTTACTTTATAACCCTGGTGTGCAGTGAACGCATACGCAACTTGTGAAACGGTCAATAAGAGTAGTAAAAGTAAAAATATTTGCTATATAGACTCTACGTCCAATATCTGTGATATCTGAATACGGTAAGTATGAACAGGCCCGCATGCCGGGTCAGAATGATAACGCAATAGGAATATATGACATGAACACAGGCTGAGTGCGATGCGCACTCAGCTTTTTCTTTATACAAAGATCAGTGAAAAGAGGTTGGGTTACGATGGAGAAATTGTCGCAGAAGAGAGCGCCGATCTATGAAGCGCTGGAGAGATTCAGGAGAAACCGCGTAGTGCCTTTCGATGTGCCGGGGCACAAGCACGGGAGGGGGAATCCGGAACTTGTGGAGCTGCTGGGGGAGAAGTGCGTCAGCATTGACGTGAATTCTATGAAGCCCCTGGATAATCTGTGCCACCCGGTGTCTGTGATCAAGGAAGCGGAAGAGCTGGCGGCGGACGCCTTTGGCGCGGATCACGCATTTCTTATGGTGGGAGGCACGACGTCCGCCGTGCAGACTATGGTTCTGGCCTGCTGCAAGAAAGGGGATAAGATCATCCTTCCGCGAAATGTGCACCGCAGTGTGATCAACGCTATGGTGCTCTGCGGGGCACGGCCCATCTATGTGAATCCGGACGTGGATCACGGCCTGGGGATTTCCCTGGGGATGAAGCGGGAGGATGTGCGGGCGGCCATTGAGGCCAATCCGGACGCGGTGGCAGTGTTTGTGAATAATCCTACATATTATGGAATCTGTTCCGATCTGAAGGCGATTGTGGATATGGCGCATGAGAAAGGGATGAAGGTTCTGGCTGACGAGGCCCATGGCACACATTTTTATTTTGGAAAGGATCTTCCGGTATCTGCCATGGAGGCAGGGGCGGACATCGCTTCTGTGAGTATGCATAAATCCGGCGGAAGCCTGACGCAGAGCTCCTTTCTTCTCACGGGGAAGGGGATGAACCCGGGATATGTCCGCCAGATCATTAACCTGACGCAGACGACAAGCGGCTCCTATCTGCTGCTGTCCAGCCTGGACATTTCCAGGAGGAATCTGGCGCTGCGGGGAGAGCAGTCCTTCCGGATGGTGACGGAACTCGCGGAGTACGCCCGGGCGGAGGTCAACAAGATCGGTGATTATTACGCCTTCGGGCGGGAGATGGTAAACGGGGACAGCATCTTTGACTTTGACCCGACGAAACTGTCGATCCACACGCTGGATATCGGTCTTGCCGGTATCGAAGTCTATGACATCCTGAGGGATGAATACGATATCCAGATCGAATTCGGAGATCTGGGAAATATCCTGGCCTATCTGTCCATCGGGGACCGGATCCGGGAGGTGGAGCGGCTGGTGACGGCGCTCGCGGACTTAAAGCGCAGGTACAAGAAGGACAAGACGGGCATGCTCTCTCAGGAATATATTGCTCCGAAGGTCGTCATGACTCCCCAGGACTCTTTCTATGCCGAGAAAGAATCCCTCCCGCTTTCAGAGACAAAGGGGCGGATCTGCTCCGAGTTTGTCATGTGTTATCCGCCGGGGATCCCGGTGCTGGCGCCGGGAGAGGAGATCACGGACGAGATCATCAATTATATAGTCTACGCCAAGGAGAAAGGATGCTCCATGACCGGGCCGGAGGATGAGAAGATCGAGCGGCTGAATGTGCTGGTATAAGGGGAGGCCGGAGGACCGAATGTGCCGGTATAAGGAGAAGGCAGAGAACCGGGCGTACTGTGGAAGCAGGAAATAATGCGAAAGGAGAGATGTGCCATATGGAAATGTGGTTTTCAGACATACATACGGATGGAGTGAAGCTGTCCATCCGGATTGAGGAACAGTTATTCAGTTCCCAGAGTGAAGTGCAGAGAATCGATGTGCTGGAGTCAAAGGATTTCGGGAAGATCCTTGTTGTGGACGGGGATCTTATGCTGACCGAGCGGGATGAATTTATTTACCATGAGATGATCACCCACGTGCCGATGGCAGTGCACCCGGACGTGCGGCAGGTGCTTGTAGTCGGCGGGGGAGACGGAGGCGTTGTCCGGGAGCTGATCAAATATGATACGATTGAAACAATTGACGTGGTGGAGCCGGATCCGCTTCTGGTGGAAGTGTGCCGGAAATATATCCCGGAGATTGCCAACAGCCTGACCGACGACCGGGTTTCAATCTTCCATGAGGATGGACTGCGTTTTATTCGGTCCAAGGGCGACGTCTATGACCTGATTATCATTGACTCGCCGAATCCGTTTGGCGCGGGCGAGGGATTGTTTACAAAGGAATTTTACGGAAACTGTTTCAACGCCCTGCACGAGGACGGCATCATGATCAACCAGAATGAAAGTCCTTTCTACACGGAAGAGGCATTCCAGTGTCAGCGGATGCACAAGCGGATTGTAGAGACATTTCCCATCTGCCGGGTGTATCAGGCGCACATCCCATCTTATCCGTCAGGGCACTGGCTGTTCGGGTTTGCCTCCAAGCGGTATCACCCTCTGGACGATCTGGACAAGGTGGCGTGGAAATTAAGAGGCATCCGGACGAAGTATTATGAGCCGAGGCTTCACGCGGGTGTGTTCGCGCTTCCGGCTTACGTGGAGGAACTCCTGGAAGACGTGGAGAGAAAATGATAGAAGAAGTAATGAGAAGAAGTGCGGAGAGAATGTGTGGAGAGGAAGTGAAAAAATGCAGAAAAACATTGTGAATTTTATCGGATGCGACGCGGAGTATGAGGAGGCAGAGGTTGTTTTGTTCGGCGCGCCTTTTGATTCCACCACGTCATTCAGGCCTGGAA
Organism: uncultured Mediterraneibacter sp.; assembly: GCA_944384505.1. Taxonomy (GTDB): domain Bacteria; phylum Bacillota; class Clostridia; order Lachnospirales; family Lachnospiraceae; genus Mediterraneibacter. The sequence continues at coordinate 7,381 of CALWTQ010000100.1, forward strand.
CCCGCTTCGCCGGGCAGGCCATACGCAATGATTCTTACGGACTGGAAATATACAGTCCCTATCAGGATAAGGAGCTGACAGAGGGGCGGGTGTATGACTGCGGAGATCTGGAGCTTGCCATCGGAAGCTCAGAGAAAGTGCTGGATCAGATCAGGGAGTGTGCCGGGGAAATATTTCATGATGGGAAGATCCCCTTCCTGATCGGCGGAGAACATCTTGTGACGCTGGGAAGCGTACGGGCAGCGGCAGAGAAGTATCCGGATTTGCACATCATTCACTTTGACGCGCACACGGATCTTAGGACGGATTATCTGGGCGTGGAGCTGTCCCATGCCTGTGTCATCCGCCGGTGCTGGGAGATCTTAGGCGACGGGCGCATCCATCAGTTAGGGATCCGCTCCGGGGAGAAGTATGAATTCGACTGGGCAAAGAGCGGGCATACAGATTTCCACCCGTTCTCTCTTGACGGACTGGATGAGACGATACGGAAGATCGGGGATGCGCCGGTGTATTTTACTGTGGATCTGGACGTGATGGACCCGTCTGTGTTCCCGGGAACCGGGACGCCTGAACCGGGCGGCGTGGACTTCCTCACCGCGATGAGGGCGGCAACACAGGTGTGTGAAAAGGTGAATCTGACCGGCTGCGATGTGACAGAGCTGTGCCCGCCCTGCGACCCGACAGGAGCGTCCACAGCCGCAGCGTGCAAGATAATACGGGAAATGCTGATCGCAATCGTGAACAGGTAAAGTGAGCAGGGAAAGTGAATAAGTAAAGTGAACAAGTAAAGAGAATAGAGAAAGTGAACAGAGAAAAGAAAGGAGAAAAATAATGGGAAAAGTAATGGTAATCGGCTGCGGAGGAGTGGCCGGCGTGGCGATTCATAAGATCTGCCAGAATGACGAGGTGTTTTCAGAGCTGTGCATTGCCAGCCGTACAGTGTCAAAGTGCGACGCGCTGAAAGAGAAGCTGCAGGGAACTACAAAGACAAAGATCACAACCGCGCAGGTGGATGCGGATCATGTGGAGGAGCTGACAGAGCTGATCAGGAAGGAGCAGCCTGAGGTCGTTTTAAATCTGGCGCTGCCTTATCAGGATCTGACGATTATGGACGCCTGCCTGGCGGCCGGGGTTCACTATATTGATACAGCCAATTATGAGCCGGAGGACACAGCCAAATTCGAGTACAAGTGGCAGTGGGCCTACAGAGAGAAATTCGAAAAAGCCGGGCTGACCGCGCTGCTCGGAAGCGGATTTGACCCGGGAGTTACCGGCGTGTTTTCCGCATATGCGCTAAAACATTATTTTGACGAGATCAACTATATTGACATCCTGGACTGCAACGCGGGAGATCACGGATACCCGTTCGCCACGAACTTTAATCCGGAGATCAATATCCGTGAAGTGTCCGCAAAAGGCTCCTACTGGGAGGACGGACACTGGGTGGAGACGGAACCTATGGAGATCAAAAGAGTCTATAACTTCCCGGAGATCGGAGAGAAGGACATGTACCTGCTCCACCATGAGGAGATCGAGTCCCTGGCGCTCAATATCCCGGGGATCAAGAGGATCCGTTTCTTTATGACATTTGGCGAGAGCTACTTAAATCACCTGAAATGCCTGGAGGACGTTGGAATGACTTCCATAGAGCCCATCATGTACGAGGGCAGGGAGATCGTGCCGCTCCAGTTCTTAAAGGCAGTGCTTCCGGATCCGTCTTCCCTGGGACCGAGGACAAAGGGCAAGACCAATATCGGCTGTATCTTCATCGGGAAGAAAGACGGACAGGAGAAGAAGCTGTACATCTACAATGTGTGCGACCATCAGGAGTGTTACCGCGAGGTGGGCTCCCAGGCTGTGGCCTACACAACAGGAGTTCCCGCTATGATCGGAGCGATGCTTGTGATGAACGGCCAGTGGAAACGCCCCGGCGTGTATAATGTAGAGGAGTTCGATCCGGATCCGTTTATGGACGCGCTGAATCGGTGGGGACTTCCGTGGAAGATTAGCGAAGATCCGGAGCTGGTGGAGTGATGAGAGAAATAAGGCGAGAGAAATAAGACGAGTGAAGTAAGATGAGCGAAATAAAGTACATGAAATTCGATGAACTGAAGACGCCCTGTTTTGTAGTACAGGAGAGAAAATTGCGGGAAAACCTGGAGATCCTGAAAGAAATCTGTGACGATACGGGCTGCAGGATCCTTCTGGCACAGAAGGCATTCTCCATGTACCGGATGTATCCTCTGATCGGGGAATACCTGAACGGGACGACAGCCAGCGGGCTTTATGAGGCGCGGCTCGGATATGAGGAGATGGGGAAGGAGAATCACATCTTCTCACCTGCATACAAGGAGGATGAGATGCCGGAGATTCTGCAGCTGTGCGATCACATTGTCTTTAATTCTCCGGCACAGTTTAAAAAGTACAAAGACCTTGTGAAAAAAGCAGGAAAAAGCGCGGGACTCCGTGTGAACCCGGAGTGCTCCACCCAGGAAGGACACGCGATCTATGATCCCTGCGCGCCGTTCTCCAGACTCGGGACCACAGCAGAGAAGTTCCGGGAAGAGATGTCAGAAGAAGATCTAAGAGACCTGGACGGAATCCATTTCCATACGCTGTGCGAGCAGAACTCGGACGACCTGGAGGTGACGATCCGGGCGGTGGAAGAGAAGTTCGGAGAGTATCTCGGACGGATGAAATGGGTGAACTTCGGCGGGGGACATCACATTACCCGGCCGGATTATGACAGGGAAAGGCTGAAAAAGTGTATCCGCCATATACAGGAAACCTACGGCGTGGAAGTATATCTGGAACCCGGGGAGGCAGTGGCTTTAAACGCGGGAATCCTTCTGACAGAAGTGCAGGAGATCGTAGAGAACGGGATGGAGATCGCCATACTGGACGCTTCAGCCGCATGCCATATGCCTGACGTGCTGGAGATGCCCTATCGGCCGCCGCTCAAAGGCGCGGAAGAGGCGCCCTCAGAAGGCGTGCCGGCAGGGAATGCGGCAGAATCGGCGGACAATGCCCAAAGACAGGCAGGCGGAGAGCCGGGGGAAGAAAAGAAGCGCCGGAGATACATATACCGGCTGGCCGGCCCCACCTGTCTTGCCGGAGATGTAATCGGCGACTACGCATTCGAACATCCCCTGAGCCCGGGGGATCGGCTGGAATTTGAAGATATGGCGATCTATACCATGGTAAAGACCAACACATTTAATGGGATGAAACTGCCGGATATCGTACTGGAGAGAGAAGACGGAAAATGCGAGATGGTAAAGACATTCGGATATCAGGACTTTAAATCAAGACTGTAAGAGACAGCTATTTAGCGCAGTAACATTTCCCGTGACTCACGTCCGGAAGCGGAGCGGGTGTTTTGTGATACGTATTCTGTGGAAGGAGACAGCCGTAAGACGTTCCGTTCCAGAATCCGGAAAATCTAGCAGGCCGAAGAGATGTTTAAATGCAAAGCGGCGCTCCGGGCAACTCGCTTGTGCGCTCAGAGAGGGCGTAATGTTTGGCAGGTGGAAACCCTGCCCGGTAAGATATCAGCCGTATC
>CALWTQ010000101.1 GCA_944384505.1 uncultured Mediterraneibacter sp.
CTGATATCTTACCGGGCAGGGTTTCCACCTGCCAAACATTACGCCCTCTCTGAGCGCACGAGCGAGTTGCCCGGAGCACCGCTTTGCCTTTAAACATCTCTTCGGCCTGCTAGATTTTCCGGATTCTGGAACGGAACATCGCACGGCTGTCCCCTTTCACAGAATATGTATCGCAAACCATCCGCTCCGCTTCCGGACGTGAGTTGAAGGAAATGTTATTGCGCTAAATAGCCGAATACCTATTGACATTATATATTATATTGAATATAATATGAATAAATAAAATATATAGTTTATTTTTACATATCGTTTTATTTGATTCAGGCAGCATGCAGAAAGGACTGAGTTTATGACTTTCACACTCAATGCGCCTATGCTGGATTTTCTTGTCCTGTCCATCATCGCGGAGGGCGACGCCTACGGCTACCAGATCAGCCAGATCATCAAGAGGGCCGCAGGATCGAGAGACGCCGCGCTCTATCCCATCCTGAAGCGGCTTCAGGAGAGCGGATACGTGGACACTTATGATGAACAGTACCAGGGACGGAACCGGAAATATTACCGCATCACCCCTGCCGGGAAAGTCAGGCAGACGGAGCTTCTAAAAGAATGGGAAACTTACAAATTCATCATTGACGACATTGTAAAAGGAGGGGTTTCAAAATGAGTCAGACAGAACATCCAAAGACAAAAGATGAGTATTTAAAAATTCTCTCTCAGAAACTGCGCCGGCTTCCGAAGGAAGATTATGACCGGGCTATGGAATATTTTTCAGAGTATTTTGCCGAGGCGGGCCCGGAGCATGAGCAGCAGGCCATAGAGGATCTGGGCTCTCCGGACGAAGCTGCCAATGCGCTGATCCTGGATCTGGCAGCCCAGAATGTAAAGCAGCCGCCTAAAACAGTAAAGCGGGGACTCTCCGCCGTATGGATCGCAAGCCTGTCCGTGTTCGCAGCGCCCGTGGCGATCCCGGTGGCATTCGCGCTTGTCATCGTAGCGCTTGCATTCGTATTTGTCATTGGCCTGCTCCTGCTCTGTCTGGTACTTACCGCAGTATGCGTAGCAGCCGCCGGCATACTAAGTATTTTCGGGGGTGCGGCCCTTCTCTTCCGCTCCTTCGGAGACGCCCTGTGCAACATCGGCCTCGGCCTGTTCAGCACGGGACTCGGGATCCTGTTTATCTACGGATCTATCCTTTTCTTCCGCTGGTTTATACGGAAGGTATCAGTCGTACTTGGAAACGTAACAAAAGGAGGGCGAAAAAAATGAAGCCATTGACTAAGAAAATTATGATCATCTCTTCCAGTCTCATGGCAGCCGGTCTTCTTCTGACCGGAGCCGGTCTCGCCGCAGGCGGAGGTCCCGGAATTGCTCTGACACCAAGCGGTGTACAGTCTACCTCAGACTCGGCAGAACCTTTCCGACTGGATAAAACAAAGCTTGATTCTTTCACAAAAGCCGAACTCCGCATCGGATCAGAAGCGGATATCGTTATCCTCCCTTCTGAAGATGAAAATTTCTATCTGGAATACACCCTGGATGGAAATTATAAAGAACCTGACTGGGACGTCAGAGAAGGGACCTTTACCTTTTCTCAGGAAGGCCGTTCCTCCGGCGGTATCTTTTTCTTTGGCTCAGATACTTCTTCCCGGATCACATGGCCGGAAATCCGCCTGTATCTGCCGGAGGGGACGCAGCTCTCCTTCCTGGATATTTACAATGATTACGGCGATCTCGAGATGGACGGCGTATCCGCGGATAGTTTCTCTGTCTATATGGATTACGGAGATGTAGAGCTGTCCGAATGCAGTTTTTCCAAGGCAGATATTGAACTTGACGCCGGAGACCTGGATGCTTCCAGTTCTTCCATAGACAATCTTGCACTGACAAATAATTACGGGTATTCCTCCCTGACTGATATGAAGGTGGTTTCCGCGGATCTCACAATAGACAGCGGGGATCTCTACTTTGACGCAGAAGGACTGGAAACTCTGACCGGAACGAATGACTACGGGGACAGCGAGATCGTCCTGCACGATGAGCCGGATACCTATTCCTTTGATCTTACCACAGATTATGGAGAGATCCAGCTTCCATCCGATATAGAAGGCCGGATGGATTCTGACTATATGGAAATGCACTTTGTCCAGAATGCCGAAGGGAAAAAGGCGGTAGAATTTACAGCCGATTACGGAAATATTAAAATTCAAAAAGGCTGATGCCATAACAAAAGAACCGGCGCGCTGATTTGATCTGCGCGCCGGCTCTGCATTTTCTCATTTGGGAAAACGTCTCTTGACCTTCTTTTAATCTTCTCTCCCTTTATTTTCAATCTCTTTCCTGATCTTTGCAATAAATTCATCCAGGCTGATCTGCCCCTCGTCTCCGGCAGCTCTGCTTCTGACGGAAACTTTATTCTCTTCTTCCTCTTTTGCTCCAACGACAAGCATATATGGGATTTTCTTCATCTGTGCCTCACGGATCTTATAGCCGATCTTCTCAGCTCTTGTGTCAATCTCCGCACGGATTCCGGCCTCTTTGAGCGCCTCAAGCACCTTCTCGCCGTATTCCATATGTTTGTCAGAGATCGGAAGCACTTTCACCTGCACCGGAGCAAGCCAGGTCGGGAACGCCCCTGCGAAATGCTCGATCAGGATTCCGATGAAACGCTCAATAGAGCCGAACACAACGCGGTGGATCATAATCGGGCGGTGTTTCTCTCCATCCGCTCCCGTGTACTCCAGGTTAAACCGGAGCGGAAGCTGGAAATCAAGCTGGATCGTTCCACACTGCCACGTCCTTCCGATGGAGTCCTCCAGATGGAAGTCAATCTTCGGACCGTAGAACGCACCGTCTCCCTCATTTACAACATAAGAAAGGCCAATGTCATCAAGCGCGGCGCGAAGAGCGTCTGTCGCCATCTCCCAGTCCTCATCACTTCCCATGCTGTCCTCCGGACGGGTGGAAAGCTCCACGTGATATTTGAATCCGAACAGGCTGTAAACCTCATCGATCAGTTTCACAACACCTTTGATCTCGTCTTTGATCTGCTCCGGAGTCATGAAAATATGAGCGTCGTCCTGCGTAAAGCAGCGAACTCTCATCAGGCCGTGTAGCTGGCCGGATTTCTCATGGCGGTGCACAAGTCCCAGCTCGCCCATGCGGATCGGGAGATCCCTGTAAGAACGGGGTTCTGACTCGTATACGAGGATACCGCCCGGACAGTTCATAGGCTTAATCGCGAAATCTTCCTCATCGATTACCGTAGTGTACATATTTTCTTTGTAATGATCCCAATGGCCGGAAGTCTCCCACAGATGGCGGCTTAACATAATCGGTGTGCTGATCTCCACATAACCTGCCCTGCGGTGGATTTCTCTCCAGTAGTCAAGAAGAGTATTCTTAAGCACCATGCCGTTCGGAAGGAAGAAGGGGAATCCCGGTCCCTCCTCGCGCATCATAAACAGGCCGAGTTCTTTTCCCAGCTTTCTGTGGTCCCGCTTTTTCGCCTCCTCGATCCGGTTCAGATATTCTTCCAGCTCTGCTTTTTTCGGGAAAGCGGTTCCGTAGATTCTCTGGAGCATCTTGTTATGCTCGTCTCCTCTCCAGTAAGCCCCCGCCAGGCTGGTCAGCTTAAACGCTTTCACCGGCTTTGTAGTCATCAGATGCGGCCCTGCGCACAAATCCGTAAACTCACCCTGTGAGTAGAAACTGATCGTCTCATCCTCCGGAAGATCTTCAATGAGTTCTACCTTGTAGTCCTCATTTTTCTCCTTAAAATACTCAATTGCCTCATTTCTCGGCATTGTATACTGTTTGATCTCCAGATTCTCCTTTACGATCTTCTTCATCTCCGCCTCGATCTTCTCCAGATCCTCAGCGGTAAGCGGAGTCTCTCTGTCCACGTCATAATAGAATCCGTCCGCAATCGATGGCCCGATGGCAAGCTTTGTATCCGGATAGAGACGTTTAATGGCCTGCGCCATAATGTGGGACGCGGTATGGCGGAAAGCGCCTTTCCCTTTCTCATCGTTAAATGTCAGAATGTTCAGCCCGCAGTCATGGTCAACAACTGTTCTCAGATCCACAACCTCCCCGTCCATCTCTCCGGCTGTCGCCACTCTGGCCAGCCCTTCGCTTAAGTCCAGCGCGATATCATACACGCTCATGGGCTGCTGGTACTCTTTGCATGACCCGTCTTTTAATGTAATCTTCATGTTCTTCCTTCCTTTCTTTAGAATCTGTTCCTATACTGTTTCCTCCGTGCTCTATCCTCCTCTCCCCCGCTGTCTTCAGCGCAGAGAAAAAGAAAAGACATCCCGGATGGAATGTCTCATATACTTTTGAATCTATCTTCCGCACGGAAACACTCCACGCAGGGACGGGATACTCCTCCCGCGGTTCCACCCTGCTTGTTTTCCATGGAAAACCTGCTTAATTCAAATGATGATAACGGAATCACCGTGCCGTATTAGGGCCGCTCCGAGGTGGTAATCAGTCAGCCGCCAACAGAATCCTCACACCATGCGGACTCCTCTCTGAGATGGCCCTGCAGCCTGCTGTCCTCTTCAACGCTTTCTCTTACAACGGTTATTCTACATCAGGCGCAGGCGGCGTGTCAAGAAGAAAATACGCAGGAAGCGGAGCCACAGGAAATGTTAATGCGCTAAATAGCTGAACCATTATTTGCTTTCGAAGCGGCCAGCTGTCTTCTTATAGTAATATGGCACCAGCGGAATCAGCGCCGCGATCCACGCCGCCGGATCTGCCAGGCACACGCCCACGAAACTGGCCTTTCCTGATACAGCTATTACAATCGCGGTTCTCGCCACAAGTTCAAAGATCCCGCCAAGCATGGGGACAAGTCCGTATCCCATTCCCTGCAGGGTATTCCGGTACAGGAAGATGCTTCCCAGAAATGGATAACACCAGAAAACCGTATGGAAATACAGCACAGACACATCTACGACGGCTGTCTCAGAAGGATCAATAAAGAGCCACGTCATATATTTCCCGCCGAAATACATCAGAACCATCGCTATGGCGCTCCACACAAAAATCATAATCTGTGTATACCGCACCCCCTGTTTTACACGCTGCATGTTCCCTGCTCCCCGGTTCTGTCCGACATAGGTCGCAATTGTCGCCCCGAATGCCGTAAATACCGTATTCACCATATTCTGCAGTTTACCGGCGGCAGAAAAACCGGCCATATACACCTCTCCGTATACATTTACCGCTCCCTGGACAATAATCGTGCCAATGGCAGTAATAGAAAACTGCAGCCCCATAGGAATCCCAAGCGCAAGCAGCCTCCCAAAACTCTGGAAGGATATTCTGAAATCTTCCCGTTTCAGGTGAAGGATCGGATATTTCTTCAAAATGTAGAAAAAGCACAGCAGAGCCGAAATCCCCTGGGCGATCACCGTGGCATAGGCACAGCCTTCCACTCCCATGCCGAAAATTACAATAAACGCGATATCCAGCACCACATTGATCGCCGCGGATATGATCAGGAAGTAAAGGGGAGACCGCGAATCTCCCAGCGCCCTTAAGAAGGCGGCAAGGGAATTATAGGCCGCAGTGACAATAAGCCCCGCGTAAATGATCCCCATATAAGATTTTACTTCCGGCATAATCTTCTCTGAATAATTCATCAGATGCAGAACCGGCTCATTCACAGCCAGGAAAACAACCGTCATAAGAACCGCGCACACTGCCGACAGGATCACAGACATCGCTACATAATGGCGCATCCTGTCATACCGCCTGGCGCCGAACCACTGGGACACCAGAATTGCAAAACCGCTGCTGAGTCCATTGAGCCATCCGGTAACAAAAAACATCAGAGAACCCGTGCTCCCAATCGCCGCCAGAGCGGACACACCGATAAACTTGCCCGCCACAATCGAGTCCGCTATATTGTAAAACTGCTGGAATATATTTCCCAGGCACATCGGTATCATAAATCTCAAAATCAGTTTTACAGGACTTCCCACTGTCATATCCCGAATCGAAGTATTAGACATATTAACCCCCATCTTATCTCTTTAACATCAGAAAACCGTGGGATATTATACTCTCAATCAGAGCAGATAGCAAGAGTTGATTTTCAGCTATTTAGCGCACTAACATTTTCTGTGACTCACGTCCGGAAGCGGATCGGATGGTTTGAGTATACTTTCTGGGGAAGGGGACAGCCGTGCGATGTTCCCTTCCCCAGAAAGTATACTCAAACCATCCGATCCGCTTCCTGCGCATTCCCTGTCGGAATGTTACTGCCCCAAATGAGCTGTAAAGCACGAATTGGCGCGGCTTGGGGGATTCCGGCTGCGAAAGCCTTCCGGCCGCGCCTGCTTCTCGTAGCAGCTATATATTCACTGACTCCCAACCTGAAAAAGCCCAGAAAACAGCCCCATTTCGAGAAAAATTCTGCGGGGATGGAGGACGGCGACGGGCGCCTTCGGAAGGGGATTAGGAAAACTTGAAGCTGCGGCTGCGGATGTCAGGACAGGAGGGGAGATTGTCTGAGCGAAGCGAGTTGCTCCCCTCCTGTCCTTGCATCTAATCCGCAGACGCAGCTTCTTAGTTTCCCTTATCCCCTGTAGCGAAGCCCTGAGCCGTCCTCCATCCCCGCAGAATACGTCTTGGCAAAGGTACTGTTTTCGGACGTTTTGCAAAAGGACGTTAGTGAACTTTATAGCTGGATATCACTCTCCCCGTATCGCCGCCAGCGGACTTAATTTCATAGCCCTCACCGCCGGGAAGAATCCCGCCGCCATTCCCACAAATACGGCAAAAGCCATGGATAAAAGCATCAGCCACACAGGGATGTAGGAGATGCTGCCTCCTGAAACCATACCGCTTCCTGAGACGACAGCATTGATCCCCACAGACAGAAGCAGGCTTAATATATTCCCGATCAAACCGCCGATCAGTCCGATAAATCCCGCTTCCAGGAGAAACATCTGCCCGATATTTCTCAGACTGCACCCGATCACTTTCATGACGCCGATCTCCCGGGTTCTCTCGTAAATGGACATCATCATAGTATTGGCGATTCCGATCGCCGCCACCAGAAGAGACACTGCCCCTATGCCGCCGAGCACGGCCTGTACCATGGCGAACTGAGATTTCATTGCTTCTATATACTCGATATTGGAAGATACATTATACCCCAGGCTGCGTATCGTATTGGAGAGTTCCTCCACGTGATCCATATCATCCGCCTGGACCTTAACCGCCGAATACACGAATCTGCTGTAGGGCTTCCCGCTCTGAGTGGTGGGCTGTCCCGGGATCGCCCTGCCCCGGAATTCCTTCTGCAGGCATTCTTTTAGCCTGGTCAGGTCACAGAACACACTGTAAGAATTAGCGTTGTAGGATTCCGGTCCACCTGCCACTACTCCGCTCGCCTGCACTACATACTTTTTCGCCGTCTTCGGAGCGCTGTTTCCGGAACTGCTGCCGTCATCTGTTTCCATGCTCCCCATCACATCCGTACTCTGGGTCTGATAGTAGGTATCCTGGTCAAGAATCAGGAATATCTTATCCTTCTGGAAATCTATGTCCGGCACCTCCCCGTCCCAGTAGCCCATACCAGTATTTTTGTCATAGAAATTCATGATCACGCCATTACCATATACAAGTTCCAGGTCCGGGCTGTCCGGGTCCGGCAGCCTGCCGCCCGGCTCCAGCGTAAGATTCAGATCCTCCAGACCTTCCGGCGTCATCCCGTAAATGTCAAGCCAGCCTTCATAATTTCCTTTCAGGGCAATCCCCTGTATGTTGATCATCGGTTCGGCGCTCTTCACATATTCCAGACCTTTGAGCTCTTTTACCACATCATCTGTAATATATTTTTCCGAAGGTTCTTCTTCCATCCCCGACACACCGATGTATCCATAGCTTGAATAATAATCAGACTGTCCTGTAACTGTAAGGCTGGTAGTTCCGCCGCTCTGTTCCACTTCCTCGTACATGGACTGCTGCAGCCCCAGGCCAAGGGAGATCATAACTACGATAGAGGCGGTTCCGATCACCACGCCGAGTACTGTGAGAAATGTACGCAGCCTGCGCCTTTTAAGGCTGCTCGCGCTCATCCTCAGTAAATCGCTCCACCTCATCCATCAATTCCTCCTCTTCCTCTGCCAGCCTTTTCTTTTTCCTGCGCTTTATTATAACGACCGCTGCGGCAGCCCCGATCACGATCACTGCGGCCACAACTCCGATAATCAGCGGCAGAGGGCTTGAGGGCGTTTCTGCCGGGATCTCGCCCATCATCTCCATTTCCGTCATATCCTCCATCGCAGTGACAGTCATAGTAAAAGGCTGTTCCACGGTTGTTTCATTTCCCGCGTCATCTTCATAGGTAAGAATAAGTTTACAGTTTGATTCGTCATAGGACTCCTCAACGGCGGTCACGATCCCATCAATCATCCCGGACGCGCCGGAATCCAGATTCCCAAGGAACTGCTCCTGTCCCTCAATGGCGTCACTTTCAAAGCGCACCTTTACATTGTACATTTTCACCCGCCCCAGGTTGTACAGGTTACAGGTAATGTTTGCCTCTTCTCCGACCGCCACAGTATCCGGACTGATCTGTATCTCGCTGAATTCATATCTTGCTTCCTGTTTCACCGGAATCGCCAGGCTGGATTCCCCGTCGTACTGAACGGCATCATTGTCCTCGTACTTCATGGTCATAGAAATGCTGTACGGTTTCTGGACAAGATCTGCCCTGGCGTTAAGGTCGATCGAGATATCTTTGGTCCCGTCCGCCGGAATATTCTCCAGATAAATGGAACTGGAACCGGATACCGGAAGGAATGCCGGCGCTTCTGCCGCCGCGTCCGTTCCAGCCGCCGGCGCCTGGAAATCAAAAAGCATGTTCCTGACCGCGGTCTGTTTCGATGTGTTCTTAAGGTGAACGATCAGCTTAAAGTTCGTTCCTGCCCTCACCTCTCCCGGTTCCGTGCTGAATCCTGTCACAATCACCCGCGGCACAGAACCATTTCCCGTACTGCCGCTCCCGCCGCTGACCATGGGTTCCCCATTATATACTCCTCCTGCGGACAGATCCTCTCCGCCGGACACTCCGCTTCCCGAGCCGCTTCCGCCGCCCGTACTGTCAGAACCAGATCCGGATCCGCCCGGATTCTGCGGTTTCTCGCTGCCCCCGCCATCGGATGGCTTCTCCGCAGCAGTTGTTTTCACGAAAACATATTTATCCGTCTCATACGCTTTCTGCCCGTCGTCATATGTAATCTTAAAGATAAGCTGATAAGACTTCCCTGTCACATCACTTCTCACAGTGAGCGGCTCTTTATCACTTCCCCACACCGCGGACGCCTGTTTGCCGGCGCCGATGTCTCCTAGATCCAGTTCGTAATTCAGCTTATTCATATCAAAAGGCCACTGATCCGTACTCCCCACAACCGGGGCAATCCGTACATTTCTGGCATCCGTATTCCCCTTGTTCATCACATTGATGGTAAGCGCAGTCTTTTCCCCCGCTTTAAATACAGGGGTGTCCTGCCCGTCTCCCACACTGAGGGATATCTGCCTGAGCACCGTATCGCCTTCGTCCGCCTTCCCCTGTTCTGATGTTCTCCGTTCCGCCGCCTCTCCTGTCTGTCCTGCCTTTACGGCGTCCTCCTGTGCCCTTGCCCCCATCGGAAGCAGCATGGAGAATACGAATACAGCGCACAGAAGAAGCATTCCTGTTTTCTTAAGCAGTTTCATTACTCTTTCCTCCCTCATCCTGATTTTTGGCCTCCGCCTGTTCTTTCTGTTCTGCCTTATTCTCAATTCGGACGATCTTCCCATCCGATATATGGAACACCCGGTCTGCAAATTCGGCCAGATGATTGTCATGAGTCACCATCACAAGCGTGCGGTTCTGCTCTCTGACAATCTTCTGCATGAGCCGCATCACATCCTCCGAAGTGTGGGAATCCAGATTTCCAGTTGGCTCATCCGCGAAGATAATCTGGGGATCAGCCACCAGCGCCCGGGCCACACCCACCCTCTGCTGCTGTCCCCCTGACATCTGGTTCGGCAGATGCTTTTTATGCTTCTTTAAGTTCACCAGATCCAGCATCCGATCCGCCTTCTTCATTCTGCTCTTTCGGGGTTCCCCTTTGAACATCAAAGGCATAGCTACATTCTCCAGCGCATTCATGGTCCCGATCAGATGGAAGGACTGAAAAATGAACCCAACATTCTCCCGCCGGAACTTCACAAGCTCATCTTCCCGCATCTCCTCCACATGCCGGCCGGCAATCACAACCTGGCCTTTTGTAGGCTTTTCCAGGCCTGCAAGCATATTAAGAAGCGTAGACTTGCCGGAACCGGACGTCCCTACAATAGCGCAGAATTCACCTTTATATATTTCAAAGCTGACGCCGTCCAGAGCATGGACCACAGAATCACCGACCCGGTAGAGCTTATACAGATCTTTCACACAAATTACTCTCTTCACTGCCCCCTCCTTTATCCCGTCTGAATTTTCCCGGAGTATGTGCGCATATCCGCTACAGGTCTCCCCGCCTCCCCGGAGTACTTCACGGGTTATGTCTATTTTATACTACAAGGGCATATTTTTAAATGAATAAATTGTAAAGATTTCCTTAAGATTGAGACAGCTATAAAGTTCACTAACGTCCTTTTGTAAAACGTCCGAAAACAGGGGCTATTTCTGAGACGTATTCTGCGGAGATGGAGGATGGCTCTGGATTCCGCTCCAGGGATATAAGTGAAACTAAGAGTTCCAGTGACGGACTAAATGCAAGGA
>CALWTQ010000102.1 GCA_944384505.1 uncultured Mediterraneibacter sp.
AGTAGGGATTTTCTCTGCTTCCCTTTTAATTTAGGAATGATTCCTATCTTTGCCAATAATAATTATACACTAACTTTAAAAAAGGAGAACCCCGCAAAAAAACGCATCCGGCATTTTCCTGTGGGGCTTTACTGCTTTCTGTATATCATTATAGTGATCTCATTCTTTACAGTCAATTCAACTTCTGGTACAATTTATTCCTGAAAGGAATATACACAAATGGCGCGGCATGAGCTGTAAAGGCCACGCAGATATCAACTATAAAAAGGAAGTAATCTCCTATGAATATACAACAGCTTAAGTACTATACTGCCCTGTGCAGGGAAAAGAATTTTACAGAAGCAGGATTTGTCTGCGGCCTGACGCAGAGCGCACTCTCCAAACAGATACAGAAACTGGAAAAAGAGCTGGACGTTACTCTAATCCGCAGAAATACGCGGATGTTTGAGCTGACAGAGGAGGGAAAGATTCTTGAGAAATATGCCGAGAGTACGCTAAAGGCGCACGAAGATATGCTGAAAAAGCTCCATTCTGTAAAAGAGATCCGCATCGGAAGCATGCCTGTACTCTCCCCCTACCACATTTCCTCACTGTTTACTGAATTCCGCAAGCTCCATCCGGATATTCAGCTGACGATTGTCGAGCATCCCGCTGATCAGATTCTGGCAGATATCCGTTCCTACGACTTTCTCATCCTGCGCTCACTTCTGATGACAGACACAAGGAAATACTGTTTCCAGACCTTATGCGATGACCGTCCATGCGCCATCCTTTACGACTCACACCCATTGGCTCAGAAGGACAGCATATGGCTGCGCGAACTCAAAAACGAAACTTTTATATTTCCCGAGAAAGGAAGCGGTGGCTATGAAGCCTTTTATCAAAGCTGTCTGCTGGCAGGATTTGAGCCTAATATTCAATATAATTTTCCACAGGCAAACACGGTATTTAGTTTCGTGCGGGAAAAAGCCGGTGTTGCCGTGCATTTCACAAAAGTTTATCAGGAATTTGCCTGCAATGGGATAAAGATGCTCCCTTTAAAGGACGAATTCCATTATCCCATCTCACTGATTTACCTAAAGAACCGCCGGCTTCCCGAATCTCACAAGCTTTTTCTCAGATTCATAAAAGAACGGGCCGTAAAACTGCAGGACACTTTTTAAAATTAGTCCTGCAGCTTTTTCATATACTCTTTGTTCAAACGCCGGTTTCGGAAGAACCCTCCGATCGTGCAGCCAAGTCCGCGGAAGAAATGCCCGTTGACCATTTTCACAATCCCGTCCACCATCTCCATGCTGACCATTCCCTCGGTCATCTTCGCAATAGAACGGAAGGGCATGCTGTAGATAAACAAAAGATTCAGATCCGGCTTTCCGGCTTTCTCTTTCTTTGTTTTCATATGTGTCAGTATCTTAAAGATCAGCCTTGCAATAGGGCTCTTCGCATAATACATCTGGCATACAGCATCATTTACAGTCAATTCTCCTTCCCACTTTCCGGATGGTATCGGCATACCCAGCAGTTCTTCAAATTCTCTGTCATCCACCTGCTGAATCCGGCCGGAATAATAAGAGGGCATACGGTCCGCATCATATGGAAGTTCTTCTGTCGTCCCGGAGACTTCCACTTCTGCCTCCAGGCGGATATCCGCGCTGCTTGCGCCGATCATAATGCGGTATACGCCTCCCTCAATCTCCCATCTGTCTGTGTGTACATTCCAATAACGGAATGTCTTGTCGTCAAAATCTATTCTTACTTTTTTACTTTTTCCCGCTTTCAGAAATATTTTCCGAAATCCTTTGAGCTCTTTCTCCGGCCGGAATACTTTCGCGTCCTTTTTTCCTACATACAGCTGAACCGTTTCCGCGCCGTCCCTTCCGCCCGTGTTGGTTATAGTAAATGTCGCTCCTTTTCTGTCAACGCTTAATTCTTCATACTCAAACGTTGTGTACGAAAGGCCAAAACCGAACGGGTACATTACGCGTACTTTACTCGTGTCATAATAGCGGTATCCCACATAGATCCCTTCTCTGTACTCAGAATTGCGCTCTTCGCCCGGAAAATAGCGAAATGCCGGAGTGTCCTCATAGTGCAGCGGATAAGTTTCGCTCAGCCGCCCGGAAGGATTCACCTTCCCGGTCAGGATATCCAGCATCGCGCCTGCCCCAGCCTGTCCGTACAGACCGCCGTGCAGCAGCCCTTTCAGGCAATGATGCCACGGCATCTCAACAGCCGAGCCGGCGCTTAAGATTCCGACTATATTTTTATTCACCCTCGCTATTTCTTCCAAAAGGGAAATCTGGTTCTGAGGTATCCTCATGTGAGTCCTGTCAATTCCTTCCGACTCACTCATCTCATCAAGGCCCAAGCAGTACAGCACTGTGTCTGACACCTCCGCCAGGTCAACAGCTTCTTTTTTCAGAACGACATCCTCTTCTCCCGTCCGTATATATCCCCTGGCAGCACCAGCCAGAGTCAGATCGTATCCTTTGATCAGGTCGGCCATGTTATCCAGTTTCGCCGCATTTACCAGAGAGGATCCCGCCCCCTGATATCTGGGGTCAAAGGCAAAATCGCCAATCAGCGCGACTCTCGTTCCCGGTTTCAGAGGAAGGATATCATCCTCATTTTTCAGAAGAACCGCACTCTCAGCCGCCGCTTTCGCAGCCAGCACATGATGAGACTTCTCATCAAATTTCTCTTCTGCCCCTTTCCCCTTTGTCAGCGCAAAAACCGTCTCCAGCAGACGGTCAACACATTCATCCACAGCTGTTTCCGGTAGCCTGCCATCTTTTACAGCATCCACAATCTGTCTTGCAGAGTCAAATCCAGGCGTGGGCATCTCCAGATCGGATCCAGCCTCTACTCCCTTAACATGGTCGTTCGATCCGCCCCAGTCCGTAATGACGATCCCATTGAATCCCCACTCCTCCCGCAGGATATCCCGGAGAAGATGCGCATTTTCATTGGCATATACGCCGTTAACCTCGTTATAACTTGTCATCAGGGCTTTTGCCCCGCCTTCCTTTACCGCAATTTCAAACCCCGTAAGATATATTTCCCGCAGCGTCCGCTCATCCAGCACCGCATTCATCGCCATCCTGCGAAGTTCCTGACTGTTTACAGCAAAATGCTTCGGGCAGGCGGAGACGCCCTGACTCTGAATCCCGCGGATATAACCCGTCGCCATCTTCCCCGAAAGATACGGATCCTCGGAAAAATACTCGAAATTTCTTCCGCAGAGGGGACTTCTCTTTATATTCAGCCCTGGGCCAAGGACAACATTGACCCCCTGTGCCCGCGCTTCCTCTCCCAGCGCTTTCCCAATCTCTTCTCCCAGACACGGATCCCAGCTGTTGGCGATCGTCGCCGCAGTCGGGAAGCAGGTCGCCGCAAGCGATGGATTCAGGCCCAGGTGATCTCCTGCCCCCGCCTGCTTCCGAATCCCGTGCGGCCCGTCAGCGCAGAAGATAGAAGGGATTCCCAGATGCTCAAAATTCCAGGTCTCCCACTCGCTTTTACCGCTTAAAATCGCCGCCTTCTGTTCTAAGGTCATTTTTTCAATCATATCCTGATGTTTCACTTCGCTCCTCCCGTTCTTTCTTCACTCATCCTGTCCTGCTTTATCCTTTTCACCTTCCGGGAAAATGATCTTAAATACAAAGAAGAAAATAATCATAGAAACCCCGCCTGTAATAATTGTCACAAGCAGATTATAAACTGCCGGAGGCACATACTGCTGCGCGACCGGCATCCAAAGATTATTAAATCCATTACAGATCAGAGAGATGACGATCCATGCCGCAAAATACCATACCGCCTGATAAAACGGATTTCCTTTGCTTTTAAACGTGATATTTCTCTGCAGCGGAAAATTAATGCACTGCGCCAGAAAAGATCCGGCTTCATAACTGATAAAATAGCCCAGCCCTCCGCCGATCATAACCTCCCCTGTCGCACTGTCCGTAAGCACCTTATATCCGAGCAGACTCCAGTCAAAATCAACGCCAAAAAGACGCACATGTATCTGCGGCCACATAAATTCCGTGCCGGCAAGTCCTTTTCCAAGCAGGTGAGGCATAAAGGTGAAAATGAGATACTGGAAAACAGTTACACCCATGCTGAATACAAAAAAATAAAAGATCTGATATATCCATTTAGACAGCCTGGGATGCCTCGTCTCAAAGTCATTCCATCTTCCCATCCACCATTCTTTTAACTTGTACATATTCTGTCTCCAATCTTTGCAGGGCAGCCCCGGACATACACATTCAGGTCCCGGAGCTGTTAAGCCCTGCCAAAAAGGCCTCCAGCATTCACAAATAGCTGTATCAGTCGCGCAGAATGCCTTTTTAAGCTTTTTTACGCTTTGCATATCCCTTGCGCACTACTGTTGCTTCCACAGCGATAGCCAGCACCGCAAGGACAACATCCGCTCCGATAAGAACTTTCTTCCAGTTTTCCATTCCAGAATTCATATTCTCATCAGAATATGCGCTGCTGTTTACTACGGTATACATAATGTTCTTGCTTGCATTCCTGAGTGTGGCAACTGTGGACGGAGCATCCTGATCCTGCATTCTGTTCAGACCAGAATCATAAGTTGTCAGCAGAGCGTCTACACCGTTGTTAAACGCCAGATCCGCATTCATGTATCCCCACCCGCTGTTTGCGAAGTTATCAGTCAGGACGAAGCCGCGGAATCCCCACTCATCTCTGAGGACAGTGTTCAGCAGTTCACTGCAGCCTCCCGCCCAGCGGTTTCCAAGGTAACACCATGCCTCCATCACAGCCGTTGCGCCGCCGTCTTTGACTGCGAGTTCAAACGGTTTCAGATAAACCTCACGCATGGACTGCTCGTTGAACCAGATCGACACCATCATCGCATTGGAGTCATACATCGCAAAATGTTTAATATACGCGTACACGCCATGACTCTTAGCTCCCGCAACCGCATTTGCGGCTATATAGCCGGCGAGTGTGCCGTCTTCTGAATAGTATTCGAAGTTACGTCCGCCGAACGGGGTACGGTGTGTGTTCATCGCCGGAGCATACCATCCGTTTACATTCATTTCATTCGCCATTTCCCCGATTCTCTCTCCAAACTCATAAGCAAGGTCTTTGTTCCATGTAGACGCAATCATCACCGCAACCGGGAAACCAATCGAACCGGTACCTGTAAAGTTGTTGTTAATTGAAGCCGGGCCGTCGCAGTCAACCGTCGCGACTTTGCCTACAGAGTCAACTGCCGCAGTCTGGAATCCCGCAAGACCTGTCAGGTCGCTCATTTCTTCCACTGTCATCTGATCCAGGAGGTCATCCCACTTCGAATCATCATAATCCAGTCCGCGCATCTCCGCCAGCGTAATTCCATTATCCGCGCCTGTAGTCGGCATTTCCACATCGTAATCTACATATGTCTCATAATCGAACACATCATTGTTATAGTAACCGTCTACGTATTCCTCCGCCATTTCCAGCGACTGAGGCGCCTGTGTAGCTGTTTCGTAATTCGCGAATCCGCCTTCCCTGGAAAGATATTCGAAATCTCCTGATGCAAAGTCGAAATGGCTGACCGCCGGTATCTGGTCCCCTTCTCTGGCTTCCTCATCATAAACGGTTTCTGAATCCACAGTGTATGTTTCTGAATCCAGCACATTATGTGAATCAGAATTTATTGATATCTCATAATCTCCCGCCTCAAGTACATAGCAGTTATTCTCCTGGTCGTCAAAGGATGCCAGATCGTCCTTTGAGAACGTAAACGTAACTGTCTCTGACGCACCAGGCTCCAGAATCTCCGTCTTCTCGAAGTCGAGAAGATTTGCCGTGGATTTTTCAATGCCGCCGTCGGTATACGGAGGATTGAAGTACACCTCTACCACGTCTTTTCCTGAAACTTCCCCGGTATTTGTCACAGTGACGTCAAAGCTGAGTTCATCGCCTTTTTCTCTGATCTCGCTCATCTCCTGCTCAAACGTCGTATAGCTGAGACCATATCCAAACGGATACTGTACTGTATCCTCATAGTTGAGGAATCCTTCATCCGCTGCCGTCTCATACCACTTGTACCCCACGTAGATTCCTTCTACATAGTTTGTAAAGCTCGGGGACAATACTCGTTCTGATCCATCGCTCTTTAAGGATGTAACC
This sequence comes from uncultured Mediterraneibacter sp., assembly GCA_944384505.1. Lineage (GTDB taxonomy): Bacteria > Bacillota > Clostridia > Lachnospirales > Lachnospiraceae > Mediterraneibacter. The sequence continues at coordinate 6,154 of CALWTQ010000102.1, forward strand.
GTCAGATCCTCCATATTTTCGTATGTAAGCTGGGAGGAATTATTCCACCACGGTGTATTTGTCAGATCATATACAAATGTATCAGAGGTGCGTCCGGACGGATTAACCGCGCCGTTCATAACTTCTCCAAGGGCATTAAATCCGACATTTCCCGTGCCCGGACACCAGATCACACTTTTGATCTGCGGATATTCATCCACAAAGCCAAGTTCAAAGGAGTGTGCTGAGTTGTAAAGCACAACAACATTGTCGAAGTTCTGGCAGACAAGATCTACCATATTCCGTTCTGACTGGGAAAGCTCAAGGTAATGTGTTCCCTCCGGGAAATCCTCATATTCGTCTGAGTTGTTCTCATATCCCACCTGGCTTACATCCTTCGGCATATCATTGTATCCCTCGCCGCCCATTCTGGCAATTACTACAACAGCTACATCTGAGAATTCCTTCGCATTTTCCATCATCTCATCCGTATACATGTCAGCAGCAGGTTCCGGCAGCGACCAGGACTGTTCGCTCTCCGACATAGCCGGCCGTTCATCCTCATATGCCGTGTAGAAATCATGCAGCTCTGTATTCAGATTAAAACCTGCATTTGTAAGTCCTTCCTCAAGGCTTACAATCGGCCACAGATCATTAATTGATCCGGAACCTGCCCCACCGTAGATCGGGCTGATCGACGCCCATCCGAACAGGTTCAGGTTTTTCTGGTCTGTCAGAGGAAGCAGATCATCATTTTTAAGAAGAACCATTCCTTCTCCCGCAATTTCCTCTGCAGTGGCATTCGCTTCATCAGCAGTCTCCTGAGTCACCTGCCCGCTTCCTGTCGCAAGTCCGACCAGAGTAGACATAGGGCCAACCAGGATCATGTTGACTACGATCACGATCGCGATCCCCCCGGCAATGATGGACTGACTCCTCAGCAGATATTTGCTGACCGCGGAACACTTCCGGCTGAAAATCAGCACGGCAATGACAACAACAAGAATACATACAAGCGCAATCAGATAGGGCCTGCATGAATTCAGTACACCAATGACATCATTGATATTAATTTCCAGCATATTACTTTTCCTCCTTTTCTCTTCTTTCCTTTCATGACACTGGAACGATCATGCACGCCTATTATATATGAGCAGCGCAGTTTATGCCTTTTTCTGCATAAACTGCGCTTTTTTCGCACAAGCTGTAAACATCATGTATATTTTATACAAAAACAAGCACTAAGAATTGTGCATTTTGCCATATCAATCACTGTGAAGGCATTGCTCGCTTTTTCGTTATGTTCCTCATCAGTTTCCATGGTCCCCCTGTCCCCCGGATCTGAATGGTATTAATATGTTCAGCCGGAACCATCCGTCCTCGCAGCTAATATGAACTTCTCCATTATATTTGTGAACAGTATACCTGATACTTTTCAGTCCATAGCCGTGAAAGCCTGCGTCTTTTTTCGTTGTAACCGGCAGATTTTCCGCAAACTCAAGCGTTCCTTCACAATAATTCTCAAACCGGATTATAACAAAACTGCGCTGCAGACTGGTTTCCACATGAATCAGGCGTTTTTCCGGGTCTGTAATTTTTCTTTCACATTCAATTGCATTGTCCAGCGCGTTGCCAAAAACAGAGCAGATATCCATCACATCCATAAATTCCAGCAGCTTTCCGTCAACCACGCTTGTGATGGAAATGCGGTCCTTTATACATGCAAGATTCTTTGAAGTCAGAAGCGTGTCCAGCACCTTATTTCCTGTACGGTTCTGTGCTTCATAACTCTGCAGTTCTTTCTCGATCTGATTCAGATACTCTTCTCTTTTTTCTTTGTTCTCTTCCAGTCTGATCGCATGAATCTGATGTTTCAGATCATGATATTTATAGTTTATAAGATCCATCGCGTCCTGTGACTGCTGATACTGTACGTATTGAGCGTGGAGAATATTCTGGACACTCTCCAGCTCATGCCTCATCCTCAGATCAACTCTCTGAACATGGTATGCATACATGATCGCAACGCCTCCCAGATCAACCAGCGTCCGGGCATTAAAGATCTCCGCGGTCCTCTGTGTCCCCAAAATCGTATTCGTCGATACGAACCCCAGATTGCTTACCAGGAATACCGCAAGACCAATGATAGCATACGCCACAAGCTCTCTGCTTGTAACTTCATAGCCCGGGATGTCTTCTGAGAACTTACGGTACAGTATCCAGATTATAAAATAAACGGCTCCATAAACAGCCAGTAAGCAGATCACCTGGTACACCGCCCCGCGCGCACCCAGATTCACGCCTATGTAACATGCGGTCTGCCATTCAATCGAAGCTGCAAATTCCGCTATCACAAATGCCCGGACACAATAATATGCCGCATCAACCAGGCTGATCTCACAGGATATCTTAATGAACAGAAACATGGAAGCAATAGCCGCGGCCATACAGCTGATCCACAGAATGCCCTCCTGTCCATTTGTCGTCACAAGAAACAGTGATAAGATAATAAAATAGAAAATGGAAACACACCAGAACTTCCATTTTTTCATCCTGTGCTTTACTCTCATTATACAGATCATACACGCAAGCCACTCTGCCAGCGCCGTATATATTCGCGGAATATCCGGAAGTGTCGCATTTACAAATTCGAATTCGTTTAACATCATTTATGCTCTCCCCAATATCTCGTTAGAGCCTGCATAAATCCGTTGAGTCTCCCCCGGCTCAGTTGAAGCATATCGCCGTTTACTATCGCGCATTTATCCTTCATTCCATCTACATGCCCTAAATTTATAAGATAACATTTATTCCCCCGGTAGAATTCATATTTCACCAATTCTTCCTCGGCGGATTTCATAGTCCCCGAAGCTGTGTATATTCCATCCGCTATATGGTAAAGCAGATTATGCCCCTGGCTTTCTACATAGTAAATATCTTCAACATTGACACGCACCATCCCGCCTTTGATCTGGATAGTAATATATGCGTCCTTACGTTTCTGCAGTTTTGCAACAGCCTTTTTTATTTTCTGGCTGAACGCAAAATAACTGACAGGCTTCAGAACATAGTCCATTGCGTCCACTTCATATCCCCTGATTGCATACTGAGTCATATTCGTGATAAAGATAATAATCACTTCCGAATCCACCCTGCGGATCTCTTCGGCAGCAGTCATCCCATCGACAAATTTCATCTCAATGTCCATCAGAATAATGTCAAACTGGGCTCTGTAGGAAGCTGTAATAGCATCTCCGTCACGATATACCGTTATCTCCATGGACTCTCCGGATTCTTTTCTGTACCGTTCCAGATATTCCTGCAGCACAGAAATATAACTCTCCTCATCTTCCACGATCGCTATTTTGAGCATATTATCCCTCATTCCTCTTTCTGTCAGAACTGATTTGCGAATCTCTTATACAAAAAGACTCTGCACCGCATATGATTATATAATCTGCGATTTACAAGATCAAGAAATATCTGTCCTGTCACTAACGATTTCTTCAGATACAGAAAGCCCCGGGAGCTTTCACACTCCCGGGGTTTTTCCTGTTTCACACGGAAACCTTATGTCATTTTATTTCTGATTACTCAGCCTTGTCAGCTGCGTATACGTCCACCAGTTTCTTCAGGTAGTCGTATCTCTCCATAGCTTCCTGCTCGTTGATCGCGAACAGTTTCGCCGCCTTCTCCGGATTCGCTCTCTTCAGGGCATTGTAACGAACCTCGCCGTCAAGGAATGCCTGATAGTTCTCCTCCTTAGGCTCTTTGCTGTCAAGGAAGAACTTGTTGCCTTCAGCAGCCGGATTGAACCGGAAGTTATTCCAGTATCCACACTCTACTGCGAGCTGCTCCTCTGTCTGAGCTTTGCTCATGCCTTTCTTGATACCGTGGTTGATACACGGAGCGTAAGCGATGATCAGTGACGGTCCCGGATAAGCCTCAGCCTCTGTGATGGCTTTGACTGTCTGGTTGAAGTCAGCGCCCATAGCGATCTGTGCAACGTATACGTATCCGTAGCTCATTGCCATACCTGCAAGGTCTTTCTTCTTCGTCTCTTTACCGCCTGCCGCGAACTGTGCTGTAGCGCCTGTCTTTGTAGCCTTGGAAGACTGTCCGCCTGTGTTGGAGTAAACCTCTGTATCGAATACCATGATGTTGATGTCCTTGCCGCTTGCAAGTACGTGGTCAACACCGCCGAATCCGATATCGTAAGCCCATCCGTCACCGCCGAATACCCACTGGGATTTCTTAGCGAGGAA